>NZ_JBEXMJ010000007.1 GCF_040610475.1 Actinopolymorpha sp. NPDC004070 | reverse complement strand
CTGCAGCTTCAGCGCGTCGAAGCGGGAGTCCTCGACCCCGAGTTCGCCGATCAGCGCCCCCATCTGGGCGGCTTCCACCGAGGTGGTCGGGGTGGCCAGGGCCTCGTCGAGTCCGGCGCGGATGGTGGCGACCGCAGCCGTCAACCGGGCGACGGCGCCATTGCCGCCTGCGCCGGGAAGATCCTGCGTCATCGAATACATGTTCGAACTCTACAGGCTGCCACCGACAGGTAACCCGTTGTCCACAACGCGACCCCGAAAACACGCCGATCCGCTACCTGTGGACAAAAACCCGGCAGAGGCTCAAGGGGTCTCCCGCGCCAGATCGAGGAGCCGCCCGAAGACACCCCCCAACCGCAGGCCGTCGTGCTCGTGCTCGTTGGTGATCCACGGGGTGAGGCGGGCGACCGTGTTGGCGGTGGCCAGCGAATGCTCGCGGGCGACGTACATGTCCTCGTAGTACACCGCGGCGTACGTCGGAACCTCGTTGTGAGCAAGGCGATCCAGGTCGTACAGCGCCGACCAGTCGTCCTTGGCCGCGAGCAGGTCGGCGGCCTCCCTCAGCGGAACGAGCGCCGGATCGGCGTCGAACACGAACGGGTAGATCATCTCGCCGGTGAACAGGAACGGCGTGTCCGCGTCGAGGGCGAACTCCGGCCGCTGCGCGTACAGGCGTTCGGCCGACCAGTCCGAAGCCTCGCCCTGGCAGTAGATCGACTCGTGCAGCACCGCGTACAGCGGGTTGGTCACAAAGCTCACCCCACCCGCAACTCCTGTCAGAAACGTGTCGGACAGCTCGGGCCCACGGACGCCGTCGACGAACGCCTCCTCAAGCAGGTAGTGCAGGCCGTCGAAGTTTCCACGCATGCCCAGCCCCATGCCCGCCGTCTGGAACCGTCGGGCGGTGAGGCGTTCACCGGTCGGCAGGTGAACCTCGTTGTTGCACAGGTGTTCCACGATCCGCGCACACAGGTCGCGGTCGCCGGGATGGCGGTCGAAGTAGCGTGCGTTCTTCTCCGCCGTGCGCTCGTAAGTGAGCGCGTACACGTCGTCCGCTCCCCCGTACAGGGGCGGCAGGCCGCCGGTGACGAACACCTCCTTGAGTCCTTCCGGCGCGAAGGAGAGGTAGGTGAGGGCGCAGAAGCCGCCGTAGCTTTGACCGAGCGCGCTCCACGGCTGGTCTCCCTGGAGTTCGCGGCGCAGGACTTCGGCGTCGGCGACGATGGAGTCAGCGCGGAAGTGGGTGAGGTAGTCCGCCTGGGCGCGGGCGTCGCCCCGTCGTGGCAGGGTCTGCCGGTTGGCCGGGGTGGACAGGCCGGTCCCCCGCTGGTCGAGGAGGACCACACGGTAGTCGCGCAGCGCGCGGTCGAGCCATCCGCTCCGGCCGGTCGGGCGCTGTGCCTTGCCGCCGGGTCCTCCCTGCAGATACACCAGCCGCGGCAGGTCGGCGTGGACCTTCGCCGCGTCCACGACCTCGCGCGCGTAGACCTCGATCCGCTCGCCGTCGGGTCGGGTGTGGTCCAGCGGTACGTCGAGGAAGTACTCGGTGCACGCAAGGTCTCGTTGACGGTAGGTCCGCGACCGCACGGACGCCTCCTTCGCTAGGTGGCCGGCAGCACCCGGCCGCCGGAGGTCGTCGACCGGCCCGGCGGGGCGCGCAGCACCCGGCCCCTCCGATCGCTCCCCGTCAAGATAGAGGGGCGCGCCGACGACGCACGGCCGGTAGGAACCCGCCCAGCCCGCCGACGGGTACGTTTCCCGGGCATCGCTCACCTCGGCCGTCGCACCAGCGCGTTCCGGTGCCGCTCCTGCCAGTGGCCAAAAGCGGTGGTCAGGCGGGGAAGGCGTGGCGAAAGATCGCCGGTCCGCTTACATATGCGGCATGACCATTCGGTGGGAGCGCCCCGGACCTGTGCGCGGCCGGATTCTGTTGGTGCACGGAGAGCTGTCCCAGTCCTCCACGTGGTGGTGGGTCGGCCCCGCACTGGCCGACCGGGGATGGCAGGTGAGCACGGTCGAACTGCCCGGCCACGGCGACAGTCCGCACGACGGGCGCCCACTGGACCTGCCGACGCTGGTGCAGGGCGTCGCCGAACGCCTGCCCGGCCGGGTCGACGTCATCGCGGGCCACGGGCTCGGCGCCGTCGTCGCCCTGGCCCTGGCGAACCGGTTCGTCGACCTCGCCCAGGCGGTCGTTCTGGAGGAGCCGCTCAGCTCCCGGGAGGAGGACCGCGGCGCCCTCGTCGAGGCGGTCGTCGCGGCGACCACGGTCGCGCGTTCGGACCCCGAACATCTAGAACTCCAGCTCCGCAGCAACCATCCCCAGTGGCGTCCGGAGGACATCGCGCACGCGACCGAGGCGATCGCCGCCGCCGACGCCGAGCAGCTCCTCGCCGGTCTGCGTCAGCCGCGTCCGTGGGACCTGCCGGCCCTGGTGGGTACGCTGCGTGTCCCCGCGCTGTTCCTCGTCGCGCCCGACGAACCCCACCCGTCCGGTACCGGCCGCCTGAGCACGTTGCGCGGCCTGGACCGGCTGGCAGCGGAGCGGTGCGTACCCGCCGACCGCTTCGTCGTCCTCTCCGGCGGACACCACCTGCACCGCGACGTCCCCGAGCAGTGGCTGCGTGCGGTGACGAGCTTCACCGACGAGGTGTGCCCGCCCCGGGAGCGCTGAGTTCCTGAGCCGTCCGAGACGGTGTCATTCGGGCGGTCGGTCCCAAGGGCGGTCGGTCGTACGGGCCGGTCGGTCGTACGGGCCGGTCAGTCGTACGGGCCGGTCAGTCGTGCGGGTCGTTGGCGCGCAGCCGTAGCGCGGTCACCGCGGCCGACCGCCCGGTCTCGCTCAACAGGTGAACACCCTTGTCCTCGGCACCGTCATCGTCGTCACTGCCATCGGTGTCACTGCCATCGGTGTCATCGGCGTCATCGGCGTCGGCTTCGTAGGCGTCGTCGAGGTCGGAGCCGCTCCGGACGGAGCCGCCGCAGTCCGGGCAGATCTCGTCCTCCGCGGTGTCCTCCCCCAGGTCGCCTCCCCAGCCCTCCGGGTCGTACGTCACGAAACCGAACATCGCCCCGCGCCGAAGCCAGATCCAGATCGCCGCCTGGGTCAGCCGCCAGTGGACCGGCTCCCCCTCGAGGGTGCGGAACATCGGTGAGACCATCTCGTGCGCCGCCGCAGCCATCTGCACCCAGTACGTGGGCTTGGTCAGCAGCATCGCTGCGGCGACCTCGTTCACCGCCTGGTCGTACGGCGAGTCGCCGAGCCAGGCCCGCGCCGCGAGCTCCCACAGCTTGACCGGCTCCTCCAGCGCGGCCCGGCCCCGCGCCGACAGGCGGAGCATGCCCTGCCGCTTGACCACCAGCTTGTGGCGGCGGACCAGAAGGTGGAGGTCACGCAACTGCGGCAGGTCCAGCTCACGGCTCACCCGGCCGGGCGTCGGCTTCCAGCCGAACAGCTCGTCGGCCTCGCGCGCGATCTCCGGCGGGATGTACCCGCGCTGGGTGAGGCGCACGCCGTCGCCGATCCGGGAGAGCAGCCACACCAGCGGCTCGGGCTCGGCGGAGGGCACCGTCACCGGGCGGTGGATCAGCGGCTCGACCAGACCGAGGACACGACCGCGGATCTGCGGGCCCGCGTCGATCCAGGTCTGCCGGCGGTCCTTGTGGATGACGTCGAGGGGACGCTCGTTGTGGAAGTACCGCGACGGCGTGGTGAGCCAGCGTTCGGTCAGCGCCTGCTGCCGGCGCCGCCAGCCCGGCCGGCCGGGTTCGTACTCCCCGGCGATGATGGCCGTCTCCAGCACCCGCTGCAGTTCGTCGTAGGCGCTCGCCTCGGCGCTGCTGACACTCCGGCGCCAGGTCAGCAGGTCGGTGTCGGGTGGGTTGGTGCCCGTGCGCTCGATCGCGGCGTTGGCGGCCTCGATCCCTTCCTCGCGCGACCGGGCGTACGCCGCGAACACCTGCCGGGTCTCCTCCGAGCGGGCGTGCCCGGCGAGGGTGGGCCGGCTGGCGAGGTCCAGGAGCTGGGCGGCCGCCTCGGCGACCCGGGGCCACTCCTGCGAGGGCAGGCCCCACGTGACCGGAAGCAGGATCCAGAGGAACCGCTGGATCTCGATCTGGCCGACCTCGCTGAAGTCCCGGAGATCGCCCACGAGGAGGTCGACGACGTTGCGGGCGTCGTCGACGAGGTCCTCGGGCATCCGCGCCAGCAGCATGTCGTGGCGACCCATCCGGCAACACCCTCTCCAGCTGATGATCACTGGCGTCTCCAGGATCACACAAGGCGCCGAGCGAGGACGAGACGATCTCGGGCAGTTCCCCAGGTCGATACTGGACCATGTCGCGGACCCGTCACGAGATCGACCCGAGCACGTTGACGACCGGCGCCCTGTCGGCCGGCCGACCCAAGGGCCACCAGTTGCGCAAGATACTGGAGGACCTGGCCGGACGCTTGCCGCCGGGCGCGCTGTTGCCGTCCGAACGCGTCCTCGCCGATCACTTCGAGATCTCCCGAACGACCGTACGCCAGGAAATCCAACGACTCGTGACGGACGGTGTCCTGTTCCGGCGGCACGGGCACGGGACCGTCGTCGCCGAACCCCGGCCCGCGCACACCGACCTGCTCACGTCGTTCAGCCGGGACATGCGGGCCCGCGGGCTGTCCCCCGGCTCCCGGGTGCTGTCCTCGTCGGTGGAGCCGGCCGGCCCACGGGTGGCCGCACGGCTGGAGGTCGAGCCGGGTTCGCCCGTCCTGCACCTCGTACGACTGCGGACGGCGGACGGGGACCCCATGGCCCGAGAGAGTACGGACGTGTCCCTCGCCAGGTTTCCGGGCCTGGACGAGGTGGCGTGGGAGCACCAGTCGCTGTTCGACACGCTGGAGGAACGCTTCGGCGTACGACCGGCCACCAGCGAGGCCCGCATCCTCGCGGTGCTGCCGGAGCCGCACGACGCCGAACTGCTGGAGGTCGCCATCGGCCAGCCCTGCCTGCTGATCGAGGCGGTGACCCGGGACGGCGCCGGCCGGGCGCTGGAGGCCGAACGCTCCCTCTACCGCGGCGACAGGTACGACGTCCTGGCCCGCGCCAGGCGCGGTGCCGACCACCACGACCACGCCGACCACCACGACCACGCCGACCACGCCGACCCGGCGGCCGGGAACGGTCGCCGGGTACGACAGAAAGCAACATGAAGATATCCACCTGTGGAAAACGACTCACCTGGGTGGTGAAAATGGCGCACTATCAGGTATGGCCACTTCCAGGTCGGACCTTCGCGATCCGGCCGCGGCTCTCGCCGGGATCGCCCGGCGCCACCAGCTGCGGCCCGGCATGGTCATCATCGGGCTGGTCGAGCACCCCAGCACGATCCAGCACCTGCTCGACACGACCGTCCTCTACGACGCCGCGCAGGCGCCGGAGCAGGCCCGCCACTGCGGCGTCCTGATCCAGCGGGCGGCGGAGCGGCTGTTCGGGCCGCGGCTGATCCTCGGGCAGCCACGACATACCTTCCTGACCGTCGTCGTACGCCGGGGTCCGCTGGTCGTCACCAGCGAGGACCAGCGATGGTTCGACGGCTGGCGAGAAGCCGAGCACCGGCTTCCGGTGCTCGACGGAACGCTGGTGCTGCTGACCGACCAGGGCTGGATGTGCGCCGGCAACAAGCGCGTTGGGTTCCTTCCCGCGTTGGTGGCCTGAGCTCCGTAACGCCGGGAGATCTGATCCGGGCATCCATCATGTGACCGATGGCCTGCGGCCGGCCGCGCGAGGCTCTATGCTCGCGATCGGTTTGGTCGGAGGAGTACGTCATGCCCGCACGGTTCAACGCGCCGCCCAACTGGCCGGTCCCGGCAGGCTGGACTCCGCCTCCCCACTGGAAGCCGGACCCCGCATGGGGACCACCGCCCTACGGCTGGCAGGTGTGGGTCGAGGAGTCGCCGTCGCGCTCGGCGTGCCGACGTCGTCAGGTGCTGGTCGCGTTCGGGGTGGTCGCCGGTCTCGGCAGCGTGCTCGGCTACGTCCAGGCCTTCTCCGCTCCCGAGCCCCAGCCGGCGACGACGTTCACCACCAACACCGAGGACGCGGGGAGTCCGGCCGCCGAGCGCCCGGCGCCACCCTCCCGTAACGGCGTCGGTCCGGCTGCTCCCGGCGCCGAGGTCGACATCTCCCGCCGGGACCCGGCGCCCTACACCGTCTCACCGCCGGACGTCGACACCCCGCCGCCTGCCCGGAAGCCTCGGACGCCGGCCTCGCAGGGACGGCGCCCCGGAGGAGCCCCGGACGAGCCGACGGCGTCCCCGACCGTGACGCCCCCGGCCGACACGGCGGACGGGCCGGCCAGTCGGTCCCCCGGCAAGCGACCGCCCCACACGCCCGATCCGCAGACCGGGCCCGGCTACGAGGCGGACAGGCACCCGCACCGTCTCGGCGACGACCGGACGCCTGGCCAGGACAGCTCGCGCCAGCGCCCGCGCTCCGAGCCTCCCGTGGAAGCCCTCCAGCCCATCCGGTCCGCGACGCCGGCCACGCCGGCACCAGCCACGCCGGCACCAGCCACGCCGGCACCGGCCACGCCGGCACCGGCCATGGCCACACCACCACCGGCTCCGGCACACAGGTCGTCGCCGAAGTCCCCACCGCTGTCGGCGGCGGGCTCCACTGTCGGCGGTCGCAGCCGCGGTCACGGCCAGGGTCACGGCGGGGGTCATGCCTCATGACGGCCGGCTCCGGAGCGCCAACGCCCGGGATCGACCTCGCGGGTGAGTGGACGCGGGACCGCATCCTGGCCGCCGCCGCGGACTGGGTGTGGGTGCCCGACGGCGCCATGGAAGTACGCACCGACGACTACCACCTGATCGGCTACCCCGAGTGGTTCTCCTCCGGCACCCAGGTCGCCTGGTGCCGCTCCGATCGGCCCGCGGACGCCCTCGTCCAGGAGGTCGCCGGTCAGGTACGCAGGTGGGGCCGGGACCAGGTGAGCTGGTGGCTGTCGTCCGCGAGCCGGCCCACGGAGCTGGAGCCCTGGCTGCGCACGGCCGGTGCGGCGCTCAGCGAAACCGTGGACGTCCTCGCGTACGACCTGACCGGCCCGCTGCCCGACGTCGGCGCGGTCGACATCCGGTGCGTGCCCGTCGACGACGCCCAGACCCTGGCCGACGCGCACCTGGTGTCGCGGGAGGTGTGGGGAGGCGAACCGCCGCCGGCCGACCAGCTCGACCACGAACTCGCCGACTGCGCGCGGCCGATCAAGGAGCGCGGGGAGTTCCGCGTGGTGGCGTACGCCGGGAACGAGCCCGCCGCCACGGGCGACTGCACCCTCGCCGAAGGGGTGGCCCAGTTGTGGGGTGCGGCGACCCGGACCGCGCTACGTGGCGGCGGCGCCTACCGCGCGGTCCTGGCGACCAGACTGGCGATCGCCCGCGACCACGGCGCGACCCTGGGCCTGGTGAAGGGCCGGGTGGCGACGTCGGGTCCCATCCTGCGCCGGGCCGGCTTCACCGCGTACGGACGCGAACGCAGGTACCTCCTGCCGGTGTGACCCGTGGGCTACCGCCCTCGCGGGCCGTCGGCGCACCCCCCAGGGTCAGGACTCCGCCTGCTCGGCGAACTCCGCCCGCACTCCCAGCAGCCGGACCGCCCGGTCACCGCCGTGCCGGTTCGTGCGCTCCTCTACCGAGAACCTGTCCAGCGCCGCCAGCGCGCCCGCCTCGATCGCGGCCGGGTCACTGGTCGGCGCGGGCAACCGCACGCTGCGGGTCAGCGTCACGAACGGCGCGAAGCGCACCTTGATTCCCACCCGCGCCGCCGGCCGGCCCTCAGCCCGTACGTCCTCCGACACCCGCGCGGCGAGCAGGACGACCTGGGCGTGAACGGCGGCCCAGTCGGTGAGGTTCTCCTGGAACGTCGTCTCCCGGCTGCGTGAGCGTGGCACGTACGGCGTACCGACCACCGGCGAGGTGTCCGCACCACGGGCGAGCCGGCGATACCACGGGCCCATCGTCGGCCCCAGCCGGTCCGCGAGCAGGTGTGGATCCGCGGCCGCCAGCCCGCGCACACTGCCGATCCCGAGGTCGGCGAGCTTGCGGGCGGTCTTCGTCCCGATCCCCCACAGCGCCTCGGTGGGCAGGTCGCCCATCACCGGCCACCAGTTGTCCTCGGTGAGCCGGAACACCCCGGCTGGCTTGCCGAAACCGGTGGCCAGCTTCGCGCGAAGCTTGTTGTCCCCGACGCCGACCGAGCAGTTCAGCCGGGTTCGTTCGCGTACCGCCTGCTGAATCTCGCGGGCCACCGATTCGGGATCCTCGGTGTGCACCTCCAGGAACGCCTCGTCCCAGCCCATCACCTCGACCACGGCGGGAAACTCCCGCAGGGTGTCCATCACCCGCGCCGATGCCTCTTCGTACGCCGGGTGGTCGGCGGCCAGGAACACCGCGTCCGGGCACCGCTTCGCGGCCGTGCGCAGCGGCATCCCCGACCGCACCCCGAACTCGCGGGCCTCGTACGACGCGGTGGCCACCACCCCGCGCTGGGTCGGGTCGCCGGAACCACCGACCACTACCGGACGGCCGGTGAGTTCAGGACGGCGAAGCACCTCGACGGCGGCGATGAACTGGTCGAGGTCGACGTGCAGGACCCAGCGCCGGATGGTCACGGCCCTCAGTCTGCCCGCCTGGCCGCCGGTCAGTGCGGGAGCGGCGCCGCCTGCTCGCGCTCCATCGTCGTGGCGATCCCCTCGTCCACGACCGTCGCGCCGTCGGTGGATCCCCCGCCGGACCCGCGGGTGCGGGGCTCGGACGGAGCGAGCACGAGCGCGATCGCGAGGACGCCGAGCACGCCGGCCGCGATCACCCCGGCCATCGGGACCGCGGTGTCGGAACCGAGCGAGCCGATGAACGGGCCGGCCGCCGCGCCCACGATGAACTGCGTCATCCCGACCATGGCCGCGGCGGTGCCCGCCGACTCCGGGTGCCGGTTCAGAGCGAGCGCACCGGCGTTCGGCAGCACCAGGCCGATACTCGACATCAGCGCGAACAGCGGCACCGCCAGCCCGGCCAGCCCGAACGCGCCGGTCGTCGCGGTGAACACCAGCGCCATCGCCGCGGCGACGCTGAGCCACAGCGCCCTCCGCAGGATCTGGAACGGCGGGATCCGCAGCACCAGGCGCGCGTTCCATTGGCTGGCGGCGACCATGCCGATGGAGTTCATGCCGAAGAGCAGGCCGTACGTCTGCGGGGACACCCCGTGTACCACCTGGTAGGCGAACGGCGAGCCGGACACGTACCCGAAGATGGCGAGGAAGCCGAAGGCCGACATCCCGGCGTACCCCACGTAGCGCCGGTCGCGCAGCAGCCTGCGGTAGGTCCGAAGCGTCCCCACGACCCCGCCCGAGCGGCGGCGTTCGGCGGTCAGCGTCTCGCGCACGAACAGCGCGACGACACCGGTCATCACCAGTCCGAACACCGCGAGCAACCAGAACAGCCCGCGCCATCCGGTGAGGCCGAGCAACTGGCCGCCCAGGGTCGGCGCGATCACCGGCGCCACGCCCATCACCAGCATCAGCCGGCTCAGGATGCTGGCGACCATCGGGCCGTCCACCAGGTCACGCACCAGCGCCTGGGCGAGCACCGCGCCGGCGGAGCCCGCCAGGCCCTGCAGGAAGCGGCCGGCGGCCAGCGCCTCCACGTTGGGCGCGAGTGCGCAGAGCACCGAGGCGACGGCGTACCCGGCCATACCGATCAGCAGCGGCCGGCGGCGGCCGATCGCGTCCGACAGTGGGCCGATCAGCGCCTGGCCGACCGCCAGACCCACCAGGCAGGCGGTGAGGGTGAGCTGCACCAGGGGCTCGGTGGTGTGCAGGGAGCGGGCGAGCTCGGGAAACGCGGGGAGGTACAGGTCGATCGACATCGGGCCGATCGCGGTGATCGAGCCGAGCAGCAGGACCAGCACAGGCATCCGGGGCACGCCGGCAGTGCCGGCGGAGGTACGCACAGTGGACTCCGAAGCAGTTCGTGGGTGGTACGGGCGAGCGGGTGCACGCAGGCCGAGCGTCGGGTCACGGCACGCCATCCGAACGAGAAGCGCGGGGCGTGGTCGACGACGGGACGATCGGCGAAGTGGAAGGCGAGGCGGATCGGCCGGGCGACGCTGCCCTACATCGTGCCTCAGCTACATCGATACCCGCAGCATTCCACGTCGTCGAAGTGACTCACGTCACAAACGAGTGGCTCAGGCGTAGCGGGTCGGAAGTTTTCACATCGCGTTCACCGGAGTTGACGCCGGACGCGGGATTCCAGCGGACCGGACTCGGCCGGAGTGAGCGCGACGCACGGTCCGGTGTCGGTCACTGGTGTCGGCGGGAGCCCTCTCGGGCCACTCGCGCCACCGCGTCCTCGATGGGCTCCTCACCGCTGACGAGTTCCAGCACCATACCGGCGGTCGCCGGGCTGTCCAGCAACGCGGCGAGGACGGCGGCCACGTCGTCGCGGCTGACCGACCCGCGGTCGACCCGTGGCGCGAGCCGGACCAGGCCGGTACCCGGGTCGTCGGTGAGGATCCCGGGTCGCAGGATCGTCCAGTCCAGGTCGCGGTGGCGCAGGTCCTCCTCCGCGGCGAGCTTGGCCCGCAGATAGGCGACGAACACCTCGTCCACGCCTTCGGGAGTGGCCCCGTCGCGGACGGACTCCACTCCCATCGACGACACCTGGAGGAATCGCCGCACCCTGGCCTGCTCGGCCGCAGTGGCCAGCAGGACTGCCGCGCCCCGGTCGACGGTGTCCTTGCGGGCGATCCCGCTACCGGGCCCGGCCCCCGCGCTGAAGACGGCGGCGTCGGAGTCGGCCAGGAGGTCGGACACCTCGTCGGCGTCGGCGTGCTCCAGGTCGAGCACGGCCGGCCGAACGCCGATGGCCTCCAGGTCGGCGGCGTGAGCGGGGTTGCGGATGATCCCCACCACCTCGTCCCCGCGCCGGGCCAGCAGGGTCCCGAGCCGAATCCCGACCTTGCCGTGGGCACCAGCCACTACGACGCGCATCGCCGCCGCCTCCTCGTGTGTCGTCGTATCGTCGGTCAGCTCTGCTGCTGGTCGCGCACCTCGGTGGCGATGTTGCTCAGCGTCTCGGTAAGCCCGGTGTCGATCGCCGGGTCGTCGGCCCGCTCGGTGTGCAGTGTCATCCACCCCCACCTTGTTGCCGCCCTCGACCTCGGCGCGGGTCATCGAGTGGAAGTACCGCGGCAGGTGCGAGACGTCGGAGAAGTAGCCGAAGGCCACATCGGAGGCGGCATGGACGGTCGTGCTGGCCTGGTGGGTTCCCAGGTCGCCCACCTGACCACGGCCTGGAACTACCCGCAACCGGGCGTCCCCGAAACCGGAGTTTCGGGGACGCCCGGTGCTACCGATGGCTGGTGCGCGGACTCAGCTGCAGCCGCTGGTGCTGCCGCACCCCTCGCAGACGAAGCAGCTTCCGGCCGGGCGCATCTTCGTACCGCAGGTGAAGCACAGCGGCGCGTCGGCGGTGGTGCCCTGGATCGCCTCCAGCAGCTCGGTCGAAGTGTGCGCCTCGACCGGCGCCGGCTTGGCGGCCGGTTCGGACACCGCAGCCTTCTCGGCCTCCTCGACCCGGCGGAGCGAGGACGCGTCACCGGTGTCCGTGGGCACCTCGGCCGGCTCGTACGATCCCGTTTCGAGCTGGCGCTGGCGCTCGTCGGCGGAGTAGATCCCGAGTGCGGACCGCTTCTCGAACGGCAGGTAGTCCAGGGCCAGCCGGCGGAAGATGTAGTCCATCATCGACTGCGCCATCCGGACGTCGGGGTCGTCGGTCATCCCGGCCGGCTCGAAGCGCAGGTTGGTGAACTTCTGGACGAACGTCTCCAGCGGAACGCCGTACTGCAGCGCGATCGAGATCGCGATCGAGAAGGCGTCCATCACCCCGGCCAGGGTCGAACCCTGCTTGCCGAGCTTCAGGAACACCTCGCCCAGCCCGTCGTCGGGGTAGGAGCCGGCGGTCATGTACCCCTCGGCACCGCCCACGGTGAACGACGTGGTGCGCGACGGGCGCGACTTCGGCAGCCGCTTGCGAGTGGGGCGGTACTCCACCACCACCTGCGGCGAGGTCCCCTCCTCCTCCTTCGCCTCGGCCTTCTTGGCCCGGGCGTCGGACAGCGGCTGGCCGACCTTGCAGTTGTCGCGGTAGATGGCGAGTGCCTTCAGGCCCAGCTTCCAGCCCTGGAAGTAGATCTCCTCGACTTCCTCCACGCTCGCAGTCTCCGGCATGTTGACCGTCTTGGAGATCGCGCCGGACACGAACGGCTGCACCGCGGCCATCATGTTCACGTGGCCCATCGGGCGGATCGCCCGGGCACCCATCGCGCAGTCGAACACCTCGTAGTGCTCGGGCTTGAGGCCGGGCGCGTCGATGACGTGGCCGTGCTCGGCGATGTACTCGACGATCGCCTCGACCTGCTCCTGCTGGTAACCGAGGCACGCCAGCGCCCGCGGGACGGTGTTGTTGACGATCTGCATCGACCCGCCGCCGACCAGCTTCTTGAACTTGACCAGCGCGAGGTCGGGCTCGATCCCGGTGGTGTCGCAGTCCATCGCCAGGCCGATGGTGCCGGTGGGCGCGATGACCGACGCCTGGGCGTTGCGGTAGCCGTGCTTGGCACCGACCTCCAGCGCGCGCTGCCAGGCCTGCCCGGCAGCGGACAGGACCGAGCGGTCGAGCTCGCCGACCGAGCGCACGGCGTCGTTGGCCGCAGCGTGTTTGCGGATCACCCGCTGGTGCGGCACGGAGTTGCGGGCGTAACCGGCGTACGGGCCGACGATGCCGGCCAGCTCGGCCGAGCGCTTGTAGGCGGTGCCGGTCATCAGCGAGGAGATCGCCGCCGCCATCGCCCGGCCGCCGTCGGAGTCGTAGCCGTGGCCGGTGGCCATCAGCAGCGCGCCGAGGTTGGCGTAGCCGATGCCGAGCTGGCGGTAGTCGCGGGTCGTCTCCCCGATCGCCTCGGTCGGGAAGTCGGCGAAGCAGATCGAGATGTCCATCGCGGTGATGACCAGCTCGACGGCCTTGGCGAAGTTCTCCACGTCGAACTGCCCGTCGTCCCGCAGGAACTTCAGCAGGTTGAGCGAGGCGAGGTTGCACGAGGAGTTGTCCAGGTGCATGTACTCCGAGCACGGGTTGGACGCGGTGATCCGCCCGGTCTCGGGGCAGGTGTGCCAGTCGTTGATGGTGTCGTCGTACTGCAGACCCGGGTCGGCGCAGCCCCACGCCGCCTCGGCGATCCGGCGGAACAGCTCCTTGGCGTCGACGTCCTCGAGCACCTCGCCGGTCTGCCGGGAGCGCAGGCCGAACGACGTGCCGCCCTCCACCGCACGCATGAACTCGTCGGAGACCCGGACCGAGTTGTTGGCGTTCTGGTACTGCACGGAGTGGATGTCGGCGCCGCCGAGGTCCATGTCGAACCCGGCGTCGCGCAGCGCACGGATCTTGTCCTCCTCGCGCGCCTTGGTCTCGATGAACTCCTCCACGTCGGGGTGGTCGACGTCGAGGATGACCATCTTCGCCGCCCGGCGGGTGGCACCGCCGGACTTGATCGTCCCGGCGGAGGCGTCGGCGCCGCGCATGAACGACACCGGGCCGGAGGCGGTGCCACCGGAGGAGAGCAGCTCCCGGCTGGCCCGGATGCGGGAGAGGTTGACCCCCGCGCCGGAGCCGCCCTTGAAGATCAGCCCCTCCTCCTTGTACCAGTTCAGGATGGAGTCCATCGAGTCGTCGACGGCGAGGATGAAGCACGCCGAGACCTGCTGGGGCGAGGGCGTTCCGACGTTGAACCACACCGGGCTGTTGAAGCTGAAGTACTGGTGCAGCAGCATCCAGACCAGCTCGTGCTCGAACACCTCGGCGTCGGCCGGAGTGGCGAAGTAGCCGTGCTCCTCACCGGCCGCGCGGTAGGTCTTCACCACCCGGTCGATGAGCTGCTTCAGGGTCCACTCGCGCTCGGGGGTGCCGACGGCGCCACGGAAGTACTTCGTGGTGACGATGGTGGACGCGTTGACCGACCAGAAGTCGGGGTATTCGACACCGCGCTGTTCGAAGACGGTCTCGCCGGTCTTCCAGTTCTGCTGAACGACGTCCCGGCGCTCCCAGGTCACCTCGTCGTAC
Organism: Actinopolymorpha sp. NPDC004070; assembly: GCF_040610475.1. Taxonomy (NCBI): domain Bacteria; kingdom Bacillati; phylum Actinomycetota; class Actinomycetes; order Propionibacteriales; family Actinopolymorphaceae; genus Actinopolymorpha; species Actinopolymorpha sp. NPDC004070. The sequence continues at coordinate 327,599 of NZ_JBEXMJ010000007.1, read as the reverse complement.
GGATGGGTGCCGGGGGTGGTGAAGATCCGGTTGACCTTCAGTCCCTTCGCCGAGCGCCCTTTCGCGCCCCCGCGAGTGCTGGGACCGCTGACCGTCTCCGTCATGCTGGTTCTCCTTGTCCTGCTGATCGTCTGCCCTGATCAGCCTCGTGGTCCGGGCGGGACGCTTCCCCTCGTCCGCCCCGGGCAGGTCGTGGACTTCTCGTGGACTTTCTTCGTGTTCCGTCGTCGTGGGCGGCCGGCGTGTCCGCGCCGGGTGCGTCCGGGGCCGCTCGTCCGGGGCCGCTCGTCTAGGGCCGGGTGGGTTGGTGCCCCGGCCGTGGCTCGGGCACCGTCTCGTCGTGTTCGGCACGCAGCACCGCGATCTCGGCCTCGAAGTCGGCCAGGGTGTCGAAGCTGCGGTAGACGCTGGCGAAGCGCATGTAGGCCACCTCGTCCAGCTCTCGGAGCGGACCGAGAATGGCGAGCCCCACCTCGTGCGAGGGGATCTCCGCCGAACCGGTGGACCGGATCGCCTCCTCCACCCGCTGGGCCAACTGCGCGAGAGAGTCCTCGGTGACCGGGCGGCCCTTGCACGCCTTGCGGACCCCGGTGATGACCTTCTCGCGGCTGAACGGCTCGGTGACGCCGCTGCGTTTGACCACCGCGAGCGTGACCTGCTCGACCGTGGTGAACCGGCGCTCGCAGTCCAGGCACTGGCGCCGGCGCCGGATGGCCGCGCCGTCGTCGGCGGTGCGGCTGTCGACCACCCGACTGTCAGGATGCCGGCAGAACGGGCAGTGCATCGCCTCGTGACTCCCCTCGCCGCCGGCGGGCGCGACGCCCGGCCGATCTCCGTCCGACACCCGCCGGCACCCTCTCCCCTGGGGACGAACCTGTGGATGACCTGGGGAGAACCTGTGCCTTGCGAATCACAACCTGTGGATGACTTACAGGTCTGTAACTACCACATCTAGGGGTACGCTACGTCGGTCCCGCCGGGCACGCAAGGCGCCCTGCGTGTCGCCGCGCACACGTGTCGGCGTCCTTGCAGGTCAGGCTCGCGGGGCGATTCGAAAGCAAGTTTCCGGCTCGGCGTGTCGGCCCGGAGATGTCGCGAATGGGCGACCTGTTCCTCCGCCGGTGGGGGCACGGAAGCGCACGGGACATGCCGGCACACGGCGCCCACGCCTGCACCGGCGGCCGGCGAGAGGCACAGGTCGGCGAGAGGCACAGGTCCGCGAGAGGCAGGTCGGAGGCAGGTCGGGGGATGGGCGAACAAGCCGCGGGACGGGCAGACACCCGGGCGGCAGCGCAACCGTGCACGTACGCAGTCGGACAGGCCGGCGGAAGGGACCTGGACAGACTGGCCGAAGGCGGGTCAGCGGGCCTGAACGGGGACGATCAGCCGCTGGCCGGCGCGCAGGTCTCCGGCGCGGGACAGGTCGTTCAGCCGGGCGATCTCGTCGACGGTCGCCCGCGGGTCGGCGCCAGGGGTGAGCTGGGTGGCGATCCCCCACATCGTCTCCCCGGGCTCCACCGTGATCGTGGTCGTGGCAGTCGGACGCTCCGCCCCGCCGGCCGCGGCATCGAACGCGGCCTGCGCCAGGAGCCCGAGGACGGCAACGAACGCCAGCGCCGCCATGGCCGTCAGCGTGGTCAGCGCCAGCCGGCCCCGCCGGGTCAGGCGCAGAGTGGAGGCGCCGTCCCGCCCGTCGTCCGGAAGCACGCACGACCGGACGCCCCGCGGTCGCGGGGGACGTCGGCGATCGGCCGGCGACCGCCGGGTGGGGCGCACCTGCCCGGGCGCCACCTCGCGCGGATCGACGTGAGGGACGGCAGGAACCTCCGCCCGAGCCCCGCCCATCCCCTCGTGCGGAACGCGGAGGAACGGGTGGACGCCGCGGGACGGGACGCCGTCACGCCGCACGCCATCGGCACGGCCGGCGCCCGGGTCCACCGGTGGCGCGACCGGACTGAGGTGCCGGCGGCCGCGCTCGGGAGCACCGCCGGCCCGACGGGACACGAAGTCCTCGAGATAGACCACCGACGCGCTGTTGCTCATCGTCCGACCTCCCACGAACACCGATTCACTTCCGTCACGTCGTCGCCCTCCGCCGTGTCGGCGCCGGCCGCTTCCGCTTCACACGTCCGCGTCTCCACTTCCGGCATCGGCGCTCGAACGACTGTTCGACGTACTTACTGATGGATTTCTACACCAGCCCACCGACAAGCACCAGAGTTCGCTCGAAAACACGTTCGACGCGGCTGTCCGGACGCTCCCTTACCTGGTGTTTCGTGGTTTCGTAAAACAATCGCGACACGCGTCGAACAGATGTTTGAAAGTGCTCTGACCAGGCTCTAGGCTCACTTCCGAGGGTCGGCAGAGTCGCGACCCGAAATCTGTGGAAGGAGACAGCCGCTATGCCCAAGCGGAAAAACACAGCGACCGAGTCCCCGACGGCGACCGTCCGGGAGCTCCCCGACGGACCACCCGACGCGACCGGGCTCACTCCACGCCAGCGACGCATCCTCGAGGTGATCCGCGACTCGGTGGAGACGCGCGGTTATCCCCCGGCGATGCGTGAGATCGGTGACCTCGTAGGGCTGACGTCGTCCTCGTCGGTCGCCCACCAGCTAAGGGTCCTGGAGACCAAGGGCTTCATCCGCCGCGACCCCAACCGGCCCCGGGCGCTCGAGGTGCTCGCACCGTCCACGTCCACCCGGCGGCCCCTGGCGGGAGTGCCGGCCTACGACGAGACCGACAGCGGCGAGGACCGCCCGGCCCCCGCGTTCGTGCCGGTGGTGGGCCGGATCGCGGCCGGTGGCCCGATCCTGGCCGAGCAGTCGGTCGAGGAGATCATGCCGCTGCCGCGCCAGCTCGTCGGCGAGGGTGAGCTCTTCCTGCTCCGCGTCCGAGGCGACTCCATGGTGGAGGCGGCCATCTGCGACGGCGACTGGGTGGTCGTGCGCCAGCAGCCCGAGGCGGAGTCGGGGGAGATCGTCTCGGCGATGATCGACGGCGAGGCGACCGTCAAGACCTATCGGCCCCGTGACGGCAAGGTGTGGCTGGTGCCTCACAATCCGGCGTACGAGCCCATCCCTGGAGACGATGCCGTCATTCTCGGTAAGGTCGTCGCCGTTCTACGTCGCGTCTGAGCAGGATGCGACGCTCGTCACAGGAGTCATCACCGGGAGCGACATGTCCGACCCAGCGGCTGAGACCGGCACCACGCCCGGATCCGATCAGGCACCCGTCAACATAGGTGTTGCCGAGTCCGGGCGTCCGGGACCTCCTCCGAAGGAGCCGCTGGACCCCAACGCCGGGAAGAGTCTGACCATCGAGGTGGACGGGACGCGATGGGCACGCGTCCCGATCCAGACCGACCTGTTCGGCCGGGGTGACCCGGTGGCGGACAAACTCAGCGACTACGTGGTCAAGACGGTCCGGCTCGCCGAGGACGACAGCAGGTTCGAGGGCGCGTTCGACGAGCCCTGGTACGTCGTGGTGAGCGAGAAGATCGTGGCGATCTCCCAGGGACGGTCCTACTTCACCTGGGAGATCAACCCGACTCCGGCGGCCCGGGTGCTGTCGAAGTGGGTGCAGCGCACACCGCACGGCATCGGACTCGGCAGCCCGTGGACCATGCAGCTGGCGATCAAGGAGGCCGGGCTTCCGCGCATCATGGTCGCGGCCGGGGCGAGCGTCGTGGGCAAGGCACTGGGCCGGCGCGGCTGGTTCTACCGGGTCGCCGGTCACCGGGTCAACGCGATCGACGGCCCGACGCCCTACTCCGCGTTCCCGTCCAACGTCTCCGCGAAGCTGCCGCCGAAGGCCCCCGACAAGATGGCCGCCGAGATCACCGCGACGCTTCGCAAGGTGCTCCCGCCGGGTCCGGCCGGCACGCTCGGCGGCACCGTGGTGATCGATTCCAACGACCTGGGCCGGGATGTCCTGGGCCACGACACCAGCCGGCCGGCCGAGTTCTTCGCCGAGCTCTTCCGCGACAACCCGTTCGGCCAGGGCCGGCAGCAGACCCCTGTCGCGGTGTGCGTCCACCGCCCCTGACCCGGCCGGCGACCAGCTGACGCCGGCTGTGCTCGCGCGGTCTCAGCTCTCGCGGGCCGACCGCAGCCGGCGCAGCGCACCGAGCGCGACGTCGCGGTCTCCGGTGAACCACATCGGCGGCAGCGACGCCCGCAGGTAGTTGCCGTATCGCGCGGTGACCAGCCGCGGGTCGAGCACCGCCACCACTCCACGGTCGGTCGACCTGCGGATGAGGCGACCGACCCCCTGCGCGAGCAGGAGCGCGGCGTGCGTGGCCGCCACGGACATGAAGCCGTTCCCTCCCGCCTCGTCGACCGCGCGCTGACGCGCCGACATCAGCGGGTCGTCCGGGCGCGGGAACGGAATCCTGTCGATGATCACGAGCTGACAGGCGTCCCCCGGCACGTCGAGGCCCTGCCACAGGGACAGCGTCCCGAACAACGACGTGTCCGGCTCGGCGGCGAACCTCCGGTGCAGCTCACTCAGCTGCCCCTCGCCCTGGCAGAGCACCTCCGTTCCCAGCCGGTCCCGCACCGCCGCGGCCGCCTCCTCCGCCGCCCGGCGGGACGAGAACAACCCCAACGTCGCACCGCCGGCCGCCTCCACCAGCTCGCCGACCTCCTCCAGGACACGCGGGGAGATCCCGCCACGACCGGGCGGAGCCAACCTGCGGGCGACGTAGAGGATCGCCTGCCGCTCGTAGTCGAACGGCGAGCCGACATCCAGAGCGCGCCATGGCAGCGGCTCCACGACGTCCTTGCCGCCCTCACCCGCCGGTTCGCGGTCCTGCTTCCCGGTCTGTTCGGGCGTACCCCCGCCGGCCCGGCCGTCCTCCCCGTCCGGGATCCGGTCGACCGGGCGCAGACCCACCGACCGTGCGGCGGAGTCGAAGTCCCCGCCCAGCTTCAGTGTTGCCGAGGTGAGGACGCAGGTCCGCTCGGCGAGCAGCTTCTCCCGTAGCAGGCCCGCGACCGACAGCGGCGCGACCCGAAGCTCCGGACCACCCCGCTCGCGTTCGGCCACCCACACCACGTCGTACGGCGACAACGCGCTGACGCGTTCGGCGACGTCGCGGATCTGCTCGACGTAGGAACGCGCCTGCCGCCGGCCCGACTCGGCGTCGGAGTCCTTCTTCTCGCTGGGGAACGCCGACCAGGCCGCGCGCGCGGAGTCACGGACCAGTGCGACCGCGGCGGCCAGCTCAGAGCTGGGTGTCTCCACCCTGCCCAGCGGGGCGGACGCCAGCGCCGAGCGCAGCGCCTCCCCCGCGTCCTCCAGCGGGTCGGCCTCACCGCCCTCGCAGAACGGGGTCGCCCTCCGGGCGGCGCGCTCGATCATGCCCGGGCTGAGCTCGGCCGAGGCGGTCCCGGTCACCCGGGCGGCGAGTTCGTGCGCCTCGTCGATGATCACCACGTCATAGTCCGGGAGCACCGAGATGTTCTCCAGCGCGTCGATGGCGAGGAGCGCGTGGTTGGTGACGATCACGTCCGCCGCGAGAGCGCGCTCGCGGGCGCGTTCGGCGAAGCACTCCTCGCCGTACGGGCAGCGCTGCGCGCCCAGGCACTCCCGGGAGGACACCGCGACCTGCGCCCAGGCGCGGTCCTGGTGGGTGGGCGCGGCGTCCCGGTCACCGTCACCGCCGGTCTGCGCCTGCTTCGCCGCCCACGACCGAAGCTCCAGCACCTGCCGGCCGAGCGGACCGCTCGGCACGCGTTCCAGCAGCGCGCCCTGCTCGTCGGGCACACCGTCACGGACGCGGTGCAGGCAGGCGTAGTTGTGGCGTCCCTTGAGGATGGCGTACGACGGACGGCGTTCGAGCCGCTTCTCGATCGCGTCCGCGAGCTGCGGAAGGTCGCGGCCGACCAGCTGGGCCTGCAACGCGAGGGTGGCGGTGGCGACCACGACGGGACGCTTGCCGCCGCCGGGGTTCAGGAACGCCGGGACGAGGTAGGCAAGAGACTTCCCGGTGCCGGTACCCGCCTGGACGACGAGATGCTCGCCGGTGGCGATCGCCCGGGCGACCGCATCCGCCATCACCAACTGACCGGGGCGCTCCATGCCGGCGAGGGCGTCGACGGCGTCGTGGAGCAACTCTCGCACGCGGTGGTCGGGACGTTGCTGGTCGGCGGAACCCCGCGCTGCGTCGGCCATCCCGCGAGGCTATACCGGGCCCGGTCCGGCCCGAACCGACGGCACCGCACGAGCCGCCCGGTCGAGCAGGGCAGGCCGGGGAGAGGCGGCACGCCGTGCTCGGACGGCAGGCAGGGCGGGCCGGGTGGCAGGCAGGGCGGGGCCGGACATCAGGGCAGGGCAGGACATACAAGCAGGGCACGGACGTCCCGACCTGCCGAATCTCCCCGGGATGTGGTGGGATCGCTGCATGACCTACGACGCCGTTCCGCTCATCCCCCGCGGGGTTCTGTTCGGGAACCCGACCTACGCGAGCCCCACGGTCTCCCCCGACGGCACGCTGCTCGGATTCCTGGCTCCCGAGGACGGCGTACTGAACGTCTGGGTCGGCCCGGTCGACCGCCCGCAGGAGGCGACGCCGCTCACCCACGACCGTGGCCAGGGCATCCGGGTCTTCGGCTTCTGCCACGACGACCGGACGTTGTTCTACCTCCAGGACGCCGACGGCGACGAAAACTGGCGGCTGCACCTGCTCGACCTCACCGACGGCCGCGAGCGGTGTGTCACGCCGTACGACGGCGTGCAGGTCCGGGTCCTCGGCCACAACCGCTGGCATCCGACCACGGTGCTGCTCGGCATCAACAAGGACCGGCCCGAGCTGCACGACGTCTACGAGCTCGACCTGGAGACCGACGAGCTGCACAAGCGGATCGAGAACCCCGGCTTCGTCGGCTGGCTGGCCGACACCGACCTGGAGGTGCGCGGCGCGGCCTCGATCACCGAGGACGGCGGCGCGGTCTACTACCTCGCCGACGAGGCCGGCGACTTCCACCCCTGGCTGGAGGTGTCGGCCGAGGACACCAACACGACCAGCCCGCTGGGCTTCTCCCGCGACGGCCGCACCCTCTACCTCGTGTCGTCGGTGGGGGTCAACGCCGCCCGGCTGGTCGAGGTCGACCTGGCCGCGGCTGAGCGGGAAGCCGAACTGGGCGGCGGGCAGAGCGACGGACAGGCGGGCGCGGACGGCAGCTCACAGAGGGTGCTCGCCGGTGACGACGCCTACGACGTCGGCGGGGTCGAGTTCGACCCACAGACCAGGGCGCCGCAGGCGGTGATCTTCGACAAGGACCGCGAGGTCTGGGAGTACATCGACGAGGACTTCGGCCGGGCGGTGGAGGAGGTGCGGTCCGCGCTGGGGCTCGACGGTGAGCTCGGGATCACCAGGTCCGAACGCACCGAACGCACCTGGCTGGTCTCGTTGATGCCCTCCGACGGCCCGGTGCGCTACTACTTGTACGACCGGCCGACGAGGAGCCTGAAGTTCCTGTTCTCCCACAAGCCGGACCTCGCGGGCTATCCGCTGGCTCCGATGGAGCCGTTCGCGTTCACCGCCCGGGACGGTCTGGAGATCCACGGCTACCTGACGTTCCCGCCCGACATCGAACGCCGTGACCTGCCGGCGGTGCTGAACGTCCACGGCGGCCCGTGGGCCCGCGACAGCTGGGGCTACAACGCCGAGGCGCAGTGGCTCGCCAACCGCGGCTACGTCAGCGTGGAGATCAACTACCGCGGCTCCACCGGCTACGGCAAGGCGTTCGGCAACGCCGGCGACAAACAGTGGGGCCGGTCGATGCACACCGACCTCCTGGACGCGGTCGAGCACCTGGTCGGCCGGGGTCTCGTCGATCGCGACCGGGTGGGCATCATGGGCGGCTCCTACGGCGGTTACGCGGCCCTCGCCGGCGCGGCGTTCACCCCGGAGGCGTTCCGCTGCGCGGTCGACCTGTGCGGGCCGTCCAACCTGCTCACCCTGCTCAGCTCGATCCCGCCGTACTGGAAGCCGCTGGTAGCGATGATGTACGCCAAGGTGGGAGACCCGGAGACCGAGAAGGACATGCTCTGGGAACGCTCTCCACTCTCCCGAGTCGACGACATCGCCATCCCGGTCCTGGTGGCGCATGGCGCCAACGACCCGCGGGTGAAGCAGGCCGAGGCGGAGCAGATCGTGGACGCGCTGAAGGCGAAGGGACTCCCCCACGAGTACCTCCTATTCCCCGACGAGGGACACGGACTCGCCCGGCCGGAGAACCGCGAGATCTACTACGCCGCGGCCGAGCGCTTCCTGGCCGAGCACCTCGGTGGTCGCACGGAGTCCTGACGGATCACGGCACACGCAGCCCGGCGGTCGGCGGGCGTACCCGGCCGGCCGCCCCGGACACCTGGTGACGACCGTGCCAGACGGGCCCTAGCCGAAGATCTGGACCAGGCCGACGGCGGTCGAGGCGACCCCGCCCACCGCCGCTACCACCGCCGCGATCGTGAACGCCTGTTGCCGGGAGTGTGACCTGGCGAGCAGTTCGGCCTCGGTGCGGGTACTCACGATCAGGGGATCGGTGATGGCGAGCTCGCCGGTACCGTCGCTCGCCTCGCCCAGAACGTAGGCCCGCCGGCCCGGGCGCAGGACCCACTCCTCGTACTGATAACCGTCGGTGCCGGAATCACCGGCCGGGATGCTCATGCGGAACTTCCCGAGCTGGAGGGTGGCCTGGCCACCGCCGGTGTCTCGCTCGAACCGGTCGAGCACCTTCTGCGCCCCGTCGACCGCGACGTCACCCGGGTAGACCGTCACCACACCGCTCGGGTCCTGCACGCGAAAGGGCTGCCCGGAGGAGTGCTGGGACACGACTTCGGTACGGCTGACCCGTCGGCTGCTCCCCTTTCTGTCGCGCCGGGTCTCCCAGTATTTCCGGGTCACCACGTGCCGGTGCCAGACGCAGTCGACCTTCGCGAGCTCCGACCTCAGGGGCCCGGCCTCACCGGCGCACAGTTGACCGGTCACCTCGACCCGGTAGCGAAAGGCACCCGGCCCGGCGGCCTGCACGGCGGCCTGCTGAAGGGCACCCAGCTCCTGTGCGCTCAGCGTGTCGGTGGTGATCATGGCGTGCTGCCTGGCACGCGCGCTCCGGGCGAAGTATGCGCACACAGCCCCCACGACCAGGACGACGATGCCCACGACGATCATTCGACTGCCCCCCGTGCGTTCTGTGAAAACTCGGACGATCCTAATGTCCGCGAGAGTCCACGGATACCGGCAGGATGCGGGATGCGACAAGGAATCCCAAACGAGACAAGGGAATCCCCGCGGTGACCCCGTGCTCCCCGCGGGGAGCACGGGGTCACCGGCGAACGCGGGCACCACGGAGAAGCGCGGGAATGAGAAGCTGCTGAGAATCAGGGGCGTCCACCCGCGCCCTTGCACCGATCAGGCATGGTTGGGATATGGCCTTCGAGACCTCCCGATGGTCCGACCGACGCGGATCCGGTCGGGCACCCGACCCCGGCGTCACGGGTCTGAAGGCGCTCATCGGGCTGATCGGCCTGATGTGGGTGAGCGAGATGGCCGACCTGATGCTCGGCCATCACCTGGACGGCTACGGCATCCAGGCGCGCGAGACCGAGGGGCTGCTCGGCATCGCGTTCGCACCGTTCCTGCACGCGGGCTTCGGCCACCTGATCTCCAACACCATTCCGCTGCTGATGCTGGGCGCGATCATCGCGGTGGCGGGCGCGGCCCGGCTCCTGCTGGTCACCGGACTGATCGCGCTGGTCAGCGGCCTCGGCACCTGGCTGACGTCTCCGCCGGGTTCGGTGACGATCGGTGCGAGCGGCGTGGTGTTCGGGTACGCGACATACCTCATCGCCCGCGGCGTGTTCAGCCGCAGCCTCGGCCAACTCCTGATCGGCCTGGTGGTCATCCTGGTGTGGGGCGGTGCGTTACTGGGTGGGCTTCTGCCCCAGGCCGGGATCTCCTGGCAGGGGCATCTGTTCGGTGCCATCGGCGGCGTGCTCACCGCCGGCCTGCTCAGCGAGGCCCGGCGCCATCCGCCGACCGTCGCGAGCTACCGCGGCTGACGAGCGCGAACGGGTGTCCCCGAGACCACCCGAGGACACCCGATCGCGCGGAACGTTCAGCCGTATGTGCGCGTGGTGCGCCGGCGCACCACGCGGCACTCAGGCGGTGGCGAAGCCGTTCAGCGTCGCCGCCAGACCGGGATCGACCCGGGCACGCAGCCGGGTGCCGTCGGCGGTGTGCTCGACCTCGATCACCTCGCCGTGCTCGTGCACCTTCGCCACCAGGTCACCGCGGGCGTACGGGACGAGCGCACTCACCTCGACCTCGGGGTGGGGCAGCGCGGCGCCGATCATCTCCAGCAGCTCCGGCACGCCCGCGCCGGTGCGCGCGGAGACCACGACGGAACGGGGCACCAGCGTCTGCAGCCGGGCCAGCTCGATCGGGTCGGCCAGGTCGGCCTTGTTGATCGCCACGATCTCCGGCAGGTCACCCGCACCGGCCTCGGCCAGCACCTCGCGTACGGCACTGATCTGGCCCGCGGGGTCGGCGTGCGCGCCGTCCACGACGTGCACGACGAGATCGGCCTCGGCAACCTCCTCCAGCGTCGACCGGAACGCCTCCACCAACTGGTGCGGCAGGTGCCGGACGAAGCCAACCGTGTCGGTCAAGGTGAACAGCCGCCCGTCGGGCGCGGTGGCCCGGCGGGTCGTCGGGTCCAGCGTGGCGAACAACGCGTCCTCGACCAGCACCCCGGCACCGGTGAGCCGGTTGAGCAACGAGGACTTGCCGGCGTTGGTGTAGCCGGCGATCGCGACGGAGGGCACGGCGTTACGGCGCCGCCGCTGCCGCTTGGTGCTGCGGCCGGTCTTCATGCCCTCGATGTCGCGCCGAAGCTTGGCCATCCGGGTGCGGATGCGGCGCCGGTCGAGCTCGATCTTCGTCTCACCGGGGCCACGCACACCGACACCGCCACTGGCACCGCCCGCACGGCCGCCGGCCTGACGGGAGAGGTTGCCACCCCAACCACGTAGGCGGGGAAGGAAGTAGGACAGCTGGGCCAGCTCGACCTGGGCCTTGCCCTCACGGCTCTTGGCGTGCTGGGCGAAGATGTCCAGGATCAGCGCGGTGCGGTCGATGACCTTTACCTTGACCCGCTCCTCCAGGTTGCGCAGCTGGGCGGGGCTCAGCTCGCCGTCGCAGATCACGGTGTCCGCGCCGGTGGCGATCACCTCCTCGCGCAGCTCCTCGACCTTTCCGCGCCCGATGTAGGTCGCCTGGTCGGGCCGGCTGCGCCGCTGGATCAGCCCTTCCAGCACCTCCGCGCCGGCAGTCTCCGAGAGCAGCTTGAGCTCGAGGAGGGAGTTTTCGGCGTCGGCGATGCTTCCACCGGTCCACACCCCGACGAGGACCACGCGCTCCAGCTGGAGCCGGCGGTACTCGACCTCGGTGATATCGGTGAGCTGGGTGGAGAATCCGGCCACCCGCCGGAGGGCCTGGCGGTCTTCCAGGTCCAGTTCGCCTGTCGCGGGGTCGTCCACCGGAAACTCCCGGTCGACCACCGTGATGCGCAGGCCGGCGTCATCCGCCGGTGCTGTCGGCGCCGTACGGTCGGCGTCGGTGTGATCTTCGCGTCGTAGTGTCATACAACTCCAGTCAACGCCACGGGTCGGCCGTAGCTTCCCCAATCGTGGCACCTCGCAGCCAGTCGTGCATCCGGATATGTCGCGGCTGCGCCGATTCGGTCCCGCGGATCTCCCCCGGATCGACGAGGCCGCGCCTGCGCTCCGAGCGCCGGTTGACCGAAACCAGCCCATCCCGGCCGACCCGGGTCGCTTCGGTGGCACCGGCCCGGGCGTACTTCTTAGGGTCGGCTGAGGCCCCCAGACTGGCCGCGGACCTGACGAACATTCGGACAGTACGAACAGAACGAGCCTTCGGACAGTACCAACCACAACGAACGAACCAGAACGAACCGGAAGGATGCCTGGTGACCTCGCCCGAGCACAGCCCCGAACCCCTCGCCGCCCCGCCCTGGCAAGCCCCCGGAAGCGGCGGGACGCGGATCACCAGGGTCCGGACCATCCTCACCGCGCCGGAGAACATCACCCTCGTCGTGGTGAAGATCGAGACCTCCGACCCCGGGCTCTACGGCCTGGGGTGCGCGACGTTCACCCAGCGTGCCCGCGCGGTCGCGGAGGCGGTCGACTCCTACCTCGCTCCCCAGCTGATCGGTCGTGACCCGGCCGACGTCACCGACATCGCCGGCTCGTTGTTCCTCAGCTCGTACTGGCGGTCGGGTCCGGTCCTCAACAACGCCCTGTCCGGTGTCGACATGGCGCTGTGGGACCTGAAGGGCAAGCAGGCCGGGCTGCCCGTCTGGCAGCTGCTGGGCGGCCGGTGCCGCAGCGCGGTCCCCGTCTACGGGCACGCCTCGGGCCGGGACGCGGCGGAGGTGGAGGACGGCGTACGCGCGTTCGCGGAGAAGGGCTACAGGTACGTCCGCTGTCAGGTGGCGGTGCCGGGTGCGCTCACCTACGGCGTGTCCGCTGCACCTGGTGCTCCCGACCGTGGACCGGTCGGCTCGGGCACCGGATCGACACGGGCCGCACTGGTGCCCGACGCCTGGGACCCGGACTCCTACCTGCGAGTCGTACCGGAGCTGTTCGCCCACCTGCGCGACCAGCTGGGCGAGAGCGTGCACCTGCTGCACGACGTGCACGAACGGCTGAACCCGACGCAGGCGGTCCGGCTGGCCAAGGCGCTGGAGCCGTTCGGGTTGTTCTTCCTGGAGGACCTGCTGGCACCGGAGGACCTCGGCTGGCTGCCGACGGTGCGCGCCCAGGCAGCCACGCCGCTGGCGATCGGCGAGTTGTTCACCAATCCGGCGGAGTACGTGCCGCTGGTACGCGACCGGCTGATCGACTTCGTGCGCTGCCACATCTCCGCGATCGGGGGGCTGACGCCGGCCTGGCGCCTCGCCAACGCCGCGGAGCTGTTCGGGATCCGGACGGCGTGGCACGGTCCGGGCGACGTCTCCCCCGTGGGTCATGCGGCCAACCTCGCCCTCGACCTCGCCGCGCCGAACTTCGGCATCCAGGAGCAGCACGTCTTCAGCGAGACCGCGGCGGAGGTGTTCCCCGGCTGCCCGCAGGTGCGTGACGGTCACCTGTGGCCGAGCGACACACCAGGGCTGGGCGTCGACCTGGACGAGGACCTCGCGGCGAAGTACCCGCCGGTGGAGCCGCTGGTCAGGGACGCCTGGACGCGCACCCGGCTGCCGGACGGCACCGTGCAACGTCCGTGACGATCGAGCGCCGACGAGCCGCGCGCTGACGAGCGAACGCTGGGGAAGAAGCCGCGGGGCTCTTCCTCAGCGTTCGTGGTAGTTGGCGGAACGCAGGAGCACGGCCGTCCGGGCGATCGCGGACCTCCGGGCAAATGCCGACGCCCGGCGGGCCTGCACCTGCCGCAGGACGGCCCGACGCCGCTGCGCACGCAGCACGTCCTCGCCGTCTGGGGAGCTGGTGGTGTCCATGTTCTTGACCGTATCCCGGGCCACCGACACGCCGCCTGAGTCACAGGTCGGGCGTCGACTCCGTCTTCGGGAGGAGAAAACCCGGCGGGATACCCAGGGTCGACCCGGACCGACCCCGGTGCGCACACTCAGGGTCTGGTATTCGCAGGACTCGGGAGCGGGGTTCGCGCCATCCAGGAGCAGCATCCCGAGGCGGCCCCTCTCGCGGCGCCGCGCTCACCCCAGGGTCAGGTCCAGCTCGCCGCGGGCGGTGAGGACGGCCGGGCCGGTCATCTCCACCGAACCGTCGGACAGCAGGGCGATGGTGAGCGTACCGCCGGGAACGTCCACGCGGTACGAAGCGGGGGCGGTCACGCCGTCGGCGCGGGCCACGCTGGCCGCCACCGCGCACGCGCCGGTGCCGCAGGACCGGGTCTCGCCGACGCCGCGTTCGTGCACCCGCATCGCCAGGTGGCGGTCACCCCGGCGCACGGCGAACTCCGCGTTCACCCCCTTGGGGAACACCTCGGCCGGCGTCCACACCGGCGGGTCCAGCAGGGCGCCGGGGTCGGCGAGGTCGTCGACCATCGCCACCGCGTGCGGGTTGCCCATGTCGACCGCCACCGCGTCCCACGTACGCCCGCCGGCTGCCATCACCAAGCCGCCGGACTCGGGGAACCCGGCCACGCCCATCCCGACCGTGAGCTGGCCGTCGGCCTCGAACCGCACCGGCCGCAGACCCGCCCTGGTCGCCACCGGCACCTCGCCGGTGCCGTCGACCAGGCCGCGGGTGCGCAGGAAGTGCGCGAACACGCGGACGCCGTTCCCGCACATCTCGCCCACGGAGCCGTCGGCGTTGCGGAAGTCCATGAACCACTCGGCCGTGCCGACGAAGGCCCGGCCGTCCTCGATCGCGTCGGTGCGTACGACTCGCAGGACACCGTCGGCGCCGACCCCGCGTCGCCGGTCACACAGCTGCCGCACCGCTGCGGCGTCCAGATGAGGGTACAGGGTGCCGTCGGGGTCGTGGACGAGCAGGAAGTCGTTCTCCGTGCCGTGGCCCTTGACCCAGGCCACCGTGGACGTGCTCACCCGCGGACGTTCCTTCCTCCGACTACGCCTGACGCCTGACGTCTGCCCGGCCCGGCCCCTCGGCGGGCCGGGCAGACGTACGTCCATCCCAGGCTACGGGGTCGTCCGCGTCACCGCGGCGCCGGAACGTGCCCCTGGTCGCCGTGCCCGTGGTGGTGTCCGCCCGTGGGCAGGACGACCATCGCCGCGCCGCCGCCGCGGCGGGTGGGCTCGGCCACCGCCTCGACCGCACCACGGTCCCCGAACTGGATCGCCGTCTCCGCACCGATCTCCGGCACGGACTTGAACGCGTGCCCCTTCGCGGCCAGCGCCTTCCCCTCCGGAGAGGCGAGGAATGCCGGTTCGGCCTCGAGTGCGGTGTTTCGCGACGAGGCGCGGGGAGCCGCCACCGCGTCCGGAAGGCTCATCCCAAGCTCGTAGCGGTTGACCAGGGTCTGCAGGACGGTGGTGATGATCGTCGCTCCGCCCGGGCTGCCCAGCGCGAGCACCGGGTCCCCCTCCCTCAACACGATGGTGGGCGACATCGACGAACGTGGCCGCTTGCCCGGGCCGGGCAGGTTGGGGTCGGGCGCGTCGCCCTGCGTCGGCTCGAAGTTGAAGTCGGTCAGCTCGTTGTTCAGCAGGAAGCCGCGACCGGGCACGACCATGCCCGAGCCGCCGGTCTGCTCGATGGTGAGCGTGTACGACACGACGTTGCCCCACCGGTCGGACGCGGTGAGGTGGGTCGTGGACGGCCCTTCGTGCGGGTCGGCCGGCGCGACCGCGGCCTTGGTGTCACAGCCGGCGGAGTCGCCGTAGTCGCCGTCGGGCACACCCGGTGCGACCGGCTTCTTCAGTACGGCGTCGGGCTTGATCTCGCAGGCGCGCTCGTCGGCGAAGCCCTGCGACATCAGCGCCGGCAGCGGCACGTCCACCTGGTCGCTGTCGCCGACGTAGCGGTTGCGGTCGGCGAAGGCGAGCGCGGACGCCTCGAGGTAGGTGTGCAGCACGCCCACCCTGTCCTGGTGGGAGGGGTTCGCGGCCTCGACGATGTTCAGCGCCTCACCGACGGTCGAGCCGCCCGAGGACGGCGGCCCCATGCCGAACACGTCCATGCCGCGGTAGTCGACCTTCGTCGGTGCCCGCACGGGCGCGTCGTAGGCGGCCAGGTCGTCGGTGGTCATGGCACCGGGACGGACCACCCGGTCGGCGTCGGGGGCGACCGGCGGGTGCTGCACGGTACGCGCGATCTCGGCGCCGAGCACGCCGTCGTACAACGGCTTCATGCCCTCGCGAGCCAGCATGCGGTAGGTGTCCGCGAGGTCGCGGTTGCGGAACACCGAGCCGGCCGCGGGCGGAGCGCCGTCGGGAAGATAGAGCTTCCGGGTGGAGGTGAAGTCGTCGAAGACGTCGGCGTTCTCCTGGATCTGGGAGCGGAACGTGTCGTCGACCACGAACCCGCGCGAGGCCACCTTCGTCGCCGGCGCCAGCGCCCGGCGCAGCGACCAGGTGCCCCACTCGTCCAGAGCGCGGTCCCAGGTCGCGGGCGTACCCGGCACCCCGACGGACAGGCCGCTCACCCGGGCGTCCTGGAACGGCAACGGCTTGCCCGTCTCCGGGTCGACGAACAGCTTGTCGGTGGCACTCGCCGGCGCGGTCTCGCGTCCGTCGATGGTGTGCACCTTGCCCGACTTCGCGTCGTAGTAGACGAAGAAGCCACCGCCGCCGACGCCCGCGGAGAAGGGTTCGGTGACACCGAGCGTCGCGGCCGCGGCCACAGCGGCGTCGACCGCGTTGCCGCCCTCGCGAAGTACGTCGATACCCGCCCGCGTCGCGTCCAGGTCGACGGTCGACACCGCACCGCCGTAACCACGGGCAACCGGTGTCTTGGCCGGCTCGTTCCTCGGCTGGTGGCCGCGCGGCTGATCGGCGGCCGCGACCGACCCCAGCGCGGCGGTGGCGACCAGCGCCCCCACCGCGGTGACGACGACGGATCGACGCATCGACTGCTCCCTTCTCGGCGGCTCGGTCCTGCGGACCGTCCATGCGGGAACGGCTGACCCCGAACCACGGTGGCGAAGGTGGTTGATCATGCCAGGGATCGGCAGACTCGCACGTCCGCCGCCGCGAGGGCCCGCCTCGTCCGCGGATGGCGCACCACCTCGAGCCGACACGGCGTCAGCCCAGGTCGGAGGCGTCGTCGCGGGTGCTGTCGGCCGTGGGGGCGACCGCCCCGCCGGTAGCACGATCGACCGCACGGTTGACCAGATCCGGCGCGTCGTACGGCAGCCAGTGGATCCGCGGGTCGCGGCGAAACCACGAGTCCTGCCGGCGCGCGAACCGCCGGGTCGCGCGGACGGTCTGCTCCTTCGCCTCCTGCTCGGTGCACTCGCCGGCGAGGTACGCCAGCACCTGGGCGTAGCCGAGTGCCCGGGCGGCGGTCAGGCCGGTACGCAACCCGGCCGCGTCCAGCCGGCGTACCTCCGCGACGAATCCAGCGTCCCACATCCGGTCCACCCGCTCGCGGATGCGTTCGTCCAGCACGTCCCGGGGCACGTCAAGGCCGAGTTGACACACGTGCGGGAAGGTGTACTCGTAGGCGGGCAGGCTCGCGGTGAACGGCCGTCCGGTGAGCTCGACCACCTCCAGCGCGCGCACGATCCGCCGGGTGTTCGTCGGCAGGATCCCGGCGGCCGCGGCCGGGTCCAGCTCGGCCAGCCGGGCGTGCAGGCGGTCGGCGCCGACCCGCGCGAGCTCGCTCTCCAGCCGTGCCCGGATCGCCGGGTCGGTGCCGGGGAACTCGAACCTGTCCAGGATCGCCCGAATGTACAACGCCGACCCGCCCACCACGACGGGCAGCACGCCGCGGCCGTGGCAGTCGGCGATCGCCGATCGGGCCCGCTGCTGGAACTCCGCCACGGTCGCGGTCTCCCCCACGTCGAGGACGTCCACCACGTGGTGGGGCACGCCGCCGCGCTCGGGCAGCGGCAACTTGGCGGTTCCGATGTCCATCCCCCGGTAGACCTGCATCGAGTCGGCGTTGACCACCTCACCGTGCAGCCGCTGCGCGAGCGCGACGGCGAGGTCGGACTTGCCGGCCGCGGTCGGTCCGACGACGGCGAGCACCGAGGGGCGGGTCACGCGTTCGGTCTCCTTCTCCGGTCGGGCGGGCTCTTCGCGAGGGCTGCTCGCGGTACGGCGTGGTGTGCGGCCGGTACGGCCCGGGTAGAACTCGCTCCAGTCCACCATTGCGGGAAGGCTCGCGAGCACCCGGCCACCGGCGTCCGGAGTGTCAGCCGAGCAGTCGCCAGTACGCGACGAAGTAGCCGACACCGTAAGGAGCCTCGTCCGCCAGCAGACGTGGTTCGAGCCGGCGACCGCCCGCCACAGCGGCCTCCACCGCACCGGCCAGCACCTGCCAGGCAGCCCGGCCGGCAACCAGCAGCTCACGCGCCAGGTCGGGTCGAAGCCCCCGGAGTCCGTCGAGGTCACCTCTTCCCAGCGCGGTGGCCACCAGCGCGTCCAGCTTCGGTGCGCGTGGATCGGCGGCTCCGGGGGCGTGCTGGTCCCGGCGCGCGGAGCCGTCGCCCATCACCAGGAGGCCGATCCGGCCCGCCTGCGCGGTGGAGGTGCGAACGAGCGCTGCGCCGAGGTCCGCGCATCGGGCGGAGTCGTAGATGTCGGGTACGCCGACGTAGCTGCGCTCCCCCGTGTGTCCGCAGCTGTCCAGCAGCCAGGCGCCGACCGTGTGCGCGACCGGCAGGTCCGGCTTCGCCGTCCCGGCGGACGCGCCGACTCGTACGTCGACGCCGTACGCGGCGAGCGATCCGGTCGCGGTGGTCCCCCAGGTGAGCACGGTGTCCGCGGCTGGCGCGGCGCCCACGCAGACCACCACGTCGGGCTCGGCGGCCACCAGCTGCCGAACGGCGGACCGGGCGGCCGACCGCAGACCGGCCAGCTCCTCGGCGTTCGCGCCGGCCAGTGCCGGGATCATCAGCGGCGGATGCGGGCACACGGCGGCGGCTACGACGACGGGCGCCGCGGGCAGGACGGGCACGGCGGGCAGCGTAACGTCGGCGCTTCCACCCGCGGCTCGACGACCCGGGCGCGATCCGGAGTCGTCCGTGACCGGCCGCCCCATGGGTCAGCTGATGCCGCGGCGCTTGAGGATCTCGTCGATGTCCTCGAAGCCCGCGAGCGGGTCCTCGTCGTCGTCCTTGCCCTTGCTCCGGCCCCTGCTCTGCTCGACCGGCTTCGGCGTGACGGAGGCCTTACCAGTGTTCGTCCGGCCGCCCGCTGCCCCTCCGGCCCCGGCATCGATGGCCTTCGAACCACCGGCCCTGGAACCACCGGTGCCCGAACCGGCGGCTCGGGTGCCCGCCGCGGTACGTCCCGTCTCCACCTCGCCGGCGCGGCTCGCCTGGCGCCGGCGCATGGCCGCGGCGACCGGCAGGCAGATCGCCGCGACCCCGAACAACGCGAGCCCGGTCCAGACGTACGGACTGAACACGAACCCGCTCACCCACTTGACCAGCGCAGCGCCGACGGTCCACAACAGCCGGACCATGCCGGTGAGGTAGATCGCCATCGGCAGCACGGCCCAGCCGAACAGCCGGATACCGGCGGCCGCGCCCCGGCGGCGGAACGCGAAGAACGCCGCGACCACACCCAAGGCGCTCAGTCCGGCGCAGACCGGGAACCAGGTCGCGTCGTCGTACATTCGCATTCACCTTCCGTCGCCTCGGCCCGATCAGCCCTCCGTCCATCCTGCACCGAAGCCCCCGGGGAAGCACGAGGGATATCCCCAGGCCGACCCGGAAAGTCCGCCGACGGTGCGGAACTCCCGCGCCGGCTCAGGCGAGCAGTGAGCGGCCTCCCCGGTCAGAACGCGACCGCGGGCAGCGTGACGTGCTCGGGCCGCAGCTCACCGACCTCGGCGGCGCCGAGCAGCTGCATGGTGCGGGTGATCTCGCTGCCGAGGATCTCCACGGCCCGCTGCACGCCACGCTCGCCGCCTGCCATCAGGCCGTAGAGGTACGCCCGGCCGATCAGTACCGCGCGCGCGCCGAGCGCGCAGGCGGCCACGATGTCCGCGCCGGTCATGACGCCGGTGTCGATGTAGACCTCGGCCCGGCCGGCCACGGCGTCCACCACCTTCGGCAGCAGCTGCAGCGGCACCGGCGCGCGGTCGAGCTGGCGGCCACCGTGGTTGGAGATCACCACGCCGTCGACGCCGAGGTCGACCACCTTGCGGGCGTCGTCGACGTTCTGGATGCCCTTGACGACCAGCGACCCGGGCCACACCTCCCGCATCCAGGCCAGGTCGTCGAAGGTCACCGAGGGGTCGAACATGTGGTTGATCAGCTCGGCCACCGTGCCCGGCCAGTCCGACAGGGACGCGAACGTCAGCGGCTCGGTGGTCAGCAGGTTCAGCCACCACGCCGGGTGCATGCCCATGTCGAGGATGGTCTTCGGGGTGAGGCTGGGCGGGATCGTCATGCCGTTGCGTACGTCGCGCAGCCGGGCGCCCGCGACCGGCACGTCCACGGTGAGCACGAGCGTGGTGTAGCCGGCGGCCAGCGAGCGGTCCACCAGGTCCTTGCCGGCGGCGCGGTCGGTCCAGACGTACAGCTGGAACCACTTGTCCGCCTCGGGCGCGGCCGCGGCGACGTCCTCGATCGAGGTCGTGCCCATGGTCGACAGGGCGTACGGGATACCGGTGCGCTGGGCGACGCGGGCCACCGCGGGCTCGCCCTCGTGCTGCATCATCCGGGTGAAGCCGGTCGGTGCGAACGCGAAGGGGTACGCCGACGGCCGGCCAAGGATGGTCGTGCTCGGGTCGACCCTGGACACGTCCCGCAGGATGCTCGGGTTGAACTGCAGCCGGTGGAACAGCGAACGCGCGCGGTTCAGGGTGACCTCGCCCTCGGCCGCGCCGTCGGTGTAGTCGAACGGCGCCCTCGGCGTGCGCCGCTTGGCCACCGCCCGCAGGTCCGCGATCGTCAGGGCGCGGTCCAGGCGCCGCTTGGTGGCGTCCAGCTCCGGCCGGCGGGTGCGCACCAGCGGACGGAGCTCGGAACAGCGGGGCAGTCGGCGTTGCGTCGTCATCTGGGGGTTCTCCCTTGTCCGGCGGGACTCTTCGGTCGGGGCGGATCACTGGGCGGGGCGGTCGGCTGGGCGGCCGGCGGATCAACCGGCGGGTCGGTGGGCAGGGCGAGCGCGCGGACCAGCCCCTGCCGGCCGACCTCCAGGTCGTCGGCGAGGGCACGCTGGGCCTTCTCCACGCCGCGGTCGAGGTTGGTCAGCAGCTCCCGGTGCAGGCGGGCGAGGCGACCGGGGGTGAACTCCGGCCGTGCGAAGGCGAGCAGGAACTGCAGCTCGTCCTCGCACGCGGAGTACGCGCCGAGGAGGCGGGGGTTGCCGGCCGCCGCGACCAGGGAGTGGTGCACGGCACGGTGTGCGGCGGTGACGTCGTGCCAGGCGGCGGGCGAGCCGCCGGGCCGGTCGACGGCTTCCAGAGCGGCGACAGCGGCCGCTACCGGAGCCAGGTCGCGCCCGCCGGCGAGGGCGAGCCGCAGCGCCCCGAGCTCGATGACGGCGCGGTAGCCGAACAACTCCTCCACCCGCTCGATGGTGAGGTCGGGGACGAACGCGCCGCGATGGCGTACGTGCGTGAGCAGGCCGGCGGTCACCAACGCCCGCAGCGCCGCCCGCACGGTGTAGCGGCCGACACCGAACTCCGTGGCCAGCTGCTCCTCCGACAGGTGCGCGCCGGGTGGCAGCGCTCCGTCGAGGAGCCGGGCGCGCAGCACTTCCGCCACCTGCTCGGCGGCCGTCCGGCTGGCCTCGCTCATGGGCGAGATTGTGTCACAACCCGGCCGACGGCCGGAAACGCCGATGGCCGGCCCGGGCGAACCCGGGCCGGCCACCTGCCGGCTCTGCTGTCGTACCTGTCGTGCTTGCCGTGCCTGTCCAACCGCCGGTGTGACCGGCGATCGAGCGACCCGAGCGATCAGGCGCGGGCGAACCTCAGGGTGAGGATCTGGAACGGCCGCAGCGTCACCTCGACCGCGCCGTCGACCACCTCGCGGTCGGCCAGCGGACGCTCGAGCAGGTCGGTCTCGGTGACCGACGCGGCGCCGAACGACGTGGACACCCGGCCGGTCGCGCGGCCGCCGTGTGCCTCGTACAGCCGGACGACCACGTCGCCGGACCGGTCCTCGGCGAGCTTCACGGCCTCGACCACCACGGCCGGGTTGTCCACCCGCACCAGCGGGGCGACGCCCTCGGCACCGGTCACCGTGCGCGCCGGGAGGTTGATGCGGTAGCCCTCCTCGACCGCCTCGGCGATGCCCGCCCCGGGCACCAGTGCGTACGACAGCTTGTGCACGCCCTGGTCGGTCACCGGGTCGGGCACTCGCGGCGCCCGCAGCAGGGACAGCCGCACCGTGGTGGTGGTGCCGCCGTCCTCGGTACGGACGTCGCGGGTCACGTCGTGGCCGTACGTGGAGTTGTTGACCACAGCGTGGCCGTACCCCGGCTCGCCCACCTGGATCCACCGGTGCGCGCAGAACTCGAACTTCGCGTTCTCCCACGAGGTGTTGGTGTGGGTGGCCCGGAACACGTGGCCGAACTGCGTCTCCGACGCGGACTGGTCGGCGCGAACGTCCAGCGGGAACGCGACCTTGAGGAACTTCTCCTTCTCGTGCCAGTCGATCTCGTTGTCGACGTTGACCTGGCACTCGCCGACCCCGATCCGGATCGTCTGCCGGATCGTGGAGCCGCCGAACGAACGGGTCACGGCCACCGCGGCCTCGGTGCCCGACTCCGACACGACCTCGATCGAGTCGACGTCGGTGAGGTCGCGCACCTTGTTGCGGTAGAAGGGGTCGACGTCCCAGGCGTCCCAGAGGTTCGGGGTGTCGACGTGCAGCTGCAGCAGGTTGCCCGCCGCGCCCGGGGCGATCGCCTCCCGGCCGGACTCCAGCTCCACGACGGAGCTGAGCAGGCCGCGCTCGTCCACGGTCACCCGGACCAGGCCGTTGTCGAGGACGACGGCGCTGCCCTCACGGCGTACCGACACCTCCGGCG
The DNA here is from genome assembly GCF_040610475.1 of Actinopolymorpha sp. NPDC004070. Taxonomy (NCBI): domain Bacteria; kingdom Bacillati; phylum Actinomycetota; class Actinomycetes; order Propionibacteriales; family Actinopolymorphaceae; genus Actinopolymorpha; species Actinopolymorpha sp. NPDC004070. Next base: position 304,914 of record NZ_JBEXMJ010000007.1, on the reverse strand, counting down.
CGTGCGAGGAGGCCCGTACGTCCGCGCCCATGGCCGGCACGCCGAGCCGGTCGTGCGGTGCGGCGTTGAAGACGACGGTGGCGTCGCCCTCGCCGGCCAGCGCCCGCTGCGCGCGCTCGATGATCGCCTCCAGCTCGACCGCCAGCCGGGCGTAGGTCTCCTCCGCCTCGCGGTGGACCCAGTGGATCGAGCTGCCCGGCAGGATGTCGTGGAACTGGTTGAGCAGGACGGCCTTCCAGATCCGGTCCAGGTCCTCGTACGGGTAGTCCGCCCGGCCGGCCACCGCCGCCGCGGCCGACCACAGCTCGGCCTCGCGCAGCAGGTGCTCGCTGCGGCGGTTGCCCTGCTTGGTCTTGGCCTGAGAGGTGAACGTGGCCCGGTGCAGCTCGAGGTAGAGCTCACCGACCCACACCGGCGCGTTGGAGTACTCGTCGTGGGCGCGCTGGAAGAAGTCCGCCGGGTGCTCGATGGTCACCTTCGGCGAGGCCTCCAGGTCGGCCAGCCGCTCCGCCCGGCCGAGCATCTCCCGGGTGGGGCCGCCACCGCCGTCGCCGTGGCCGAACGGCAGCAGCGACCAGGTGCCGCCGCCCTGGTCCTGGTAGTTGCGCTGGGCCCGGGCGAGCTCGTCGCCGGTGAGCTGGCCGTTGTAGGTGTCGGCCGGCGGGAAGTGGGTGAAGACCCGCGTCCCGTCGATGCCCTCCCACCAGAACGTGTGGTGCGGGAACTTGTTGGTCTGGTTCCAGGAGATCTTCTGGGTGAGGAACCACTTGTTGCCGGCGAGCTTCACCAGCTGCGGCATCGCGCCGGAGTAGCCGAAGGAGTCCGGCAGCCAGACGGTCTCGGTCTCGATGCCGTACTCGTCCAGGAAGAACTTCTTGCCGTGCACGAACTGGCGGGCCATCGCCTCACCGCCCGGCATGTTGCTGTCGGACTCGACCCACATCCCGCCGATGGGGATGATCTGGCCGGACTCGACGGCGGCCTTGAGGCGGTCCCAGACCTTCGGGTGGTGTTCCTTCATCCAGGCGTGCTGCTGGGCCTGGGAGAACGCGAACCTGAAGTCGGGGTGGTCGGCGGCCAGCGTGGTGACGTTGGAGACCGTACGGGCGACCTTGCGCACCGTCTCGCGCAGCGGCCACAGCCACGCGGAGTCGATGTGCGCGTGCCCGACGGCGGAGATCTGGTGGGCGCTGGCGTACGCCGGCTTGGCCAGCACCGGGGCGAGCTGCTCGCGGGCGAGCGCGGCCGAACCCGGGATGTCGTCGTAGTCGAGGGCGTCCAGCGAACGCTCGAGGGCGCGCAGGATCTCCGGGCGGCGCGGCAGGTCGGTCGGCAGCTCGTGCATCAGCTGCGCCAGCACCTCGATGTCGCGCAGCAGGTGGTAGACGTCGACGTTGAACACCGCGAGCTCGGCCCGGCGGATCTCGTACATCGGCTCGGTGCCGGCGGTGGACTTGTCGCCCAGGTTGGTGGGCAGGAAGCCGGACTGGATCACCGCGGGGTTGGCGGCGGCCTCGAGGTAGACCTGGAACGCCGCACCCCCCTTGGCCTTCGCATGCTCCGACGGCGAGACGCCACCGGCCGCGAGCCCGCTGACCGGGAGGTAGATGTTGTCCGGGTTGAGGCCCTTGATCGGGTCGCCGTCCGGGGTGTACGCGAGCCCCTCGGCGGAGAAGCCGGGGCCGCCGCCGAAGCCGAGGTCGACGACCGCCTCAACCCGCAGGCCGTCCCACTCCTGCGGGACCTGCGCGGTCAGCCGGAACCAGCTGGTCCCCCACGGCGGGCCCCACTTGTCGCCCAGGGCAGCCGGCTTGAAGTCGGCCGCGAGGGCGTCGGTGACCGGGACCGGCTCACCGGGGGCGTGCCACACCTCGATGTCGAGCGGAACGGTGTCGCCGTACAGAGCGGGGCGGAGCCGTTGCTGGAGAGCGCGTTCCAGCCGGGCTTCCACCAGCTTCTGGTCATCGTGCATGGGTCCTCCGAAGGAACCGGGTACGGTCACCCGAGGCCGACATATGGGAGCGTTCCCACATTCGGGCCGGCGGGCGAGGAATGTCTGGGGAGAGACGCTAGCCCAGCCCGCCCGCTCGGCCGCGCGGCGTCCACCGGCGACAACCCGGGCAGACGCGCAGCGACCCGGCGGACACGGAACGTGGCGGGTCGCCGGGATTCGCCGGAGATTCAGGAGACCGTCGGCGGGACCGGTGAGACCGCCGGCGCCGACGCGACGGGCTGGGTGGAGGAGCCGGAGAAGCCCGAGAGCCCGGACGGGCTCGGCCGAACGGGCGGGGTGGACGCGCCGGTGCTCTCCCGCGCGATCAGGCGGTAGTCGGCGTACACCTCCTGCGGACCGCCGTCGGCGTCGGCGCGTCCGGCCGCGCCGGTCAGTAACTGCCGGTGCAGCAGGTCGACGGCGCACCCGGCGATCCGGCGCTTGTCCGGCGAGATCGTGGACAGGGTCGGCACGCTGAACCGGCCGTCCTCGATGTCGTCGAACCCGATCACCGCCACGTCGTCGGGCACCCGCACGCCGCGCTCGGCGAGCGTGCGCAGCGCGCCGAGGGCGAGCAGGTCGCTGAAGCAGAACACCGCGTCGGGGCGGGCGCCGGCATCCAGCAACGCAGCCATCGCGGCGGCGCCCTCCGCGCGGTGGAACCGCGGCGTCGAGGCGACCAGCCGCTCGTCGTAGCCGACCCCGGCGGAGGCCAGCGCCGAGCGGTAGCCGCGCAGCCGCATCCGGGCGGTCACCCCGGCGGCGCTGCGCTGGGCGCCGATCGCGGCGACCCGGGTGCGGCCCAGTTCGAGCAGGTGCGCGGTGGCGTCCCGGGCGGCCGCCACGTTGTCGATGAGCACGTGGTCGGCCGGTCCGCGGTGGATCCGCTCGCCCAGCAGCACCATCGGCGTGGCGTCGGTGCGCTCGGCCAGATCGGCCGCGGTGAGGGCCAGCGGGCTGAGCACCAGACCGTCGATGAGCTGGTCGCGGATGCCGCCGATCACCTGGCGTTCGCGTTCACGTACACCGTCGGTCTGGTCCACCAGCACCGTCCAGCCGCGCGCGTCCGCGGCGGCGACCAGGTGGCGGGCCAACTCGGCGAAGTACGGCACGTCCAGCTCGGGCACGGCCAGCGCGATCACCCCGGTGCGGCCGCGGCGGAGGTTGCGGGCGGACAGGTTGGGCCGGTAGTTGAGGGTGACGATCGCCTCCTCCACCCGGACGCGGGTCTCCGCCCGGACGTGGAGATAGCCGTTGACGACGTTGGAGACCGTCTTCGGCGACACCCCGGCCAGCCGGGCGACGTCCCGCAACGTCGTACGCATCGCGTTCCTCCCGCCCGACCCGTCCGGTGGTTCGTCCGCTGGTCCGTCCACCGCCGCGGCTGTCGACCGCGCGTGGGGACCCCATTGTGCGGGAACGCGGGCGCCGGGGGAACCTAAGGTGCCGAGCGGTTCGCCCTGGCCCGGGCCAGCGCGTACAGCTCGTCGAAGTCGGCCAGCACCACCGGCCAGGTGCAGCGCACCGGCTCGGTCGACCGGTTGTACGCCGCGATGGTGCCGCGCAGGGTGTCGTCACCGGCCAGCCGGGCGACCGCGGCGGCGAGCTCGGCCGGCGAACCGCCGAGCAGGCCCTCCTTCTCCGAGACGACGAAGTCGGCCACGCCACCGCGGTCGTACGCCACGACGGGCACGCCGGCCAGCCGCGCCTCCAGCGCGGCGATGCCGAACGACTCCCGGATCGCCGGGGCGAGGAACACGTCCGCCGAACCCAGCACCGCGCGCACCCGGTCACGGTCCAGGCGACCGGCGAGCTCCACCCAGCCGGTCATCGCGTGGCGGCGGAGATAGCGCTCCATCAGCGGACGGGCCGGCCCGTCGCCGACGACGGTGGCGTACAGCGGCACCCGCCTGTCCAGCCCGTCCAGTTCGGAGCGGGCGGCGCGCAGGATCGACAGCAACGTCAACGGCTGCTTGCGCGGAGCCAGCCGGCCGACAGCGACCACGTGCACGCCGGGTCGGTGCCGGCGGTCGGCCGGGTCGGCAGGCTCGGGCCGGTCGGCAGGCTCGGCCGGCCGCCACTGCGCGGTGTCGATGCCGTTCGCGACCACTCGCACCGGCACCCGGTCGCCGACGACCCGCCGGATCGGGACGGCCGCCGCCTCGCTCACCGTCGACGCCACCGCCGGCCAGCCGGTCCAGGAGGCTGCGGCGTCCAGGGCGCGGTACATCGCGCAGGTGGCGGGATCCCACATGCTGTGCACGGTCACCACCGTGGGCAGCCGGCGGCGTGCCGCCGCGCGGACGGCCGCCCAGCCGAACGGCGACACCGCGCCGACGTGCACGTGCACGACATCCGGGCGCAGGTCGGCGTACAGCCGGCCGACGTGGCGGCCGGTGCGCGGATGAACCGGTAGCTCCCACGGAAGCGGCGCCACCACCCGGTGGACCGGCACGCCCGGGCCGCCGGACCGGTCCCCCGCCGCGGCCGCCCAGGCAGCGTCCCCGCCGGCACCGTCGGGCGTGGCGGTGACCACCTCGACCCGGTGGCCGGCGCGGTGCTGCATCCGGGCGAGCTCGGCGAGCTGGATCTCGATCCCACCCAGCCGGGGCAGGAAGCAGTCACTCACGTGTACGACTTTCACCACACGTCCCCCGTGTCGACGTTGGTCGGGGCGGTCCAGGCCGCCCTCGTTCCGGCTCGGGAGAGGACGCGGGTAAGCAGGTGTAGCGTGACGGGCCCCGCACCGGCGTGCGTTCGTCCCGCGCCGAGGTTCCCGTCGCCCATGTCGTCTGCGTAATCCACTTCGTCCACGTCGTCCAGCCCTGTGCGCCGATCCGAGCCGTCCATGAGTATCAGCACTGGCCCACCGCGTCGCCACTGGAGGATTCCCGGAGATGTCCCTGAGGACACGGCGGTTCCGTACCCGCTCGTGCGAGGGTGGGGGGATGGGCCGCACCTGCGTGTTCTTCCACGCTCATCCCGACGACGAGGCGTTGTTCACCTCGGGCACCATGGCCCGGCTCGCGGCCGAGGGGCACCGGGTCGTCCTGGTGGTCGCCACGGCCGGTGACCAGGGGCTGGCCGCGCCGGAGTCGATCACCGCCGGTGCGGCCGCCGGCCGGGGCACCGGCAGGGAGACCGCAGGCGGTCCCACCGCTCCTCGCCTCGGCGACGTACGTCTCGCCGAACTCCGCGCGTCCGCCGCGGCACTCGGCGTCGCCCGGGTCGAGCACCTCGGCTACGCCGACTCCGGTCTGGACGGGCGGGCCGAGCCCACGTGGGCACCGGCCTTCGTCCGCGCGGACGTCGACGAGGCGGCCGGCCGGCTGGCCGCGCTGCTGGCCGAGGAGCACGCCGACCTGGTGACGACATACGACCCGGCCGGCGGTTACGGCCACCCCGACCACGTACGCGTGCACCGGGTGGGAGCCCGGGCCGCCGAGCTCGCCGGCACGCCGACGGTGCTCGAGGCGACCGTCGACCGGGAGCTGCTGCTGCGCGCGCTGCGCCTGGTCGGCCGGGTCTACCGGTTCCCGCCGGAGTTCGACGTGCGCAGCTTCGAGCGCGCGTTCGCCTCCCGGGCCGAGATCACCCACCGGATCGACGTACGCCGGTTCACCGCGGCCAAGCGGGCGAGCCTGGCTGCACACGCGACCCAGGCCACCGGCGGCGACTCGGTGCGTACCGTCGCGGCGTTGCGCCGGCTGCCCGGACCGCTGTTCCGGCTGGTGCTCGGCACCGAGTGGTACGTCCAGCGTGACCTCGCGCCGGGCACCCGCCTGACGCATCCGCTCGCCGGCCTCGCCCCCTCCCGCACCCCCGGGAGTGCGCGATGAAGGTGACCGGATCGGCGTTCCAACGTCCGTGGGTGCGCACCACGGTGTCTTTGGCCTCGATCCTGATCGCGGTCGGGCTGGTGGCCGCCCTGCCCTACATCGTGGGCATCGACTGGGGCGTCATCTGGGCGCAGTTCGCCCGGTTGAACGGCTGGGCCGTGGTCGGCCTGATCGCGTTGTGGGGGCTCGGGCTGTGGGCGTACACCTGGGTGCTCACCGCTTCACTGCCCGGGCTCAACCACCGCCAGGCGCTGACCCTGAACGCCGTCGGCAGCGCGGTGAGCAACCTGATGCCGTTCGGCGGCGCCGCCGGCGTCGCGGTCAACTTCGCGATGGCCCGGTCGTGGGGTTTCCGCAGCCACGCGATCGCGGTGTCCACGGTCGCCTCCGGCATCGCCAACGTGCTGGCGCGGTTCCTGCTGCCGGCGGTCGGGCTGCTGGCGCTGCTGGCGGCCGGGCACCTCCCCGACTCCTGGCTCGCCGTCCCGGTCGCCACCGCCTCGGTCGGGCTGTTCGGGCTGGTCGCCGCCCTGGTGGTCGCGCTGCGCTGGGACCGCGCCGCCGACGTCGTGGGAAGGGCGGCCGACCGCGCGCTGCGCGTACTTCCCCGCCGCATCCGGCCCGCCGAGCACCAGGCCAGCGCCGCGCTCGCCCGGCTGCGGGTGACGACCTCGGGCCTGCTGAGGACGTCCTGGCTGCCGATGACGCTCGGGATGAGCTGCTACCTCGCGCTGCAGGCCGCGTTGTTCTGCGCCTGCCTGCTGGCCACCGGCGCTTACCTCGGCGTCGGTGAGGCCGTCGCGGCGTTCGCGCTCGGGCGGCTGCTCACCACGGTGGTTGTCACGCCGGGCGGGTTCGGGATCGCCGAGGCCGGCACGGCGGCGGTGATGATCCACCTGGGTGGGGCACCGGGGCCGGTCACCGCCGCGGTGTTGCTGTTCTCGATGTTCACGTTCGTGCTGGAGGTGCCGCTCGGGGCGGTGTTCTGGCTGCTGCGGTCGCTGTCCGGATCACCCGCGAGGAGCCGGCGACTGCGGCTGGTGCCGGCGCTCACGCTGCCCTCCTCCGGGGACGGCCGCCGCGCCGAGGGCATCGACGTCGAGCGCGTGGACGGCGTGGGCGACGTGGACCGCGCCGACCACACCGGCCACGTGGAGCAGACCGGCCACGCCGGTCACGCGGACCACGCCGGCAACGCCCGCCGCACCCCGCGACGGTCCGCCGCCGAGTACTGACCACGCCCGGCCGGATCGGCTCGGCAGCAGACCAGGGTGGGAAAGCGCTTTCGTACGATGGCTTCCGCGGGTGTGCGGCGCACCTCGCACGCCGGTACGAGGAGGCAACGTGAGCACGACACCCCCGGCCACCCCCCCGGCCACATCACCGGCCACACTTCCGGCCACCGACCGGCCCGGCCCGCGCGTCGGGCTGGTCGGCGTCAACGGCTACGGCCGTACCCATCTGCGCAACGCCGTCCGGCTGCAGGAGCAGGGGCTGCTGCGGCTGGCCGCGTACGCCGACGTCGCGCCGGACGCCGCCGCAGTGGTCGCCGAGCACCTCGCCGCCCGGGCGTACGCCGGTCCGTCACCGCGCGGTCACCGCACCCTCACCGACCTACTGGCCGCCGAGCGCCCCGACGTCGTGGTGCTCGGCACGCCCATCCCGCTGCACGCGCCGATGATCGAGGAGGCGTTCGCCGCCGGCTCCTCGGTCCTGGTGGAGAAGCCGCCGGTGGTGACAGTGCAGGACATGGACCGACTGCTCGCCCTGCAGGACTCCGGCGACCGGGCCGGCTCCGCGCCGCTGTGCCAGGTGGGCTTCCAGAACGCCCGCGCACCCGTCGTCCGCGCCCTGGCCCGGCTCGCCCGCGACGGCGCGCTCGGGGAGGTGGAGCACGTGGGCCTGGCCGGCCGCTGGTCGCGCGCCGACTCCTACTACGCGCGTACGAACTGGGCCGGCCGGCTGGTCCACGACGGTAGGTACGTCCTGGACGGCACGCTCACCAACCCGTTCGCACACGGCCTGATGAACGCCCTGATCGTGGCCGGCGACCACGACGACGCCCCGGCCACGCCCACCGCGGTGCGGGCGGAGCTTTACCGCTGCCGGGACAGTATCGACGGCGACGACACCGCGAGCGTCCGGGTCGACACCGCCGAGGGCCGCACCGTCGTCGCGGCGGTCACGCTGTGCGCGCCGGCGCAGGTGCCGCCGTACGTGTTCGTCCGCGGCACCAGGGCCACCGCCCGGGCGTACTACACGACCGGAGAGCTCACCCTGGAGTCCGGGCAGGCCGGGCAGGCCGGGCAGCAGCCACCGGCGGCGGCCGTGCGGGCGGTCGAGGCACTGGCCGCCGACGCCGCGCGCGCGGGCCGTGCGCCGGGCGACCCCGGTTCGCCCGATCTGCTCGCGAATCTGGTCAATGTCGTCCGCGGTTACGACGATCGGCTGCTGTGCCCCCTTAAGATGACCCGAGGTTTCGTCCTCGCCCTCAACGGCATGTACGAGTCCGCAGGCAGACCCGGTCCCGTCTCGCCACGCTTCACCACCGTCCATGACGAGAACGGCGAGCGCTGGGTGCACCTGGTGGGCGTCGACGACCTCATCGAGCGCTGCGCCCGCGACGGGCTGTTGTTCTCCGAGGCCGGCGCCGACTGGGCCTCGCCCACCCGCGCGTTCTCTCTCGCGAACTACCGGAACTTCACTTCGTTCTCATGCTGATGGACCGCTACCGCATCGTCGCGCGGCACAACGTCCGGCGGACCTCCGCCGACGCCCTGGAGCCGCTCACAGTCGGCAACGGCGAGTTCGCCTTCACCGCCGACGTGACCGGGCTGCAGACCTTTCCCTCGTTCCACGCCGACGGCATGCGGCTGGGCACCCAGGCGCAGTGGGCCTGGCACACCGCGCCCAACCCGGAGGGCTACGCGCTGGCGGAGTCCTTCGAGGACTACTCCACCGCGGCCGGTCGTTCGGTGCCGTACTCCACCACCGGCCCGGACTTCGGCGACTCGTCGGTGCACTCCCGCGCCAAGCTGGCCCGCCAGTGGCTGCGGGAGAACCCACATCGGATCGACCTCGGCCGGATCGGGTTCGTACGCCCCGACGGGCAGCCGGTGCGGCTGTCGGAGCTGGGGTCGATCAGTCAGCGGCTGGATCTGTGGCGTGGCCGGATCGAGAGCCGGTTCGAGCTGGACGGAACGCCGGTGGAGGTCACGACAGCCTGCGACCCCGAGCTCGACCTGCTCGCCGTCCGCGTGGAGTCGCCGTTGCTGGCGCGCGGCGAGCTCGCGATCGGAACCCGCTTCCCGTACGCCGTGGGCGACTGGAGCGAGCCGTGCGACTGGGACTCCCCCACCAGCCACCTGTCCGAGCTGCACCTGCGCGGCAACCGCGCCGACATCCGCCGGCTCCTCGACGCCGACGTGCACCACGTGGCACTCACCTGGTCGGCGGGTGCGGTACTGAAGCAGCTCGGACCCCACGAGTTCGCCGTGCACGCCGACGGCGTGGGCATCCTCGAGCTCACGGTCGGCTTCTCCCCCGCGCCGGTCGAGCAGGCGCCGACGGTGGCCGCGGTGCTCACCGCGGCCGAGGTCTCGTGGACGGAGTTCTGGTCCACCGGCGGGATCGTCGATCTGTCCGGCTCCACCGACCCGCGGGCCGAGGAGCTCGAACGCCGGGTCGTCCTGTCGCAGTACCTCACCGCCGTCAACTGCGCGGGCTCCACGCCGCCGCAGGAGACCGGTCTGGTCACCAACAGCTGGCGCGGGAAGTTCCACCTGGAGATGCACTGGTGGCACGCGGCCCACTTCGCGCTCTGGAACCACCCGGCCCTGCTCGAACGCAGCCTCGGGTGGTACGACAAGGCGCTGGCGGCCGCCCAGGAGACCGCCCGGCTGCAGGGCTACTCCGGAGCGCGCTGGCCCAAGCAGGTCGGACCGGAAGCACGGGAGAGCCCGAGCGACATCGGCGCGCTCCTGGTGTGGCAGCAGCCGCACCCGATCTACTTCGCCGAGCTGGTCTGGCGGCGCCGGCCTTCCCGGCGTACGGCCGAGCGGTTCGCCCGGCTGGTGTTCGAGTCGGCGGCGTTCATGGCGTCGTACGCCACCTGGGATCCGCGGCGGGAACGCTTCGACCTCGGCCCGCCGGTGGCGTCGGCGCAGGAGAAGGCCTACCCACTGCGCCGGGAGGCCCGCAACCCCGCGTTCGAGCTGGCGTACTGGCGATGGGGACTGCAGACCGCCCAGGTGTGGCGCGAACGCCTCGGCCTGGCCCGCGTACCCGCGTGGGACGCGGTGGCCAAGCACCTCGGTCCACTGCCCGAACGCGACGGCCGCTACGTCGAGCTCGAACACCCGGTGACCGAACGCGAGGGGCACCCGACGATGGTCGGCGCGTTGGGCTTCGTGCCCGACGTGGGCCTGGCCGACGCCGACCGGATGCGGGCCACGCTGCGCGACGTGCTCGACCGCTGGGAGTGGTCGGACACCTGGGGCTGGGACTACCCCCTGCTGGCGATGACCGCCTGCCGGGTGGGCGAGCCCCGCCTCGCCGTGGAGGCGCTGCTGCTGGACACGCCGAAGAACCACTACCTCGGCAACGGCCACAACTTCCAGCGCCCGGGCACGTTGCCGCTGTACCTCCCCGGCAACGGCGGCCTGTTGTACGCCGTGGCGATGATGGCGGCCGGCTGGGACGGCGCACCCGAAGGGCCGGCGCCCGGGTTCCCGGACTCCGGCTGGCAGGTGCGCTCGGACAACCTCGCGCCCGCACCCTGAGGCCGGCCGGCCGTCGCCCCTGGAGTGGCGGCAGGCCGGTGCCTTGCTGCGGTGGTGTCGGTCAGCGGCGGACGGTGGGCATCCCGAGCAGCACACCGGAAGGCGCACCCGACCCGTCCGCGGCCTCGGTCGCGCCCGCCTGCCGGGCCTGCCACAGGTCACCGGCCCGGGTGCGCCGGACGTCCAGCAGCGGGCCGTCGGCGACCAGGTGGTGCGGGGCCGCGTAGGTCACCTTGACCGTCACCAGGTCACCGGGGCGTACGCCGGACAGGGCCGCGCCACCGGGCCGGCCGCCGGAGAAGTGCACCAGCCGGTTGTCACGGGCCCGGCCGCTCATGCGGTCGGTGGCGGCGTCCTTGCGGCCCTCGCCCTCGGAGACGAGCACCTCGACCTGGCGGCCGACGAGCGCGCGGTTCTCCGCCCAGGCGATCTCCTCGACGAGCTCGACCAGGCGTTCGTACCTCGCCTGCACGACCTTCTTGGGCACCTGGTCCGGCAGGGTCGCCGCCGGCGTGCCCGGCCGCTTGGAGTACTGGAACGTGAACGCCGCGGAGAACTTCGCCTCCCGCACGACGTGCAGCGTCTCCTCGAAGTCCTCCTCGGTCTCGCCCGGGAAGCCGACGATGATGTCGGTGGTGATCGCGGCGTCCGGCATCGCCTGCCGTACCTTCGCCACGATGTCGAGGTAACGCGCCTGGCGGTAGGACCGCCGCATCGCCTTCAGCACGCGGTCCGAGCCCGACTGCAGCGGCATGTGCAACTGGTGCATGACGTTCGGTGTCCGCGCCATCGCGGCGATCACGTCGTCGGTGAAGTCGCGCGGGTGCGGGGAGGTGAAGCGCACCCGCTCCAGCCCGTCGATCTCCCCGCACGACCGCAGCAGCTTGCCGAACGCGAACCGGTCGCCGAACTCCACGCCGTAGGCGTTGACGTTCTGGCCGAGCAGGGTGACCTCGAGGACGCCCTCGGCGACCAGCGCCTTCACCTCGGCGAGGATGTCGCCGGGCCGGCGGTCCTTCTCCCGGCCGCGCAGCGCGGGCACGATGCAGAACGTGCACGTGTTGTTGCAGCCGACGCTGACCGCGACCCAGGCCGCGTGCTGGGACTCCCGGCGTGAGGGCAGCGTGGACGGGAACGTCTCCAGGTAGTCCTTGATCTCCACCTGTGCCTCGCCGAGCACCCGGGACCGCTCCAGCAGGGCCGGCAGCGAGCCGATGTTGTGCGTCCCGAACACCACGTCGACCCACGGGGCCCGGCGGACGATCTCGCCCTTGTCCTTCTGGGCCAGGCAGCCGCCGACGGCGATCTGCATGCCGGGCCGGCCGGCCTTCACCGGCGCCAGGTGGCCGAGGTTGCCGTACAGCTTGTTGTCGGCGTTCTCCCGGACGGCGCAGGTGTTGAGGACGACGACGTCGGCGGGGTCGCCGACGGGCGCGCGGACGTACCCCGCGTCCTCCAGCAGTCCGGACAGCCGCTCGGAGTCGTGGACGTTCATCTGGCACCCGAAGGTGCGGAGCTCGTACGTGCGCGTGCCGGAGACGTCGACGGCAGCGTCGGGTGCCGGGGATTCGATACGGTGCGTCATGACCGTCCAAGGGTACGGCGCGCCGTACCCGAGGAGCGGGGGCAGGCGTCCCTCACCGGGGGAAGTGCTCAGAACTGCCCGGCCCTGCGCACAACTGCCGTGAATTGCCCGGATTGATGGCCAAAGCGACATGGGGTCCGTTACGTCAGGGCCGGCCGGAGCAGCCGGAAGGGGTCCGCGGAGCGTCCCCGGACGACCACGGTCAGCGACACCATGATCGTCATGTTCCAGTCGGGCTACAGACCGCCGGGCGGTCTCGCGTCAGAACTCGAAGGAAGGTACCTTCCCCGCATGACAGACACGAGCGAGCGACCGCCCTCTCCCGGCGCGGCCTCCGCACGTCCGCTGGTCACCATGGAGCACGTCGACAAGCACTTCGGTGACCTGCACGTGCTCCAGGACATCAACCTCACCGTGCACGCCGGTGAGGTCGTGGTGATCATCGGGCCGTCGGGGTCGGGCAAGTCGACGCTGTGTAGGACGATCAACCGACTGGAGCCGATCGACTCCGGGGAGATCCGGCTCGACGGCCAGCAGCTGCCCGAGGAGGGCAGGAAGCTCGCCCAGCTCCGCGCCGACGTGGGCATGGTGTTCCAGTCGTTCAACCTCTTCCAGCACAAGACCGTGCTGGACAACGTCACTCTCGGCCCGATCAGGGTCCGCAAGATTCCCAAGGCGGAGGCCGAGACCCGGGCCCGGGCCCTCCTGGACCGGGTGGGTGTGGGCAACCAGGCCGAGAAGTACCCCGCGCAGTTGTCCGGCGGACAGCAGCAGCGGGTGGCGATCGCCCGCGCACTGGCGATGGAACCGAAGGTGATCCTCTTCGACGAGCCGACGTCCGCGCTCGACCCGGAGATGATCAAGGAAGTACTCGACGTGATGGTCGACCTCGCCCGCGGCGGCATGACGATGGTCGTCGTCACCCACGAGATGGGGTTCGCCCGCAGCGCGGCCGACCGGGTCGCGTTCATGGCCGACGGGCGGATCGTCGAGGAGCGCACACCCGAGGAGTTCTTCACCAACCCCCAGTCGGCACGGGCGAAGGACTTCCTCTCCAAGATCCTGCAGCACTGAATGTCTGAATGCCCCATCCCCGCACCGCCGAGCGCCGCTCCCTTCGGACCCTGCCGGGACCACACGCAAGCTGGGGTTGCGGGCCACCATCCAGAAAGGGACGTCATGCGTAAGAGCAGTCTGCGGTTGCTCGGAGCCGGCCTGGTAGCCGCGCTGGCCCTCACCGCCTGCGGAGGCAGCGGCGGAGGCCAGACGGACGTCAAGGTCGCCGAGAACCCCAAGTTCCCCGCCGGTTCGTCGATGGCGAAGTTCGCCAAGGCGAAGAAGATCAAGATCGGCATCAAGTTCGACCAGCCGGGCATCGGCTACAAAAAGCCCGGCACCGACACGCCGACCGGCTTCGACGTGGCGATGGCCGAGATCATCGCCGGCGGCATGGGCATCGAACCCAAGAACATCGAGTGGGTCGAGACCGTGTCGAAGAACCGCGAGCCCTTCCTGCAGAAGGGCACCGTCGACCTCGTGCTCGCGTCGTACTCCATCACGCCCGAGCGGCGCCAGGTCGTCGGCCAGGCCGGTCCGTACTTCGTCACCGGCCAGGGCCTGCTCGTCCGGAAGGACGACAAGTCGATCAAGTCCGGCGCGGACCTGAAGGGCAAGAAGGTCTGCTCGGTCACCGGGTCGACCTCCCTGAAGCAGGTCGAGGAGAAGTACGGCGCCAACCCGGCTCCGTTCGGCTCCTACTCCGAGTGCGTGACCCAGTTGAAGAACAAGTCCGTGGACGCGGTCACCACCGACGAGGCGATCCTTCAGGGCTACGCCGCCGAGGACAAGGATCTCGTGACGGTCGGCAAGCCGTTCACCGAGGAGCGTTACGGGATCGGCTTCAAGAAGGGCGACACCGCAATGTGCAAGTACCTCACCGACAGCATCAACAAGGCGGTGAAGGACGGCGACTGGAAGAAGGCGTTCGACGCCACGCTCGGCAAGGCCACCGATGTGAAGGCACCGGCCGCGCCCAAGCCGGACCCCTCCTGCCAGTGAGCACCGACCTGCCCGGCGCGCGGCCTGCCGGCCCGCGCCGGGCAGGTCCGTGTCGCCCACCCGTCCGCTTCTTCGGGCGCCGACCAAGGGAGACCAGCCCGACGTGAACGTGCTGATCGACAACCTGCCGAAGATCGTCTCCGGCTTCTGGCTCACGGTCCAGTTGCTCGTCGTCTCCGGGGTGGTCGCGACGCTGCTCGGCATCGTCCTGGCAGGGATGCGGGTCTCCCCGGTGCCGGTGCTGCGGCGTGCGGGCACGGCGTACGTCACGGTCTTCCGCAACACCCCACTGCTGATCGTCTTCCTGATCATCGTGACCGGGCTGCCGGCGGTCGGGCTGCAGTACAGCTTCTTCGTCCGGGCGATCATCTCGCTCTCGCTCTACACCGCCGCGTTCGTCTGCGAGGCGCTGCGCTCGGGCATCAACGCCATCCAGGCAGGCCAGGCGGAGGCGGCCCGGGCCATCGGCATGACGTTCGGGCAGAGCCTGCGGCTGATCGTCCTGCCGCAGGCGTTCCGCGCCGTCGTGCCGCCGCTGGCGAGCATCCTCATCGCCCTGACCAAGAACACCGCCATCGCCGAGGTGTTCGGCGTGACCGAGGCGAGCTACCAGCTCGACTCGCTCGTACGCGACTTCCCGACCGCCCTGTGGTGGCTGTTCGCCGGCATCGCGCTCGGCTACGTGATCATCGTGTTCCTGATCGCCGGTGGCGCCTCCCTGCTCGAACGACGTTGGACGGTGACCCGATGAGTACAGTCCTCTTCGACGTACCCGGCCCGGTCGCCCGGCGCCGGCACCTCATCGGCGGAGTCATCGGCTCGGTCGTCCTGCTGGCCCTGCTCGGGTTCGTGCTGTGGAAGCTGTGGGCCGCCGACCAGATCACGCCGAAGGCGTTCGAGCCGTTCACCGACCCCGACATCCTGCGTGGGCTGGGCGAGGCGATCCTCACCACGCTGACCGCGGCCGCGGTGGCGATCGTGCTGGCTCTGGTCTTCGGCGCGGTGTTCGCCGCCGGCCGGCTGTCCGACCACGCGATCCTGCGCTGGCCGTCGATCGCGGTGATCGAGTTCTTCCGCGCCATCCCGCTGGTGTTGCTGATCCTCGCGATGTTCCTCGGCTTCGGTGACGTGACGGGCCGCTTCTGGGCCTTGGTGCTTGCCCTGATGCTCTACAACGGCTCGGTGCTCGCGGAGGTGTTCCGCGCCGGCATCAAGGCGGTGCCGCGCGGGCAGTCGGAGGCGGCGTACGCGCTCGGTCTGCGCAAGAGCAGCGTGATGTTGCTGATCCTGGTTCCGCAGGCCGTCACCACGATGCTCCCGGCCATCATCAGCCAGTGTGTGGTGGCGCTGAAGGACACCGCGCTCGGCTACATCATCAGCTCCCAGGAGCTGGCGTCGTTCACCAAGCAGGTCATCTCCGGCTACAACAACCCGATCGCTGCCGGTGCCGTCGCGGCGGCGGTCTACATCGTCATCAACTACACGCTGTCCCGGGTCGCGCAGTGGCTGGAGGCCAGGCAGCGCCGGCAGGGCCGCACGGTCGTCCCGCTGGCCAGCACCCCCGCCGGTGATCCCAGTGGCGGCGTGTCCGGCGGTGTGCCGGGCGATGGCTCCGGCCCTGCTCGCTGAGCCGGCAGGCCCGCGTCGGGGCGGCGCGGTCAGAGCGCGGTCTCGGTGGCGCGGGTCTCCCGGATCACGGTGACCCGGATCTGCCCGGGGTAGGTCAGTTCGGTCTCCACCCGCTTGGCGATGTCGCGGGCGAGCACCTGCGCCTGCACGTCGTCGATCTCGGCCGGGAGCACCATGACGCGGACGTCCCGGCCGGACCGCATGGCGTGCACGGCGGCCACGCCGGGATAGGAACGGGCGATCTCCTCCAGCCGCTCCAACCGTTGGACGTACGCTGCGAGCGCCTCGCGCCGGGCGCCGGGCCGGCCGCCGGAGATCGCGTCCGCCGCCTGGGTGAGGACCGCCTCCACCGTGCGCGGCTCCACCTCGTCGTGGTGTGCCTCGATCGCGTGCACCACCGCGGCGCTCTCCCCGTGCGAGCGCGCCACCTCGGCGCCCACCAGGGCGTGGCTGCCCTCGGCCCGGTGGGTGAGCGCCTTGCCGATGTCGTGCAGCAACCCGCAGCGCTTGGCCGGCGCCGGATCGAGCCCGAGCTCGGCGGCCAGCAGGGCAGCGATGGACGCCGACTCGACCAGGTGCCGCAGTACGTTCTGGCCGTACGACGTCCGGAACCGCAAGGTGCCGAGCAGGCGGACGAGCTCGGGATGCAGGTCGGTCAGCCCGGTCTCCGCCACCGCGTCCTCCCCCGCCCGCAGGCAGGTCTGCTCGACCTCGCCGAGGCTCCGGGCGTACAGCTCCTCGATCCGGCGCGGATGGATCCGGCCGTCGAGCACCAGGTGCTCCAGCGTCCTCCGCCCGACCTCTCGGCGGACCGGGTCGAAGCAGGACAGCATCACCGACTCCGGCGTCTCGTCCACGATCACGTTCACGCCGGTGATCTGCTCGAAGGCGCGGATGTTCCGCCCGTCGCGGCCGATGATGCGGCCCTTGAGCTCGTCACCGGGCAACTGCAACGTGGTCACCACCGACTCGGCGGTCTGTTCGGTCGCGAGTCGCTGCACCACCGTGGTGATGACGGCCCGGGCGCGCCGCTCGCCCTCCTCGCGTGCCTGGTGCTCGAGGTCGCGGACCGTCAGTGCCGCCTCGCGCTTGGCCTCGTTCTCGATGGAGCTCACCAGCTCGGCCCTGGCCTGGTCGGCGGTCAGCCCGGCGGCTCGTTCCAGCACCCGCCGGCGCTCGGTCTCCAGGTCGGCGAGCGCGGCCTGGCGAGCGGCCAGCGCCTCCTGGGCCGCCGACACCGTCCGGGTCCGGCTCTCCAGTTCGCGTTCGGCCAGGTCGAGCCGTGACTCGCGGTCGGTGAGGCGGCGTTCGCGGCGGTCGAGGTCGTCGGACCGTGCGCGGAGCTCCTGCGGCAGGGGGGACGCGGCCTCACCGATGGCAACGGCGGACGGTGCTCCTGGCCGGGCACGGGCAGCGGCCCACCAGGACCACGCGGGACGAACGAGGGCACCGAGGAGTACGAGGACGGCGAGCCCGACGAGCAACAGGGCGACCTGGACGAGGGAAACCATCAGGGCAGCGCTCCCTTCCCCGACCACCACCTCGGCAGAACCCGCCGGCGGAGGTCTGGCTCGGAAGGGATCGATCCGCGCGCACGTACCGGCGGGCGGCGACCTTGCCGCGGCCCCGGAGCCGGCAGATCACGTCTTCACCGCCGCCCGGTCTCAACCTGCGCGAGATTCGGTGACGCAGAGTCGTCACTGGTGCGGCTCTTCGAAGCCGCTCGGCAGCGATGTCGCAGTGGTCTCGAGGAACGTGCAGGTGAAGCTCCGTTCGGCCGATGCGAGTGGCAGCGCCGGCGACTGACGCAGAGTGATCTCTTCCTGCTCTGGAGGCTAAGTCGCCGTAGGGGGCCGGTCAAGGACGGTGGACAAGGGCGGCCGTCCGCCCCGCGTGCGCCTGAGCGAGCCGGTCGGGCCGGCCTTTCAGGGCCTGTCCTGCGGACCCTAGAAGAAGTCGCGGGACCAGGGCAGGCGACCGGTGAACACGCGGTCCAGGGCGGCGAGGTCGGCCTCGTCCGCTCCGGAGACCAGCCCGAGCCGGGCCAGCCGGTGCGGGGACGCCCAGCCGGTGTAGAGCGAGGCCAGCCGGCCGATGCCGAGGCGTACGTCACCTCGTCCGCCCGGCTCCAGGTGGCCGGCGCCGTCCTTGACCCGGAGTACGTGCGGGCCGGTGTTCCACCTGGCCACCGGGTCGTCGAGGTGCAGGTGGACCTCGGCGGTGACGTCCGGGGCGTAGCCACGCGCGGCAACCGCGCCGGCCGCGTCCACCAGGCGGGTCATCCAGCACCAGCCCCGGTCGGCCGGGCGCAGATCGCGTTCGCCGACCAGCATCGCCAGCGCGGACTGGGGCGGCGTCACCAGTGTCACCGTGCCCGCCACGGGATACTGCGCGGCGAGGACCCGCAGCAGCGCGAGCTCACTGGCCAGGTCGGCGGCCAGCGACTGGAGCACGTTGATGGTGTAGAAGCCACGGTCGCCGGCCGGATCCGTACGGCTGGTGACGAGCAGGCCGGTGAGACGGCCGTCGGTCTCCGCGACGTATCCCTCCTGGATCCCGGGATGGCCGAGGAGCCGGCGGCCGCCGAACTCGGGTCCGTGGGAGAGGTTGCCCGGCTCCTCCCGCGACACCGCGTCGTGCAGCTCGCGGATCGCGGGCAGGTCAGCCTCGGTGGTGGGCCGGACCTCGACCTCACGCTCGGGCCTGGGCAGGGAGGTGAGTGCTCGCAGGTCGATCCACTGCTCGGGATAGCTGCCGGCCACTTCCCAGCCGTTGCGGCGGTAGAGGGTGTGGTTCATCGGATAGAGCGACGCCACTACCTCGCCGCGGTCGCGCATGGCCCGGATCGCCTCGTGGACGAGGGTGCTCGCGACTCCCCTCCCCCGCGCGTCGGGAGCGACGGCCACGCCGGACACCCCACCCATCGGCACCCGGCGTCCGCCGAACCACTGGCCGAGCTCCCACACCGCCAGCCGTCCCACGATCCGCTCGCCCTCGGTGGCCAGCAGCCGCCGGTCGAGCGGGTTCGCCGCCCGGTCGTTGGTGTCGTCGTAGGGAGCCGGACGGGCCGCGAATGCCAGCTGGCCGAGATCGTGAAGGGCCTGTCGGTCGTCGTCGCGAGCGGTCCGCACCTGAAGCGCCATGGCTGGCACGCTAGCGCCGACCTCGCCGCGATGGTGACCCGGGCGGATCACCACGCCGGTTCAGGCCGTAGGGCAGACCTACGCCTCCATCGAGTCGGCAGCCCCGCTGAACTCGGCGACAGCGGCGCGGGCCTCCTCGTCGGACTCCCCCTCCAGTGCCTCCTGGACCACTCGGGCGGCGAGCCCCGGCGAGTAGCCCTTCCGGGCCAGCATCGCCGCGAGTCGGCGGACCCTGGTGCGCCCGTCGAGCCCCCGGGTGGCGGCGAGCTTGCGGGCAACCAGAGCCCGGGCTGTTTCCAGCTCGGTCTCCGGGGACAGCTGGTCGAGCGCCTCGCCGACCTCGGAGTCACCCACCCCCCGGCGGCGCAGCTCGTGGGCCAGCGCCCGGCGTGCCAGCCCGCGCCCGGTGTGGCGGGAGTCCACCCACGCCCGGGCGAAGGCCGCGTCGTCGATCAGGCCGACGTCGGTGAACCGCCCGAGGACGGACTCGATGACGTCCTCGGGCACCTCCTTGCGTCGCAACGCCTGTTCCAGCTCCGCTCGTGAGCGGGGCTGGCCGGTGAGCTGGCGCAGGACGATGGTGCGGGCTGTCTGCTCGGGATCGGTCGCGGCGCGCTCCTGGTCGTCGTCCGACCGCGATGTCGATGACCTCGATGACCTCGACCTCGAGGATCTCGATGAGTTCTGCCTCACCTGTTCGTCTGCTCCTCGGCGCTAGAAGTCCTCGGGCTCGGGCTCGGACTCGTTCGCGGGCTGGTCCACCAGCGGGCCGATGCCGACCTTCTCCTTGATCTTCTTCTCCAGCTCCTCGGCAAGGTCGGGGTTGTCGCGGAGGAACTTCCGCGCGTTTTCCTTGCCCTGTCCGAGCTGGTCGCCCTCGTAGGTGTACCAGGCGCCGGCCTTGCGAACGAGGCCGTGCTCCACCCCGAGGTCGATCAGGCTGCCCTCGCGGCTGACACCTTCGCCGAACAGCATGTCGAACTCCGCCTGCCGGAAGGGCGGAGCCATCTTGTTCTTCACGACCTTCACCCGGACTCGGCTGCCCACCGCGTCCTGGCCGTCCTTCAGCGTCTCGATCCGCCGCACGTCGAGCCGGACGGACGCGTAGAACTTCAGCGCCTTGCCGCCGGTCGTGGTCTCCGGCGAACCGAACATCACACCGACCTTCTCGCGAAGCTGGTTGATGAAGATGGCGGTGGTCTTGGAGGAACTGATGACGCCGGTCAGCTTGCGCAGCGCCTGGCTCATCAGCCGGGCCTGCAGGCCGACGTGGCTGTCGCCCATCTCGCCCTCGATCTCGGCCCGCGGCACCAGAGCCGCCACCGAGTCGATCACCACGACGTCGAGCGCGCCGGAACGGATCAGCATGTCGGCGATCTCCAGCGCCTGCTCACCGTTGTCCGGCTGGGACACCAGCAACGCGTCGGTGTCGACGCCCAGCTTCTTGGCGTATTCGGGGTCGAGAGCGTGCTCGGCGTCGATGAAGCCGGCGACCCCGCCCGACTTCTGCGCGTTGGCCAGCGCGTGCAACGCGAGGGTGGTCTTACCCGAGCTCTCCGGCCCGTAGATCTCCACGACCCGCCCACGGGGCAGGCCACCGATCCCGAGCGCCACGTCGAGGGCGATGGCCCCGGTCGGGATCACCTCGATCGGAGCGCGGCCCTCCTGGCCCAGGCGCATCACGGCGCCCTTGCCGAACTGCCGCTCGATCTGCGCTATCGCGGTGTCCAGCGACTTGTCGCGGTCTTGACCTGCCATGCTCGCCATCCCGGTCGGATCGGGGGCTCGCCGTGAGCCCCGGGACTTCTTCTGCGTGGTCTTTTCGTTCATCACATCCGAGACGTTAGAGGTGACCACCGACATA
The DNA here is from genome assembly GCF_040610475.1 of Actinopolymorpha sp. NPDC004070. Taxonomy (NCBI): domain Bacteria; kingdom Bacillati; phylum Actinomycetota; class Actinomycetes; order Propionibacteriales; family Actinopolymorphaceae; genus Actinopolymorpha; species Actinopolymorpha sp. NPDC004070. The sequence goes on along the minus strand of NZ_JBEXMJ010000007.1, from coordinate 284,022 downwards.
CCTGGATCCGGGCGGTGAAACCTGTGGACGCCACGGCCGTGAGCCGCATTGTGGACAACTCGCCACCGGCGAGTGCGGCCCACCAATGACACTCTACGACGATATGGCGAACACGCGTTCGAAGAGGTACGCCACGCCGGGCCGAGCGGATCCGACCGGTCTCGTTGCCCTGCTCGGCCCCGGAAAGAAGATCAGCGCTCCGAAGGCGGAAGCTCGAGGGCCTGCCACACCGCGCGCCAGACGGTCTTGGCGTCGACACCGGCGTCGAGGGCCTGCTGGGGAGTGCGACCGCCCAGCTCGGCCAGGACCTGGTCGCGCGCCCACGAGCGCGCATAGCCCGCACCGAGGTGGTGTTCCATTCGTCGCCAGAATTCCGTCAGTCGCACCGGCCCAGTATGACTGTCGCCCCCGCCCGGACCAGCGGCGGTCGTGGGCCCACCGACCCTCGGCCGGTCCGCGCCGCCTGCTGTGCGTACGCGCTGTAGGAGGAGTACGCGAACGCCTCCCCCTGCATCGCGGACAGGGTGTTCTCCCTCGCCTGCGGGGAGACGCGGATCGACGCCTGCGCGGTGCCGACCAGGTCCAGCCCGAGCAGTGCCCCCATCGCCACGATGGGGAGCCTCCTGGCTGTGCGCATCGGGTTCCCCTCCTCGAAGTGCCCGTCCAGTGAGTCGTCATCACCGAACGTGGTAGATCGTGAGGGGATCGTGACGAGCGTCTGCCGCCTGTCCTCGGTTCGGCCGAAAGGTCTCGGGACAGAGCTAGGGACAGATCCAGGAACAGGCGTCGGGGAAGGGGGAAAGCCTGCGACCTCACCTCGAGCGTGACCAGCGAGCCACTTCGCGGAGAACCTTCCTCACCAGGTCCGCCTGCTCGTCGGGCAGTTTTCGCACCAGCTGGTGCACCCGGCGGCGCAGCTGCCGGTCCGATGCCAGCCGGGCCGGCAGCCGCCGCAACGGGGCGTTGTGACGGACAGCGCGGACGGCCACGATGCGCCCCCCGCGGACGACCGCCGTGCCGATCGGGACGGCCGGCCGCTCTCCTGTGCCGTTGGTACGCAGGGCGATCGGGTGCCGTCCTGCCGGCAGCGCGGGTACGTGCTCCAGCGCCAGCACCGTGGTGCCGGCGGGCTGGATCCGGCCCGGCAACGTGTGCGAAGCGCCGGCACGGCCGATCACCACCTCCGCCTGGTGGGCTCCCGCGCCCGGGCCGGTGCGTACCGGCAGCGACAGCTGCAGGTGCGTACCACCCTCACTGACGTGCAGCGGACCCACGCCGAGCGACGCCACCGCGCTCGCGAGCGCCTGGCCGCGGGCGTCCACCTCGAGGGCCAGCTGTCCGTCCGGAAGGGTGCGCTGCGGTACGACGATCCTGGCCGGGTCGCCGACCACCGCGGGCACCATCGCCTGCTTCCAGCGCGAGCTGCCGTCCAGTGTGATCCGGAGCGATCGCCCGAGACCGAGAATCTGTGCCGACAGCCAGAGGTCGTGGCGGCCGCCGGCCAGCGGGCCGCCCCCCGCCAGCCGGTCGGGGTCCAGGGTGAACACGCCCGAGGCGACCACCTGGTGGTGCACCTGCGTACCGTCGTGCACCACCCGCTCCAGCGAACCGTGCAGGGGCTCGGGGGCGAACCACCACGTGTCGGAGTCCCGGTGGTGCACTCGCAGGTCACCCTGCACGTGCTCGCACGGGTCACCGACGTCCCAGCCCTCGGCGAGAGTGGGCAGCCCGGCCGCCAACTCGTCGTCGAGGTAGTACCTGCCGGCGCGTTCGGTGACCACGACAGGGCGCCCGTCGGGGTGAAGGAGCCGCGCGCGCACGCCGACCCGCAACGCACCGGCGCGCCAGGTCACCTCCTCCACCTCGGCCTCGGCTCGTACCTTCTCGCACCGTCGCGCGAGCTCCATCAGCCCGTCGAGCCGGTCGCGCTGGAGCAGAGTCACGCGCAGCCGCATGACCGGTGCCAGGCCGTCGACCACACCGCCGGGGCCGGACCCGAAGCGTTCCAGGGTGAGCTTGCGTACTTCCCGATAACCGGCGTTGCGGTAACCCTCGGAGTAACGGACCAGTCTCGGCTCCCGCAGCCGGGACATCATCTCCACCCGCAGGAGCCGGCGGAGGAGCCGGTCGCGCACCTCGCCGGGATCGGTGCCCTCCTCGATGGCGTCCATGACCTCGCGGACGTTGGCGTAGTAGCCACGCAGGTTGAGGGCGTTGCCGCTGTTGTTGCCGCCGTCGTCGCGCCGGAGCCAGTAGTAGCAGACGTAGTCGCCGACGATGGAGACCGACTTCGCACGGGTGTACGCGCGGGCCATGAAGAGCTGGTCCTCCAGGCGTCGCCTGCCCTCGGGGAACCAGATGCCGTTGTCCATCAGGAAGGAACGCCGGAACATCTTGTGTGGCGTGAGGCTCTCGATCAACGGGGCGTCCGCGACGGTGCAGGACGGCACGGTCTGCGCGAACACGGTGCTGGGGCCGGTCATCGTGCCGCCGACCTTGCCGAGAACGATGTCGGCGTCGTTGCTCGATCCCAGGGCGTACATGCGCTCCAGGGCCTCCGGCGCGAGTACATCGTCCTGGTCCACGAACTGGACGTACTCCCCGCGCGCGAGCTCGACGCCGACGTTGCGCGGCTTGCCCGGCCAGCCGGAGTTTTCCTGGTGGTGTACCCGCACCCGCGGATGGGTGGCCGCGAGCTCGTCCAGGTGCCGGGGTGAGTCGTCGGTGGACCCGTCGTCGACGAAGACGATTTCGTACTCGTCAGGAGGAAGGCTCTGGTTCAGCAACGACTCTGCGCAGTGCTGGAGGTACGGTCCGGGGTTGTAGACGGGCACGACGACACTGGCCTTGATCATTGAAACCCCCGTACAGCTTGGTCCCCGCGGCACTGGCGTACGTGACGATGAGGTTCCCGGTCACGCACCAGGACAAACCGCGGTAGACGCCAACGGGTTGCGTACAGGCCACTACTTTTTGATCTCTTATCACGGCCCTGTGCATGCAGGGCCGGACGCGACCGGCCCGGCGGACCAGCCGGGCCGTCAGCTCAGCTGGCCTGGCTCTCCCCCATCGCCTCCGGTGCCGTGCTGGGCTCGACGAACGCGGTGACCTGCTCCAGTTGCGGGCCGGCGCCGTGCTGGCCGTCCCACTCCAGGTCGGCCGCTGCCATCAGGGCGTCCGCGGCGGCGTTCCAGCGTTGCTGCGCGGGCGGCTCGTCGGGCCCGAGGAGGTAGGCCCGCGCCTGCACCCGGGCCTCCGCCTGCGGGTCGGATGTCAGGATCGTGTCCACGAGCTCGTTGATGTCCGCCCCGGGGTTCAGCAGGTAGGAGGAGTACGCGCTCGGGAACGCCGCCCGGAACTCGTCCTCGGACAGGCCCTTGGGGTTGGCGACCACGCAGGGCTTGCCCGTGGCCAGGAAGTCCGACACGACGCTGGAGATGTCGGCGACCATGACGTCGGCCTGGTTGTACACGTCGAACAGGTTCGGCAGTGCCCCCTCGACCAGTACGTGCCGCGCGCCCTGCGCCGGCCAGAACACCTCGTGCCACCGCGCGGTCAGGCGCTCGGCCTCCGCCACGGTCACGTCGTCGCCGGCCAGGCGTTCCTTCAGCTCGGCCAGCTCGGCGGCGGCCCGCTCCGGCACCGGCGGCATCCCCCGGGTCGCCGCCGCGATCGCCGCCTGGATCTGCCGGTCGGCCTCGGCCGCCCGCGGGTCGCGGGTGCCGGTCAGCGGGTGCGGCTTGTAGATGAGGCGGACCGGCACCGGCGAGGCCAGCAGCCGGTTCACGAGCTCCAGCCCCATGACCGTCAGCGAGGTCTGGAAGTCGTCGTCGGTCCAGCCCTCCCAGGTGGGGAGGTAGAGAACGGTCAGCGGCCGCTCGGCGGTGATCGGGGGCAGGGTGCCCGTCAGGCGTTCGATCACGTCCAGCTGCGGGCGTCCGACCTCGACGATCTCGTCGTCGCGGACACCGACCTGTGCGCGGGCGTAGCGTTCGCGGCCCGCCGGGCCGGCCACCCAGATCTCGTCGTACACCTTGCTGAACGGGTTGAAGCTCGCGACCTTGTCGCTGTCGCCGTGGCCGATGAACACGTGCTTGACCCGCGGCTCGCGCAGCAGGTGGATGTTGTTGCCGACGTTGGAGACGAACAACGCGATCCGGGCGTCCGACAACGTGAAGTTCATCAGGTCGACCTGGTTCGGGATGCACACGATCGGCAGCGTGGTGCGGCCGAGGTTGCGGATCGCGTGCCGCTGGCGTACGACGACGACGCCCTGGTGCGGCATGCGCTCGACCGTCCGCAGCCACATCTCGGCCTGGTAGAGCGAGCTGGCCGAACCACTGAAGTACAGCACGACTTCGGGGTGGTACTGCTCGCGAAGCGCGGCGCTCACTCCGTCCAGGAGCGCCTGGCGTCCCGGCCTGGAGCCGAGCGCGAACAGTTGCCGCAGCAGCAGCAGGCTGGCCACACCGACGACCACGACGTAGAGAACCATCATGATGCCGAACGGCCGGAAGTCGCTGAGCCGGACGCTGACCGCCCCCGCGAGCACCGGCAGGAGCCCCAGGGTGAGCAGCCGGAACGTCAGGTTGTCCACCAGGATCCCCGGCAGCGACGTCGGCCGCAGCTCCGCCGGCAGGTCGATGTTGCGCACCTCCACCGGCGGCTGGGTGCGCCGGCGGACCAGGGTGAGCAGTCCGAGATAGCCGATCCGGCCCATCGGCACCAACATCGCCACCAGGCTGACCACCAGAAGCTCCGGGCGGCTCATGTCGCGGTTGGCGTCGGTGATCGCGATCAGGAGCAGCAGCAGGAAGATCTGCACGAACGCGCGGTGGGAGATGCCGAACTGCGCCCGGCGCAGCAACAGCACCACCGGCCGGAACCTGCGTTCGACCACGATGTCCATCACCGCGGCGACGAGCAGGAAGAGCGCGAAGATCATCGGGGTGGCCAGGACCGCGGTCACCACCAGCGCGGCGTAGCTCGCGACGAGTGCGAAGAGGACGCCGATCAGCGGCCCTCGGCGGACGAGCGTCTGCAGCACGGGCGGTTCTCCCAGGTGGTCGTGGACGACGGCTGGCCGGTAGGCGGATGGTCGGTAGGCGGATGGTCGGCGGATGGTCGGCGGCTGGTCAGCCGGCGGACGGCCGGCCGGAGACGGTGGTCAGGTCCCGGCCACCGCCTTTCGCATGCGTTCCAGCGCCGGGGGCTCGGCCGGGCCGAGGAGCTCCGCGCGCAGGTTCGTGCGTTCGGTCGCGGCCGGGTCGGCCTGCCCGCGCCCGGCCGCCAGCAGCCGGTCCAGGCCAGCGCCGTCGGCACCGAGCAGGTAGCCGCCGCGGCAGGAAGGGTACCGAACGCCGAACTCCTCCTCGGGGAGACCGGCCGGGTTGGTGACGGCGTACGGCCGCTCGCCGGCCAGGAAGTCGGTGATCACGCTGGACACGTCGCACACCAGGACGTCGGCCGCGGCGAAGCAGGCGTACAGGCTGAAGTCGGGTCCGGGGACCACCAGGTGGGCCGGCGGCCCAGGCCGGTCGGCGAGCTGGGCTCCGGCCCAGGCCGCCTGCGCGGTGACCTCCTCCACCCGCGAGGTGGTGGCCGGTGCCGTCACGACGTCCAGGTCGTCGCGCGCGACGGCCAGCCGCGCAGGGGACGCGGGCCGGCGCACCCGGCGGTCGCCCAGCAGCGCGACGATCTCCCGGTGCGCCCGGGCGACCGCGGGGTCGCGGGTACCGGCCAGCGGGTGCGGGCGGTACAGGATCCGGACGTCCCCCTCGGCCAGCAGGCGCTCCAGAAGCTCCCGGCCGCCGGCACCCAGCGAGGTCTGGTTCGGCTCGTCGCCATACCCCTCCCAGGTCGGTGCGTACAACACGGTCAGCCGGCCGGGCACCCGGTGGCTCGCGGCGCGCACCTCACCGCCGCCGGCCACCTCGTCGAGCTGGGGCCGGCCGATCTCCACCACGCGGGCGGGGTCGACGCCGATCCCGGCGACCGCGAACCGCTTCCGCGCGGCCGGGCCCGAGACCCACACCTCGTCGTACGCCTTGAGGAAGGGATTGGTGGTCACCGGCTTGTCGCTGTCGCCGTGCCCGACGAACACGTGCCGCACACCGCGGCGGCGGAGCAGGTGCAGGTTGCTCACCGCGTGCGAGACGTACATCGCCACCCGAAGGTGCGGCAGCGGAAGCTCCATCAACACCGTGCCGTGCTCCACGCACAGCACCGGCAGGGTGGTCGGGCCGAGGTGGCGGAAGGTCTCCCGGTCGCGCAGGATCAGCAGGACCGACACGTCCAGACGTTCGAGCGTCTCGACCCACATCTCCAGCTGGTAGAGCGTGTCCGGGGCGGAACCGAAGTGCACCGCGACCTCCGGTGCGGCCTTCGCCAGCGCCTTGTCCACCGCCGCGCGCAGTTTCGACCGGCTCAGCCGGCGCATCGCCATCGCGGCGTAGCCGAGCGCGGCAACGCCGGCCAGCACCACGGCGGCGGCCACCACCACACCTGCCACCAGCGGACCCGCCGAGCCGGCGAGGACGGCCAGCGCCGCGCCGGCCGACACGGTGACGTCCGGAAAGCCCAGCGTGGTGTCGGCATGCCGGCCCAGTACCGGCGGCAGCGCCCGGGGCACCCGGAGCCTCCCCAGGTCGAGCCCGCGGCTGAGCACCGGCATCTTCCGGGCCCGGTGCACCAGCTCGGCGAGCCCGGCCCCGGCCGCCCGCAGGACGGCCAGGGCGAGCAACCCGGCCAGCGCGGTCACGAACCAGCCCCGGGGTGCGTCGGTACGGACCAGGAACGCCAGCACGGCCACCGCGCGCAGCAGGCCGCGCCACTGGGCACCCAGGCCGATCCGGCCCAGTGCCCAGCCGACGAACGGCGCCCGCACCGTGGCTGCCACCTCCAGGGCGGCCACCGCCAGCGCGGTCACCAGCAGGCCGGCCGCGGTGGGCGCCAGCGCGGCCGCCAGCAGTCCGGCGTACGCGAGGACGAGACCACCGGCCAGGCCGAGCGCCAGGCGTCCGGTGTCCGGCGCGGGTGCCCGCTCGGTGACCTGAACCAGACGAGGGGTCATCCGCGGTGCCGGTCGTTCCCGTCGCCCGTGTGCGTGCTCTGCCCCCGGCTCTCCGTGCCCACGTCGTCGACGTCCACCGACTCCACGGTGTCCACCTCGTCGTCGGCGGCGTGTTCCTCCACGTGCTCCAGCGCGGTCGAGATGTCCCGGGCGTGGTCGTGGTCGCCGGGCGGTGTGGTGACCGGCGCCGGGGCGGGGTCGCGCCTTACGTCGACGACGTTGCCCGTCTGCTCCGACAACAGCACGTCGAGGGAGGCCAGGCCCACGTCGCGCGCCGGCAGCAGCGTGCCCGGCGGCTCCTCGCCGAACGCACGGGTGCGCATCGGCGTCTGGGTGCGTTCGGGATTGACGCAGTTGACCTGGATCCCGTCGGCGGCCCACTCGTCGGCCAGTGCCTGGGTGAGGTTGACCACGGCGGCCTTGGTCGAGGAGTAGAGGCTGTAGCCCGCCCGGCCCCGGGTGTAAGAGCTGGACGTGAACAGCAACAGGTGGCCGCCGGTCTCGGCGAGGTAGCGGTGCGCGGCCCGCGCGACGTAGACCGGGCCCAGCAGGTTGACCTGCAGGCTCTGGGCGATGAGGTCGTCGGGGGCCTCGGCCAGCGGCACGGTGTGCAGCACTCCGGCCGTCACCGCGACGTAGTCGATCCGGCCGGCCTCCGCGTACGCCTGCTCCAGCGCGGCACGGACGTGCTCGGGGTCCTCCACGTGGGTGCCCGTCGCGGACCGGCTGAAGCTGAAGACCCTGGCCCCGAACTCGCGGGCGGCGTCGCCGATCTCGGCGCCGATGCCGTAGCTGCCACCGAAGACGACCAGCGTCTTGCCCGCCAGGAGCTGGCCGGCCTGCTCCGTCGACACCGGGCTGGGCGGGGTGTGCGAACCGAGCCGGAAGAGCTGGTCGGCGAGGAACACGTCGATCGGGTAGGTCACCTTCATGTTGCGCTCGGAGCCCTCCACCACCGTGATGGGCACCTCGGGGAGGTAACGCAGGACCACCGCGCAGTCGTCGGTGGCGGCGAAGTTCGGGTCGTCCGCGGCGACCTCGTAGGCGCGGCGGATCGTGGACAGCCGGAACGCCTGCGGGGTCTGCCCGCGCCGCAGTCGCGCCCGGCTGGGAATGTCGGTGATGAGCCCGTCGTCGACGACCACGATGGTGTCCGCGGAGGGGATCGCCACGTCGACCGCCGAGAAGGTGTCCAGCGCCTGCACGCAGTCGGCGATGATGCGGTGGTCCAGCAGCGGGCGTACGGCGTCGTGGAACAACACCTTGGCCTCGCCCGGCCCGACCGCCTCCAGCGCCCGGCGGGTGGTGTCGTTGCGGGTCTCGCCGCCTTCGAGGACGCGGGTGACCTTGCGGAATCCGGCGTTCTGGATGATCTTCTCGGCGTCCTCGGTCCAGCCCGGCGCCATCAGGACGACGATCTCGTCGATGTCCGGCGAGGTCTCGAACACCTCCAGGGTGTGCTCGAGGAGCGGCTTGCCGGCCACCTTGAGTAGCTGCTTGGGGAGGCGAAGGCCCACCCGGGTGCCCTGGCCGCCGGCCAGCACCACTCCCACCGAGCGCAGTGGTTCACCTGTCGTCGGCGTCGCCGGCGCCGTCGGCGTGGTCTCGGGCCTCGTGTCGGCCACGGTCGGGTCACATCCCCTCTGGTCGTCACTTTTCGTACCCGTCGACGCACGCGGTGCGCCTTCGCGTCCGGATCTGCCGGAGCCGGGCGGGGTCTCCGCCCGCTTCCGGCGGCCCGGAACCGTCGATGGCGGCTCCCAGGTCCGGTAGGTACGGTTCCAGGGATGGTAGACGGCCGGTGCGCCAGGCGTCCGGTCGCCCGCCGTCCGCCTGTCGTCTGCTGCTCGTCGGCCGGACGGCCGACGCCGACTCGCTCGGCGCGGCCCGGCGCCCGGCCGAGCGCACTCGGCTACCCTCTCACTGCGCAGCGACAGGTGACGATCAACGCATTCGAGGCCCCGTGGGAGGGGCGGAGGACGGGGCTGATGGCGGAGGAACTCAAGGTCAGCGTGGTCGTTCCGGTCTACAATCCCGGGCGCTACATCGAGGACTGCATCGCGTCGCTGCTGCGCCAGAGCCTGCCGGCGGAAGAGTTCGAGGCGATCTTCGTCGACGACGGGTCGACCGACGAGACCCCGGACCGGCTGGACGCACTGGCCGCTGAGCACCCACACATGCGGGTGATCCACCAGGAAAACTCCGGCTGGCCGGGCAAGCCGCGCAACGTCGGCATCGACGCGGCCCGGGGCGAGTACGTCCAGTTCGTCGACAACGACGACTGGCTCGGCGACGAGGCCCTCGAGCGCCTGTACGCCTTCGCCCGGGAGAACGACTCCGACGTGGTGATCGGCAAGATGGCCGGCAAGGGGCGCGGGGTCCCCCGGGAACTGTTCCGGCGTACGTACCCCAAGGCGACCCTGTCGACGGCACCGCTGGTCGACAGCCTGACCCCGCACAAGATGTTCCGGAAGGCGTTCCTCGACAAGAACAACCTGCGCTTCCCCGAGGGCCGCCGGCGGCTGGAGGACCACGTGTTCGTCACCGCGGCGTTCTTCGCCGCCGAGACGATCTCGGTGCTCAGCGACTACGTCTGCTACTACCACGTACGCCGCGAGGACTCCTCCAACGCGGGCTTCCAGCGGCTGGACCCGCACGCCTACTTCGCCAACCTCAACGAGGCTCTGGACGTCGTCGAGGCCAACACCGAGCCCGGACGGTTGCGGGACAGCCTGTACCGCCGCTGGCTGCGGGTGGAGATGGTCGAGCGCCTGCGCGGCAACAAGCTCCTGGCGGCTCCGGCCGACTACCGCCGCGAACTCTTCGACGAGATCGCCGACACCTGTGAGCGCTTCGGGCCCGGCGTGGCCGCCGGACTGCCCCCCAGCCAGCGGGTGGTGGCGGCGCTGATCCGCGCGCGCCGGCTGGACGACCTGGTGCGGCTGGCCCAATGGGAGAGCGGCATCCGCAACCACGTGGAGCTGGAGGACCTCGCCTGGCACGACGGAGCGCTGCGGATGTCGCTGACCTCGCAGCTGCGGGCCGGCCGCGCGCCGGTGACCTTCCGGCACGCCGACGGGCGCGACATCCTCGACCCGCCCCTGTCCGCCGAGACCGCCCAACTGGTCTCCGCGGCCGAGCTCGACGCCACCGACCGACTGGCGCAGAGCAAGGTGGACGTCATCCTCCGATCCCGCGACAACGGCGCGGAGCACTACCTCCCGGTGACCTTCGCCGCGGACCGGCCGGCAGCCGGTGCGGGCGACTCGACGTTCGCGCTGGAGTTGCGCGCGGAGGCCACGCTGGACGCCGACACCGCGGCGGGCGGTGCACCGCTGGAGCGGGGCATCTGGGACGTCGTCGTCCGGATCGGCTCCTGCGGCTGGCGGAAGGACGCCCGGCTGGGCTCGGTCCGCACGGCCCGGGCCGGCGCACACCGTGTCTCCGCGGTGGCGGGCGCACCCCCGAGGGTGATCACGCCGTACTGGACCGACAAGGGCAACCTGTCCGTCGACGTCGCCCAGCGGACCACCAGCGTCGGCAACGATCTGCTCATTCCCGGCGCGTCCACACTGGGCCTCGCGGTGGACTTCGCCGACTCCGCTGCCTCTGCCGGGTCTGCCGGCACGGATCGGGCGGGTGCGCCCGAACTCCTGCTCGCGATGCCGCTGCGCACCGTCGTGGCGAACGACATCGACGTGGCCGCCGTCCAATTGCTGCACGAGGGCAGCGGCGTGGCCGTGCAGGTGCCCGGCCGCCTCACTCCGTACGTCCACGACGGGATGGGCTGCTCGCGGTTGTCGGCGCAGTTCTCCCGGGACGCCCTCAGTGCCGGCCGCTGGTCGGTGCGGGTCCGTCTCGTCGCCGCCGAACAGGGCACGTTCGTCCCGCTGCCGGTGACCGTGACGGTCCCGGCCGGTGCAGGCCTACCGGCGCTGAACGAGTTCAGCCGGCGGTCCGGAGCCAACGGCCAGGCTCCTTTCCGGGACTCCGAGGACGGCGCGGGATCGGCCCAGGGCCTGCGACCGGAGCTGCTCGCCTGGCTGCGCACAGGTGGACGGCTCGGCCGCCGGGCCGCTCGCCAGCTTGGCCGCCGGGCAGGCAGAGTGGTCGCCGCCCGGATCAGGCGCGTCCGTCCGGGCGGTCGGTGAAACCCAGTCACCATAGTCCGGCGACGATCAGACGCGCGGACGGCGACACGGAACGAGGAGTTGAACGTTGCAGCCACTGAGCATCGACGGCGCCTGGCTCGCCCAGCCGCCGGTCTTCCCCGACAGCCGAGGCCTGTTCTCGCCGTGGTTCTCCGGTGAGGAGTTCCGCAAGGCCACCGGGCACGACCTGGACCTTCGCCAGGCCAATCTCTCGGTGTCCGCACGGGGGGTGCTGCGCGGCGTCCACTTCGCCGACGTGCCGCCGAGCCAGGCGAAGTACGTCACCTGCGTGCGGGGCGCGCTGCTGGACGTGGTCGTGGACATCCGGGTCGGCTCACCGACCTACCGCCAGTGGGAGGCGGTACGCCTGGACGACCAGACCCGGCACGCGGTCTACCTCAGCGAGGGCCTCGGGCACGCGGTGATGGCGCTCACCGACGACGCGACCCTGCTGTACCTCTGCTCGGAAGGGTTCGCGCCCAGCCGCGAACACGGCGTCCACCCGCTCGACCCGGCGCTCGGGATCGACTGGCCGGCCGACCTCGAGCCGCTGCTGTCGGACAAGGACGCGGGTGCGCCGACGCTGGCAGAGGCCGAGCACCAGGGCCTGTTGCCGTCGTACGCGGACTGCCTGGCCTACCGCGAGCAGCTGCGCTCCCGGGCCGGGTAGCCGGGAAGTCTCCTCGTTGCGTGCGGGTCGCTGAGGGCCGTGGCCCTCGGCGACCCGCACGCTCCGTCCCGCACGTGGCCGCGCGGGATTCCTCCGCGGAAGACTCCGCGCGGTGACCAGCAGGCTCGGTCAGTCGTGCTCGTGGTGGCCGAACCCCTCCGGTGGCCGGTCGAGGAAGCCGGTGATCTCGGTGACGAGGCCCGCTTCGTCGAGCCGGAGCACGTCGGTTCCGGTGGCGAACGACGTGCCGCCGCCGACGACGATCTCCCACCGCAGGCGGGCCCGGCCGTGGTGGGCCTCCGGCTCCGCGCGGGCCCGGAACCGATAGTCCGGGAAGTGCTGCGCGAACTGGTTCCGGAACGCGACCAGCTCCTCCACACCCCGCATCAGGGCCACCGGCGTACGTGAACTCACCTCCTCGGCGAACGTCTGCGCGGCCAGCCGCTGCTGGTCCTCCGGTGCCGCCGCGTTCCAGAACTCGACGTACCGGTCGACCGCCGGTACGCCGGCGGCGGCCGGACGGGATCCTTCGGACGGCTCCTGGTCGGCACGGGTGGTGCCGGTGGTCCCCGTGGTGTCGGTGGTGTCGGTGGTGTCGGTCATCTGCAGGTTCCTCCGCAACGCCTTGACGTGGGCCGCCGCCCGGCGTTCGGGCGGCGACGGTCTCGCAACGCCCATACGGTCGCTCGACCGGCAGTAGCCCGGCAATAACCTCAGACGTCATTGCCGGGCCGGACGGAGGGACGTCATCGTGGCGAACATGACTGCCACAGCCGCGCCGGAGGAGACGATCGGGATGCTGGTGAAACGGTGGCGCGAACGACGCCGCCGTTCCCAGCTGGACCTGTCGCTGGCCGCGGAGATGTCGGCGCGGCACCTGAGCTACATCGAGACCGGGAGGTCGAACCCCAGCCCGGCGATGATCGAGCGGATCTGCGGCGAGCTGGACGTGCCGCTGCGCGAACGCAACCGCTTCCACCTCGCCGCGGGCTTCGCGCCGGTCTACCGCGAGCGGCCGCTCACCGACCTCGGGGCGGCCCGGGACGCGGTCCGCGCGGTGCTCGCCGGCATGGAACCCAACCCCGCGGTCGCCGTGAACGTGCACTGGGACCTGCTCGCCGCCAACGGCGCCATGGGTGCGTTCCTTCGCGACCTGCCCGGCGAGCTCGGGCAGGCGCCGGTCAACATACTGCGGGCGACCCTGCACCCGGACGGTCTGGCGGCGCAGATCGTGAACCTCGCCCAGTGGCGGTCGCATGTGCTGCGGCGGGTACGCCGGCAGCTCGAACGCACCGCCGCCGACGGGCTCGCACCACTTCTCACCGAGCTCGAGGGCTACGGGCCGCCGGCCGCCCAGTCCACACCAACCGCGGCACCCGCACCGTCCACACCGTCCACACCGTCCGCGCCCACGGACGCGACCACCGCCGACGACCTGGTTGTCCCGCTGCGGATGACCACCCCGTACGGCGATCTCGCGCTGCTCTACACCGCGACGGTGTTCGGGTCGCCCCGGGACGTCACCTTGGACGAGATCGCGATCGAGACGTTCTTCCCCGCCGACCGGGCGACAGCACGCGTGCTCCGCTCCCTGGCGGACACCCGCAACGCCACACCGGGCGGGACACCCGCCTGACCAGGAACGCGAGAAGCCCTCCCCCGCGCTCCGTGGCGCGAGTGAGGGCTTCTCCGCATGTCCGCTCCGGCCGGCCCAGGTGCCGGTCAGCCGCTCAGCTTGCCGTGCCGTACCGCTTCTTCAGGATCCGCCGCTTGTTCGTGCCTTCGGCGTTCTTGCCCTTCTCGATGATCACGAGGTTGTGGTAGAAGTGCACCGCGACGACGTTCAGATCGGTGTAGGTGGGCTCGTAGCCTTCGGTGACGAACTCCTCGTAGTTGAGGCCGTCGGCCAGGCCCTTGAGCAGCGCCATGCTCGTGTTGGGGGCGTTCAGGTCCTCGCTGCCCATCCACTCCGGCCAGTACGACGACTGGATGTCCTCCACGGCGTAGATGCCGCCGTCGACCAGGAGCGGGAACAACGTCTCGAACGATGTGCGCACGTGCGGGCTGCGGTGGCTGCCGTCGTCGATGATGACGTCCAGCTGACCGATCTTCTCCGCGATGGCGCGCAACGAGTCCGGGTCGGACTGGTCGCCGACGAACGTCGTGATGCGATCCTCGTCCACGAAGGACTTGTCCTGGATGTCCATGCCGTAGATCTCGGCCTTGGGGAAGAACTGCTTCCACATCCGCAGGGACGCACCGCCCTGACCGGCCCGGCTGTAGCCGCCGATGCCGATCTCCAGCAGGTTGAACCGCTCGTTCTTCAGGTGCTGGAGGTGGCGCTGGTAGTGCTGCGCGTAACGGTGCCCACCCCACTTGTCGGTCTTGTAGTGCCGGGCGAGCTTGCACAGGTCGTCGGAGATCGCCTCGACGCCACCGGGCTTGGCGATCGGCTTGGAGGCCTGGGGCGACCTGGCGGCCAGCCGGCGCTCCACCTTCCGCCGCGTACGTCGCAACGTCTGCCATCCGCGCTCGCCGACGACGGCGCGAACCCTCTGCTTCACGGCGGGCGGAACGCTCAACCCGCTCACGTGGCGGTCGGAAAGGATACCTGGACGCTGCACTGGACGCTCCTAGTCGTCGTCGGACGGACACACCATACGGGTTACTCACCGATACTCGCCGCCATCAGCGGCGTGGCGAGGGTAGTAGGTGATGCCCGGTGTCAGGTCATCACTGCGAACGCTTCCCTCAGCGCGTCCCGCCAGGGCCGGATCGGCCGCATTCCCAGCTCCGCCCAGCGATCGTGGCCGAGCACGCTGTAGGCAGGGCGCGGCGCGGGGCGCGGGAACTTGTCGGTGGTCGTCGGCCGGACCCGCTCCGGGTCCGCGCCGAGCAGCCGGAACACCTCGCGGGCGAGGTCGCACCAGGTGGCCTCCCCCGCGCTGGTGGCGTGGAACACCCCGTGAGCGTCCGGACGCGCGCCGAGTGCGACCAGCGCCTCCGCGACGTCTGCCGTCCAGGTCGGCTGGCCGCGCTGGTCGTCCACGACCTCGAGAGTGTCCCGCTCGCCCTCCAGCCGGATCATCGTCCGGACGAAGTTGGCGCCGTGCTCGCCGTACAGCCAGGCGGTGCGGACCACGGTCCCGCTCTCCGGCAGCGCGGCGAGCACGGCCTGCTCGCCGGCGAGCTTGGTGCGGCCGTACGCCGTGAGTGGCCCGGTCGGGTCGTCTTCGGCGTAGGGCCGGGTGCCGTCACCGGCGAACACGTAGTCGGTGGACACGTGCAGCAACCGGCCGCCGCGCTCGGCGCACGCCTGCGCCAGCACCCTGGGGCCCTCGCCGTTGATCGCGTGCGCGGCGTCCTCGTGCTCCTCGGCGTCGTCGACCGCGGTGTAGGCGGCGCAGTTGACCACGACGTCGGGGGCGTGGTCGGCCATCGCCTTGGCCACCGCGGCGGCGTCGGTGATGTCGAGGTCGGCGCGGGTCAGTCCGACGACAGCGCCGCCGTCGGCGTCAGCGGTCCCGACTGCGCGGAGCCGGGCCACGACGTCCCGCCCGAGCATCCCGCCCGCGCCGGTGACCAGCCACCTCACGCGAGCCCCGCCCGCTGCTTCAGCGGCTCCCACCAGGCGCGGTTGTCCCGGTACCACGCGACCGTCTCGGCCAGCCCGGACTCGAAGTCGTGCCGCGGCTCGTAGCCCAGCTCGGCGTTGATCTTGCGCCAGTCGACGGAGTAGCGGCGGTCGTGGCCCTTGCGGTCCTCGACGTAGGTGACGCTGTCCCAGGTCGCGCCGCACGCGGACAGCAACCGGTCGGTGAGCTCCTTGTTGGTGATCTCCGTACCGCCGCCGATGTTGTAGACCTCGCCGGCCCGGCCCTTCTCCAGGACCAGAGCGATGCCCTGGCAGTGGTCGTCGACGTGCAGCCAGTCACGGATGTTCAGCCCGTCGCCGTACAGCGGCACCTTCCCGCCGTCGAGCAGGTTGGTGATGAACAGCGGGATGACCTTCTCCGGGAACTGGTACGGCCCGTAGTTGTTGGAGCAGCGGGTGACGCGTACGTCCAGGCCGTGGGTGCGGTGGTAGGCCAGCGCGATCAGGTCGCTGGAGGCCTTCGAAGCGGAGTACGGCGAGTTGGGTGCGAGCGGGTCGGTCTCCGGCCAGGAGCCCTCGGGGATCGAGCCGTACACCTCGTCGGTCGACACGTGCACGAACGGCCCGATGTCGCGCCGGTGCGCGGCGTCCAGCAGCGTCTGGGTGCCCACGACGTTGGTGACCACGAAGTCGGCGGCACCGGTGATGGACCGGTCGACGTGCGACTCGGCGGCGAAGTGCACCACCGCGTCGTGGTCGGCCAGCAGGCTGTCGACCAGGCCGGCGTCGGTGATGTCGCCCTCGACGAACGCGAAGCCGGGCTGGTCGCGCACCGGGTCGAGGTTGGCCGGGTTTCCGGCGTACGTCAGCTTGTCGAGCACCGTGACCCGCGAGCCGGTCAGGCCGGGGTAGGCGCCTGCGAACAGGGAGCGGACGAAGTGGGAGCCGATGAATCCGGCGCCGCCGGTGACGAGAATGCGTGAGGTCGCGCCGGGTTGGGGCACGGTCAACTCCCTGATGCTCGCTCGGTCATGAACTCTCGGTCATGAGCTCGGTCATGAACTGATCTGGATCCGGCTGTGGTCGCCGAGGACCAGCCGGTGGGCCTTGGGTACGCGAGGCGCCGGGGTGACCTCCACGTGGTGGCCGACCAGCGACGCCTCGATCCGGCGTACGCCCGCGATCGAGGAGTCGTGCAACACGATCGAGAACTCGATCTCGGAGTCGATCACGCGGCAATCGTGCTGGACGGACGTGAACGGCCCGACGTAGGAGTCGACGATCTTCGTGCCCGCACCGATGATGACAGGTCCGACGATGCGGGACCGTGAAATCTCCGCACCTTCCTCGATCACGACCCGGCCGATGATCTCCGACACGTCGTCCACGGTGCCGTCGACACGAGGCTCGAGCGTCTCCAGCACCGAGCGGTTGACCTCGAGCATGTCGTCGACGTTCCCGGTGTCCTTCCAGTACCCCGAGATCACCGTCGAACGGACGTCGTGGTCGTTGTCGATCAGCCACTGGATGGCGTGGGTGATCTCCAGCTCGCCCCGCCAGGACGGTTCGATGCTGTCGACCGCCTCGTGGATGGCGCTGGTGAAGAGGTAGACGCCGACCAGGGCGAGGTCGCTCTTCGGGTGCTGCGGCTTCTCCTCCAGGGCCACCACCGCGCCGGAGGAGTCCAGCTCGGCGACCCCGAACGCGGTCGGGTTGGGCACCTTGGTGAGCAGGATCTGCGCCTCGGGCCGGTCGGCGCGGAACGCCTCCACCAGGGAGGTGATGCCGCCGACGATGAAGTTGTCCCCGAGGTACATCACGAAGTCCTCGTCACCGAGGAAGTCCCGGGCGATCAGCACCGCGTGCGCCAGCCCGAGCGGCGCCTCCTGCGGGATGTAGGTGACCGAGATCCCGAACTGCGCTCCGTCGCCCACCGCCTCCTTGATCTCCTGGGCGGTGTCCCCCACCACGATGCCGACCTCGGTGATGCCGGCCTCGGCGATCGCCTCCAGGCCGTAGAAGAGGACGGGCTTGTTGGCGACCGGCACCAACTGTTTGGCCGACGTGTGGGTGATCGGTCGAAGACGTGTGCCTGCTCCACCCGAGAGCACCAGTGCTCGCATGGGTCGACACCATAGCCGCCCGCACTGGACGCGCGCGGCCCGTGGCCCCGGCGACATGGGTACCAACGTGAGTATCGGGACGGATGCGAGAATTTCGGGGAGCCGGGCAACCTACGGTGAACGGTCCTGCGTCCGAAGGCACGGACCGCCAAAGGCGAAGGGGAGCCGAGTGCGGCGCGAAGAGGAGGATGCGTTCGATGCGTTCGTTCGTGGGCGTATGTCCGACTTGTTGCGGTTCGGCCACATGCTGACCGGCAACCCCGACGCGGCCGCGGACCTCGTTCAGGACGCACTGGAACGCACCCTGGCGGCCTGGCCGCGGGTGCGCAACCGCGACGACCCCGAGGGTTACGTACGCCGGACGATGGTCAACCGCAACGTCAGCGTCTGGCGCCGGCGTCGCCGTGAGTACCTCACCGACGACGTTCCCGAGAGCGGCCAGCACCACGACCCGCAGCTTCCCGACCAGGATCTCCAGGCCGCGCTGGACTCCCTGCCCCGCCGCCAGCGGGCCGTCATCGTGCTGAGGTTCGCCGAGGATCTGTCCGAACGCCAGACCGCCGACATGCTCGGCTGCTCCGTCGGCACGGTGAAGAGCCAGACCTCCAAGGCGCTGGCGAAGCTCCGGGTCCGGTTGCCCGAGGCCGCCGGCACGCTCGCCCCCGACAGCACGCCCATGCCGCGTCCGGCTCGGCCCATCCCCGAACCTTCGCTCGAATCCACCGTCGTCATGGAAACTCCGGCCGAACACCCCGCCGCCGTGGACCATCCGGCCGAGCGTCCCGCCGCCGGCGAGGGGGAGAACACACGATGGACCCGATAGAGGGCCGGTTGCGCGAGGCGCTACGCGACGACGCGTGGCGGTTGCCGGCCGATTCGGACCTGCTCGACCGGGTGCGGGTCAACGCCGCCGCGCGGCGCAGGCGCCACCGCACCACCGCGGTGACCGCCGTGGCGGTGTTCCTGCTCGTCGCCGGCGTGGGCGGAGTGGGATACATCTTCCGCCAGCCTGTCCTGACGACGGCAGCAGGCAAGAGCGAGTCCACCACCGCGGTCGAACGCGCGCGAAGCGGTGCCGCGACCCCGAGCCCGAAGGACGACGACGCCGCCGGCGCGCCGGCGTCCACCCCGCGCCCGAGTTCGACCCCGACCCCACCTCCCACCGCCGACTCCCGTACCCCCTCGCCGACTCCGCCGGGTAAGTCCGCGACGCCCGACGTCGCGACGGGGGCGGTGCCGGCGAAGTTCTCGCCGGTGTCCCTGACCGCGGCGAGCGACCAGAACTTCTGGGTCCTCGGGGAGTCCGCCGCCGGCTCCGATCGTGCCGCGGTCGTGGTCACCCGTGACGGCGGGGACCGCTTCACCGCCCTGCCGGAGTTCGCCGCACCGGTCGTCCGCGCCACCAACAAGGTCACCACCAAGACCGTCCACGACCTGCGGTTCGCCGCCGACGCCAAGGACGGCTGGGCCTACGGCGGTGCCCTGTGGAGCACCCACGACGGCGGCCGCGGCTGGCACCAGGTGCGCTCCGTGCCCGGCCTGGTGGAGCAGTTGGAGACCGCGAACGGCACGGCGTTCGCGCTGGTGCGCGACGGCTCCACCTGGACGCTGTGGCGCTCGCCGAGCGGCGAGGACACCTGGAGCCGGGTCGGCGTCGACCTGCACGCGCCCGCGAGCCTCGCGGTGACCCAGCAGGTGGTGGCGGTCACCGACCGGTCCGGCAACGACGCCTTCGTCCTCACCTCCGCCGACGGCGGCCGGACGTTCGACCAGCACCCGACGCCGTGCAAGGCAGACCTCGCGGCCGGCCGGCTGTCCGCGACCAGCGACTCGATGTGGCTGACCTGTCCCACGGGTACCGCCGCCGAGGTGCACGTGTCCCGCGACGACGGCGCCTCCTGGTCGCCGGTGTCCTCGGGCACTCCCGCGATCTCGGGCACCGCGGCCGCGCTCGGTGCCCGGAGCGGTCGGCAGGCGGTGGTGGCAGTTCCCGGGAAGGCGCTCGTGGTGAGCGAGTCCGACCAGCCGGCGCAGGCCAGAGTGGAGGGTCTCGGCACGCCGACGTACGCCGGGTTCACCAGCGACCGGGTGGGCTACATCCTCGACGTGGACGGCAGGTTGTTCCGTACCGCCGACGGCGGCGGCACCTGGGAGCCGGTCACGGTCAGATGACCTCTCTCGCCCGCCGGGCCGGACCGTGCGGCCGACGGGCAGGGACCTGGCCGGCCTGGACCTGACGCGGGACCCGAACCCGTGCCCGGCGGTCGGTGGGCGTCCCGATGTCGCCGGGATCTGCCCGCTTTGTACCGGAAATGGATGGTGCCTCCGTGCGGCTGACGTGGGCGGACGACGCCCGGAGGCGGGGGTTGTCGGTGGGCCGGGGCACCATGGAGCGGTGCCCGACGTTCTCGACCGCTTCTCCCCGGCCACCCAGGAGTGGTTCCGGTCCTCCTTTGCCGCGCCCACGGCGGCTCAGGAGGGTGCCTGGGACGCCATCAGCCGCGGCCACCACAGCCTGGTGGTCGCACCGACCGGTTCGGGCAAGACGCTCGCGGCCTTCCTGTGGGCGCTGGACCGGCTGGCCCGCGAGCCGGTCCCGGCCGAGCGCACCCGCCGCTGCCGGGTCCTCTACGTCTCGCCGCTGAAGGCGCTCGCGGTCGACATCGAGCGCAACCTCCGCGCGCCGCTGGCCGGTCTGCGGCACACCGCCGCCCGGCTCGGCCTGCCCGAGCCGCGCATCGACGTGGCCGTCCGGTCCGGTGACACCCCGGCCGAGGAGCGGCGGCGGTTCGCCCGGACCCCCGCCGACGTGCTGATCACCACGCCGGAGTCGCTGTTCCTGCTGCTCACCTCCCAGGCCCGGGAGTCGCTGCGCGGCGTGGAGACGGTGATCGTGGACGAGGTGCACGCGGTCGCGGGCACCAAGCGCGGTGCGCACCTGGCGCTGTCTCTGGAGCGGCTGGACGCGCTGCTCGGCGAGCCCGACCCCGCCACCGCGGACGGAGGCGCCGGCGAGGACGACGAGGCGCCCGGGGCCGCCACCGCGACAGCGCCGTCGTCGTCCGGTCGCCGGGCCCAGCGGATCGGGCTGTCCGCGACCGTACGCCCGGTCGAGGAGGTCGCGCGGTTCCTGGGCGGTGCCGACCCGGTGACGGTGGTCAATCCTCCGTACGCCAAGGAGTTCGACCTGCAGGTGGTCGTCCCCGTGGAGGACATGAGCGAGCTCGGCCGGCCGCTGCCACCGGAGGAGCAGCTGGGCGCGGCGGCCGGCGCCGACCGCCGGGTGTCCATCTGGCCGCACGTGGAGGAGCGGGTCACCGACCTGGTGGCCGCCCAGCGGTCCACGCTGGTGTTCGCCAACTCCCGGCGGCTCGCCGAACGACTCACCGCACGGCTGAACGAGATCGCCGAGGACCGCGCCGAGGAGAGTGCTCAGGATCGCGCGCCGGAGGAGGCGGGCGAGTCCGACCTGTTTCCCAGCGACCTCGTACGACCGCGGGTGATCGGGCGGCCGGCCGAGCTGATGGGCCAGGCAGGTGCGAGCGGAGGTGCCGCTCCCGTTCTGGCCCGCGCCCACCACGGCTCGGTGAGCAAGGAGCAGCGGGCCCTGATCGAGGACGACCTGAAGTCCGGCCGGCTGCCCTGCGTGGTCGCCACCAGCAGCCTGGAGCTGGGCATCGACATGGGCGCGGTCGACCTGGTGGTGCAGGTGGAGGCGCCGCCCTCGGTGGCCAGCGGCCTGCAGCGGGTCGGTCGCGCGGGCCACCAGGTCGGCGCAGTGTCCAGGGGGGTGATCTTCCCGAAGTACCGCGGCGACCTGATCGCCACCGCGGTGGTGACCGAGCGGATGCGCACCGGCTCGATCGAGGCCACGAAGGTGCCGGCCAACCCGCTCGACGTCCTCGCCCAGCAGGTCGTGTCCACGGTGTGCGTGGACACCTGGCCGGTGGACGAGCTGTACGACCTGGTCCGCCGGGCCGCGCCGTTCCACACCCTGCCCCGGTCGGCGTTCGACGCCGTGCTGGACATGCTGGCCGGCCGCTACCCCTCCGACGAGTTCGCCGAGCTGCGGCCCCGGCTGGTGTGGGACCGCGTGGCGGGGACGCTCACCGCCCGGCCCGGCGCCCAGCGGCTCGCGGTGACCAGCGGCGGCACCATCCCCGACCGGGGCATGTTCGGCGTGTTCCTGGTCGGTGAGAAGTCCAGCCGGGTGGGTGAGCTGGACGAGGAGATGGTGTACGAGTCGCGCACCGGCGACGTGTTCACCCTGGGCGCGTCGTCCTGGCGGATCGAGGACATCACCCACGACCGGGTTTTGGTGTCTCCGGCTCCCGGGCAGCCCGGGCGGCTGCCGTTCTGGAAGGGCGACGCGCTGGGCCGGCCGGCCGAGCTGGGCCAGGCGATCGGCGCGTTCGTCCGCAAGCTCGGCCGCCAGTCACCCGACGACGCGCGAGCACAGGTGCGCGCTGCAGGTCTGGACGAGTGGGCGGCCGACAACCTCGTCTCCTACCTCGAGGAGCAGAAGCAGGCCACCCGGCACGTGCCCGACGACCGGACGATCGTGGTCGAGCGGTTCCGGGACGAGCTCGGAGACTGGCGGGTCTGCGTCCACACGCCGTTCGGCGGTGGGCTGCACGCGCCGTGGGCACTGGCCATCGGCGCCCGCCTGCGCGAACGCTACGGCGTCGACGTCCAGGCCGCGCACGCCGACGACGGCATCGTGCTCCGCATCCCCGACACCGACGAGGACCCGCCCGGTGCCGACGTGGTGCTGTTCGAGCCGGAGGAGATCGAGCGGATCGTCACCGACGAGCTCGGCGGGTCGGCGCTGTTCGCGTCCCGGTTCCGCGAGTGCGCCGCCCGTGCCCTGCTGCTCCCCCGCCGCGACCCGCGCCGCCGCACTCCGCTGTGGCAGCAGCGGCAGCGCTCCGCGCAACTGCTGGCCGTCGCCGGCAAGTACGCCTCGTTCCCGATCGTCCTGGAGACCGTGCGCGAGTGCCTGCAGGACGTCTACGACCTGCCCGGGCTGGTCGAGCTGCTCCGCGGTGTGGCCGCCCGCCGGATCCGGGTGGTCGAGGTGGAGACGCAGGAGCCGTCGCCGTTCGCGAAGTCGCTGACCTTCGGCTACATCGCCGCGTTCATGTACGAAGGGGACGCCCCGCTGGCCGAACGCAAGGCCGCGGCGCTGGCCCTGGACAAGTCGCTGCTCGCGGAGCTGCTGGGCACCACCGAGCTGCGCGACCTGCTCGACGCGGAGGTGATCGAGCGGACCGAGACCGAGCTGCAGCGGCTGACTCCCGACCGCCGGTGCCGGGACGCCGAAGGAGTGGCCGACCTGTTGCGGCTGCTGGGCCCGCTGTCCGCGGCGGAGGTCGAGCAGCGCTGCACCGAACCCACCCAGGCGGCCGGCTGGCTCGCCGAGCTGGCCCAGGCCCGCCGGGTGATCGCGTTCCGAGGGCCGGGCCTTGCCGGTGAGGAACGCTGGGCCGCCGTTGAGGACGCCGCGCGGCTGCGCGACGCACTCGGCATCCCGCTTCCGGTCGGGGTGCCGGAGGCGTTCACCGAGCCGGTCGCGGACCCGATGGGTGACCTGGTGGCCCGGTACGCCCGCACGCACGGACCGTTCCACGCCGGGGAGGTCGCGGCGAGGTTCGGGCTGGGCGTCGTCGTGGTCGCCGACACGCTGCGGCGGCTGGCCGGTGAAGGGCGCGTGGTCGAGGGCGCCTTCCGCCCGGCCGGTGAAGCTCCGGCGTCCGGCGGCGGGGCGCAGGGATCAGGGGGTACGGAAGGGACGAACGGCACGGCCGGTGGTGAGGCGCCGGTCGTCCCGGTCGTCCCGGCCGCCCGGTCGGTGGGCACCGGCCACGGCACCGAGTGGTGCGACGCCGGGGTGTTGCGCACCCTCCGCCGCCGCTCGCTGGCTGTTCTGCGCAGCGAGGTCGAGCCGGTCGAGCCCGCCGTCCTCGCCCGCTTCCTCCCCACCTGGCAGCAGGTCGGCGGCCGGCAGCGCGGCACGGACGGCGTGCTGTCGGTGGTCGAGCAGCTGGCCGGCTGCGCGGTGCCGGCGTCCGCGCTCGAACGCCTCGTGCTGGCCACCCGGGTGCCCGACTACTCCCCCGCGATGCTGGACGAACTGACCGCCTCCGGGGAGGTGGTCTGGTCCGGCCACGGCACGCTGCCCGGCACCGACGGCTGGGTGTCGTTGCACCTCGCCGACACCGCCGACCTGACGTTGCCCGACCCCGATCCGGAGTTCGAGCCGAGCCCGGTGCACACCGCGATCCTGGAGGTGCTCGAGTCCGGCGGAGGGTTCTTCTTCCGGCCGCTGTCCAGCGCGGTCCAGACCCGGATCGGCGAGAGTCCGGTGCTCGACGACCAGACGCTGGTGACCGCACTGTGGGACCTCGTGTGGGCCGGACACGTGACCGGCGACACGCTGGCCCCGCTGCGGACGCTGGTGGGCAGCGGCTCCTCGACGCACCGGACCCGGCGCAGCGCGCCCCGGGCCAGGTTCGCCGCCGGACGGTCGGGCCTTCGCGGACGCGGGCGCCCGGCGATGCCGTCGCGGACCGGTCCGCCGACCGCCGCAGGACGCTGGTCGCTGCTGCCCGGGCGCGATCCCGACGCCACCCGGCGTGCGCACGCCGCGGCCGAGGCGCTGCTGGACCGGCACGGCGTGGTGACTCGTGGCGCCGTGATGGCCGAGCGCATCCCCGGCGGATTCGCGGCGGTCTACCAGGTGCTGTCGGCGTTCGAGGAGTCCGGCCGCTGCCGGCGGGGCTATTTCGTCGCCGGCCTGGGCGCGGCGCAGTTCGGTGCGCCCGGCGCCGTCGACCGCCTGCGTGGCATGGGCGACCCGAACGCCGACACCGGTGCGGAGCCCGGCGGGCTGTCCGGCCAGTACGGCCAGGGCGGCCAGTTCGGGCAAGGCGGGCGTGGATCGGGCCGCCGGTCCGCGGACGCGTCCGGCAGGACGCTGGTGCTCGCCGCCACCGACCCGGCCAACCCCTACGGCGCCGCGCTGGCCTGGCCGCCCCGGCCCGACCGCGCACCGGACGACCAGCACGGGCACCGGCCCGGTCGGAAGGCGGGCGCGCTCGTCGTCCTGGTCGAGGGCGAGCTGGTGCTGTACGTCGAACGCGGCGGCCGCACGCTCCTCACCTGGTCGGAGGATCTCCAGGTGCTGCAACCCGCCGTCGACGCGCTCGCGCTCGCCGTCCGTGACGGGGTGCTCGGCAAGCTGACCGTCGAACGCGTCGACGGCGAGGCGATCCTGCGACCGGCCAACCACCCCGACGGCACCACGCCGCTGGCCACCGCGCTGGCCGCGGCCGGCTTCCACGTCACGCCACGGGGCCTGCGGATGCGCGGCTGAACTCAGCCGCGCATCCGAACCCCGGAGGACTGCCGGTCAGCCCATGGCGCGGCCCACGGCGAGCTTGCGGGTGTCCGGCGCGAGCAGCCGCTCGGCGTCGGCGCCCAGGTCGTCGGGCTTGCGCTGCGACTCGCGCTCGGCGGCCACCCGGGCCTGGTAGACCTCCACCTCGTTGCGGGTGCGCGCGTCGTCCCACCCGAGCACGTCCGCGACGAGTTCGGCCGCGGGCTGCGCGGTCTCCGTACCCCGGTGCGGGGTCTCGATGGAGATCCTGGTCCGCCGGGCGAGGACGTCGTCCAGGTGCACCGCCGCCTCGTGCGTGGCGGCGTACCTCGCCTCCACCCGGAGGTACTCCCCCGCGCCGGGCAGCGGCTCCAGCAGGGACGGGTCGTCCTCGGCCAGCGTCATCAGTTCGTCGACCATCGAGCCGTACCGGTCCAGCAGCCGCTGCATCCGCCACACCGGGAGCCCGTGGTCCTCGGCCAGCCGGTCCACCTGGTTGATCAGCGCGTGGTATCCCTCGGCCCCGACCAGCGGGACGTGCTCGGTCACCGACGGCGGGAGTGAGTTCCCGAGGTCGGGCCGAGCCGCGTCGATCGCGTCCTTGGCCATCACCCGGTAGGTCGTGTACTTCCCGCCCGCGATCGAGACCAGGCCGGGCAGGGGCCGGGCCACCGCGTGCTCCCGCGACAGCTGGCTGGTCTGCTCGGACTCACCGGCCAGCAGCGGCCGCAGCCCGGCGTACACGCCCTCGATGTCGTCGTGGGTGAGCGGCACCGACAGGACCTCGTTGACGTGGGCGAGGAGGTAGTCGATGTCGGCGCGGCTGGCCGCGGGGTGGGCGCGGTCGAGGTTCCAGTCGGTGTCGGTGGTGCCGATGATCCAGTGGTTGCCCCACGGGATGACGAACAGCACCGAGCGTTCGGTCCGCAGGATCAGCCCGACCTCGGAGGCGATCCGGTCCCGCGGCACCAGGACGTGCACTCCCTTGGAGGCTCGTACGCGGAACCGCCCCCGCCCGCCGGTGAGGCGCTGCAGGTCGTCGGTCCAGACCCCGGTCGCGTTGATCACGACCTTCGCCCGGATCGTCGTGGTGGCACCGGAGTCGACGTCGCGCACCTCCGCTCCGACCACCCGGCCGCCCTCGTGCAGGAAGCCGGTCACCTCGCTGGAGTTGCGGACCGCGGCGCCGTAGCGGGCGGCGGTGCGCACCACCGTGAGCGTGTGGCGGGCGTCGTCGGCCTGCGCGTCGTAGTAACGCACCGCGCCGACCAGCGCGTCCTGACGCAGCCCGGGGCTGAGCTTGAGCGCACCGGTCCGGCTGAGGTGCCGGTGGGCGGGCACCGAGCGGCCGCGGCCCATGGTGTCGTAGAGGATCAGGCCGGCGCCGACGTACGGGCGTTCCCACAGCCGGTGCTGCAGCGGGTACAGGAACTCCACCGGCTTGACGAGGTGCGGCGCGATCCGGGTGAGCATGAGCTCGCGTTCGCGCAACGCCTCGGCGACCAGCCCGAAGTTCAGCTGTTCGAGGTAGCGCAGGCCGCCGTGGAAGAGCTTGCTGGACCGGCTGGACGTGCCGCTGGCGAAGTCGCGTGCCTCGACCAGGGCGGTGTTCAGCCCGCGCGTCACGGCGTCCAGCGCGGAACCGGCACCGGTCACGCCGCCACCCACCACGAGCACGTCGAACTGCTCGGCACCGAACCGGTCCCAGGCCTCGGCGCGTTCCTGCGGGCCCAACTTCCCGGAACTACTCACAACCAACTCCTCAGCCGATACGTGGACAGCGGACTCAAGCGGACACCTGCCGACCCCGATATCCGGGAATCACGCAGGATCGCAGAAGTCGGGGACTTTCGCGACAGCCGGTACGGCGGCGGGCAGGATCGGGCAGTGACGTTCGGCAGGCTCGTGGTCCGGGCCGCCGCTCGGCCGGCGTCCGTCGCGTGCCGCCGCCCGGAAGGGTCCTTCGATGTGGACGATCGTCGTCTCGGAGACGCTGGGGACGATGATGCTGACCCTGCTGGGTTGCTCGGCGGGGGCGAACGTGCTGCTGAAGAACACCTTCGGACACCGGGGCGGCTGGTTGCTGGTCAGCCTCGGCTGGGGTCTCGGCATCTTCGTCGGCGTGTACGTCGCCTTCGCCAGCGGCGCGCACCTGAATCCAGCGGTGACGTTCGGCATCGTCGTCGACGGCGCGCCGAGCTTCGCGCCGGGCATCCCGGTGACGCCCGTGAACACCCTCGCCTACCTGGTCGGGGAGTTCCTGGGCGCGTTCCTCGGCGCGGTGCTGTGCTTCCTGGCGTACCGGCTGCACTTCGAACACAGCGAGACCGAAGCCGACAAGCTGGCGGTCTTCGCCACCGCGCCCCGTTATCGTGCCTACGCATGGAACGTCGTGACCGAGGCGATCGCGACCTTCGTCCTGGTCTACGTCGTTCTGGTGCTCGGGCGCACGCCGTCCGGGCTCGGCCCGCTGGCCGCGGCGCTGGTGGTCGTGGGAATAGGCGCGTGCCTGGGCGGCCCGACCGGCTTCGCGATCAACCCCGCCCGCGACCTCGGCCCACGCTTCGCCCATGCCGTTCTTCCTATCAAAGGCAAGGGCGAAAGCGACTGGCAGTACGCCTGGGTGCCGGTGGTGGCGCCGCTGGTCGGAGGCCTCGTCGCGGGGCTGCTCGCCCGGGTCGCGTCCTGACATGCCACCTCCCCACCCGGCCCCGGCCCACCTACGCCGGTTCTACGTACGCTACCCCCGCACCATTTCAACCCAGTGGGAGCTCACATGACCGACTACGTCGCAGCCATCGACCAGGGAACGACCAGCACCCGGTGCATGATCTTCGACCATGCGGGTCAGGTCGTGAGCGTGCACCAACTGGAGCACGAACAGATCTTCCCCCGCGCGGGTTGGGTCGAACACAACGCGGAGGAGATCTGGCGCAACACCCGGCAGACGGTGGCCGGCGCGCTGGCCGGCGCCGACCTCACCGCCGCCAACGTGGCCGCGGTCGGCATCACCAACCAGCGGGAGACGGCTCTGGTGTGGGACCGCGCGACGGGCAAGCCGGTCTACAACGCGATCGTGTGGCAGGACACCCGCACCGACCGGATCTGTGAGCAGCTCGGCGCGCTGGGCGGAGGGGCCGAGCGCTACCGCGACCGCACCGGCCTGCCGCTCGCGACGTACTTCTCCGGCCCGAAGGTGCGCTGGATCCTGGACAACGTGGAGGGCGTCCGCGAACGCGCCGAGCGCGGCGAGCTGATGTTCGGCACGATGGACAGCTGGCTGCTGTGGAACATGACCGGCGGCACCGACGGCGGTCTGCACATCACCGACGTGACGAACGCGTCGCGGACGATGCTGATGGACATCGCGAGCCTGCAGTGGGACGAGAACATCGCCGAGGAGATGGGCATCCCGTTGTCGATGCTGCCGGAGATCCGGCCGTCGTCGCAGGTGTACGCGGAGGGCCGGCGCGGCGGCTCGCTGCCCGGTGTGCCGATCGCCGGCATCCTCGGTGATCAGCAGGCGGCGACCTTCGGCCAGGTCTGCTTCGAGGTCGGCACGGCGAAGAACACCTACGGCACCGGCAACTTCCTGCTGCTGAACACCGGCACCGAACGCGTGATGAGCCAGAACGGCCTGATCACCACGGCCTGCTACCAGATCGGCGACAACGCACCCGTCTACGCGCTGGAGGGATCGATCGCGGTCACCGGTTCGCTGGTGCAGTGGATCCGGGACAACCTCGGCCTGATCGGCAAGGCGGAGGAGATCGAGACGCTGGCCCGCTCGGTCGACGACAACGGCGGCGCGTACTTCGTCCCGGCGTTCTCGGGACTGTTCGCGCCGTACTGGCGTTCCGACGCGCGGGGTGCCCTGGTCGGCCTGACCCGCTACGTCAACAAGGGCCACATCGCCCGAGCCGTTCTCGAGGCCACGGCGTACCAGACCCGCGAGGTCGTCGACGCGATGAACGCCGACTCCGGTGTCACCCTGACCGAGCTCAAGGTCGACGGCGGCATGGTGGTCGACGAGCTACTGATGCAGTTCCAGTCCGACATCCTCGACGTGCCGGTGGTCCGCCCGCAGGTGGCCGAGACCACCGCACTCGGTGCGGCGTACGCGGCGGGCCTGGCGGTCGGGTACTGGTCCGGCGAGGACGACCTGCGCCGCAACTGGCAGGAGGACAAGCGCTGGACGCCGAAGATGGACGCCAAGGTGCGCGAGCGCGACTACGCACGCTGGAAGAAGGCGGTCACCCGGACGTTCGACTGGGTGGACGACGAGGACTGACCCGCCGGCACGTTCGTCCCTGGCGGCCCCGTGCCGTCAACCAGGAGTTGGCGCGGGCAACCCCGCCTTGCTTGCTCGATCGCAACCCCGGCCTTGCCTTGGCGCACCGCGGGCAAGGCGGGTTGCGCCCCGGTCACCACCGGCCGCGGTGCACCACCTCGTCCGTGCCGCGCCGACCGCGCCGCAGCGACGGCGAACGCCGGTCCGGTGCCCGGTGCCCGAGCGCGACCACGCCGATCGGCAGGTGGTCCTCCGGTACGCCGAACTCACGACGGAACGCCGGGATGCGTTCGGGCGGAATGCCGAAGAAGCAGGCGCCGAGCCCCTCGTCGGTGACGGTGAGGAGCATCAGCAGCGCGGCCATGCCGGTGTCGATGTCCCAGTACGGCACCGGCCACCGCGACTCGTCCCGGTCGGTCCAGCCCTTGTCGGGTTCGGCGTACCGGTCGAGATAGGCGCGCTTGCACGACAGCGGCACGATCAGCACCGGTGCCCGGCGCAGGCCCTGTGACCAGGAGTCGGAGCCGGCACCCTCCGGCGTGGCCGCGACCCAGAAGCGCTCCACGTCGGCCGGCTGGTCCAGCACCAGGAACCCCCAGCCCTGGCTGAAGCCGGCGGACGGGGCGTGCAGCGCGTTGTCCAGGACGCGTTCGACCACGGCCGGGTCCACGGGGCGGGGATCGAAGTTGCGCACCATCCGGCGGCGGCGTACGACGTCTGCGAAGTCCATGCCCGCCAGCATGGCCCACGCCCCGGGCCGTGCCGATCCCAGCCTCGGCCCGGGACCGAGCGTCGACGCGCCGGGAACGCGGGTGGGCTCGCGGTCGGGAAGAATGCGGCCCATGACCGACCTGCGGATCTGTTTCGTCGGTGACTCCTACACCGCCGGGGTGGGCGACCCCGAAGGCCTCGGCTGGGTGGGCCGGGTCGCCCGGGAGACCCTGCGCGGGGGCCGGGACCTCACCTTCTACAACCTCGGCGTCCGGCGGGACACCTCACGCGACATCCAGGCGAGGTTCGCCGCCGAGGTCACCTCGCGCCAGGCCGCCGGCTGCGACAACCGCGTCGTCTTGTCCTTCGGGACCAACGACACCGCGCTGGAGGCGCGCGAGGGAGGCGCCGAGCGGGTGCCGAGCGTCGGCACGCTCGCCGTGCTGGCCGACCTGCTGGAGTGGACCCGGCGGCGCGGGCTGGCCACGCTCGTGGTCGGCCCGCCCGCGCTGACCGACGACTCCCACAACGAGCGGCTGCTGGCGTTGACCGTGCTGATGCGGGAGCTCACCGCCCGGCGCCGTGTGCCGTTCGTCGCACTCACCCAGGCGTTCGCCGAGGACACCCGGTGGCGGGCCGAGCTGGCCATCGGCGACGGCGCCCACCCGCGTGCCGTCGGCTACGAACTGCTCGCCCGGCGGGTCCTCGACTCGGGCTGGTGGGACTGGCTGGACTCCCCCGCGACGGTGCCCGATTCCGCGGCGGTGCCCGATACCGCCACGGTGCCCGGGGTGCCCGGGGTGCCCGGGGTGTCCGGTGCCTGAGGGCGACACTGTCTGGCTGACGGCCAGGCGGCTGGGGGTGGCACTGGCCGGGCAGCGGCTGACGCACGCCGACCTGCGAGTGCCCCAGCACGCCACCGCCGACCTCGCCGGCCGGACGGTGACCGAGGTGCTCGCCCGCGGCAAGCACCTGCTGATCCGGATCGAGCCGGACCTGACGCTGCACACCCACCTGGGCATGGACGGTTCCTGGCGGTTGTTCCCGGCCGGTACGGCGTTCCCGGGGCCACGCGAACCCGTCCGCGTGGTGCTGGCCACCGACCGCGCCGTCGCCGTCGGCCGGAGCCTGGCCAGGGTCGACCTCGTACCCACCGACCGGGAGGACACGCTCGTCGGCCACCTCGGACCGGACCTGCTCGGCCCGGACTGGGACCAGGCCGAGGCGGTCCGCCGGCTGGCCGAGCAGCCCGACCGCACCATCGGCGAGGCGCTGCTGGACCAGCGCAACCTCGCCGGCATCGGCAACCTCTACCGCGCCGAGGTGCTGTTCCTGCGTGGCGTACCACCGACCGCCCCGGTGTCGGCGGCCGGCGACCTCACCCGGATGGTCCGGCTGGCCCGCCAGCTGCTGTGGGTCAACCGCGAGCATCCCGAACAGGCCACCACCGGCGATCTGCGGAGGGGACGCGGGCACTGGGTGTACGGCCGGGCCGGTGAACCATGCCGGCGGTGCCGGACCCGGATCCGGCGGGGCGAGCTGGGCCCGCCCGGCCAGGAACGGGTGACGTTCTGGTGCCCGCACTGCCAACCCGATCCCGCGGGGTCCCGGCCCGGCTGACGGGCGTACTACTCCCCCGTCACCCCGTCGGTGAGTTCGCGAACGATGTCGAGGTGGCCGTTGTGCCGGCACGTCTCCTCGACCATGTGGTGCAGGATCCAGCGAAGCGTCACGCCCTCCTCGCCGGGACGGCGCGGAGCGGCGCGGTGGTCCAGGGAGAACACGGCGGCGATCTCCCGTGAGCGCGCGACCTGCTTGTCGTACGCGGCGAGCAGGTCGGCGAGCGGCACGTCGGGAGACGGGCGCCACTCGGCGTCGGGGTCGGCGGGATCGACCGGCGCGGCGCCGGCCTCGCCGAGGAGTACGCGCTCGAACCAGTAGCTCTCCACCCAGCGGAGGTGGGACACCAGGCCGGCCGCGGTCATCAGCGGCGATGTCGGCACGGGGGCGTTGTGGGCGCCCTCCTGGGTCAGGCCGGCGCACTTAACCGCCACGGTCGCACGGTGGAAGGCGAGCCAGGACTCGAGCATGCCGCGCTCGTCCGCGGCATGAGGTGGGTCCTCGCGCGGAGGATCCGCGCGCGGCGGGTCCTGGGGTGGATCCGGGCGTGATGGTTCGTCGGGGCCGGAACCAGCCACCATCAGGCGGCTACGACGACGTCACGGTCGGCGTCGGTCGGCTCGATCCTCGAGGTGTCCAGTCGGGGCCCGTCGATCCGGTTGGCGGCGATCCGCTTGGACGTGACCTTCCGGATCACCTGCTGACGGGGCGCGGCGGTGAGGACGCTACGGGTCTGCGCCTTGTCGATCTCGTCGCTGACCTCACGCAACACGTCGGACAGCGGGACGTCCAGGGCGGTACAGATCGCGGCCAGCAGCTCGCTGGAGGCTTCCTTCTGACCGCGTTCGATCTCGGAGATGTAGCCCAGACTCACCCGGGCGTCGAGGGACACCTCGCGGAGAGTGAGCCCGCGGCGTAGGCGCTGGCGGCGGAGTACGCCACCCAGCAGGTGACGAACCAGGACCATTGGTGGCTCCCCTCGGTGTCCCTTCGTAGTGGTATCCGGCGTCGAATGGTCTGACACCGGACAACCGGGCAGTGGGCTGAACCCACCGTACCCGCCTTCGTACCCCGGTGACGACTCCGCACGCCCAGGACACGGAACGGATTGATCAGCTGGTGCGTGGCGTGGCCTGGAGTACGTCCAGGAGGAGCTCCAGAGCGGCGGTCACCGTGGACCGCCGGATCTGCTCCCGGTCGCCCCGGAGCCGCAGCCGTTCGCCCCGCGTACCACCGGGTCCCGCGCAGGCCACGTCGACCGTGCCGACCGGCTGGTCACCGTGCGGTTCGGGTCCGGCGACGCCGGTGGTGGCCAGTCCGTAGGTGGCCCCGAGCCGGTCGCGGACCCCCTCGGCCATCGCCCGGGCAGTGCTCGGGTGAACCGGTCCGTGTTCGGCCAGCTGGCCGGCGTCCACGCCGAGCAGAGAGGCCTTCAGATCCACGGCGTACGACACGACGCCGCCGCGGTAGGTGGCCGAGGATCCGGCCTGGTGGGTGAAGGCCGCACCCAGGAGTCCACCGGTCAGGGACTCCGCGGTGGCGGCGGTGGCGTGCTGCCGCTGAAGGAGTTCGTGGCAGCGGCCGGCCAGGACCTCCGCCGACGCCGCGCTCGACCCGTTCGTCCCGGCCTCGCTCGTCCCGGGTGCGCTCGTCCCGGTTGCGGCACTGCTTTCCGATCCCACCGGACTCCCCTCCGACGTCGACGTCACGCGGCCCGCGACCGGCGGGACCGCAGCACCTTCCACAGGTAGTCCACGCCGGTCACCACGGTGACCACCAGGGCCGCCGCCATCACCACAACCGCCGCGATGTGCACCGGACCGCCGTACGGCAGCAGGTACAACGTGATCGCCACGGTCTGCAGCACGGTCTTGGCCTTGCCGCCCCGGCTGGCCGCGATCACCTGCGACCGGATCACCAGGAACCGCAGCAGAGTGATACCCACCTCGCGGACGAGCACCACGACCGTCACCCACCAGGGCAGCTCGCCGAGGATCGACAGCCCGACCAGGGCCATCCCCATCAGCGCCTTGTCCGCGAGCGGGTCGGCGATCTTCCCGAAGTCGGTGACGAGGTTGTAGCGGCGGGCGAGCTCGCCGTCGAACCGGTCGGTCAGGGCCGCGAGCAGGAAGACCGCGAGCGCGGCGAACCGGTGGGTGGTGTCGGTGCCGTTGTCGTACAGCAGCAGCCAGCCGAACACCGGGACCATCACCACGCGGAGCGCGGTCAGGACGTTGGGGCCGTTCCAGACACTGGGCGAGGCCTTCGGAACTTCGGTCACCGTACGCCTCCCCGAGACCTCAACGACCCGCACCCGGAAGGGCCTCCGCCACGAGGTCCACACCCTCGGTGTCCACCACCAGGGCACGGACGAAATCTCCCACACCGACGCCGTTGACGCCGAGCACCCGGATGGTGCCGTCGACCTCGGGCCCCTGGTGCGCGGCGCGGCCCTCGACCGAGCCGCCCCTCCGGTCGTCCGAGTCGTCCGAGTCGTCCGAGTCGTCTGGGTCGACGGACTCGACCAGCACGTCGACGACCTCCCCGATCCGGTCCTCGGCCCGCTGCGCGGTGAGCTCCTCGGCCAGCTCACCGACCCGGGCGGCCCGCGCGGCTATCTCGTCCTCGTCCAGCTTGCCGTCGTAGCCGAGCGCCTCCGTACCGTCCTCGTCGGAGTAGCCGAACACGCCCACCACGTCCAGCCGGGCGGCCTCCAGGAACCCGCACAGCTCCTCGACGTCCGCCTCGGTCTCGCCCGGGAAGCCGACGATGACGTTGCTGCGGATGCCGGCCTCCGGCGCGACGGCGCGGATCTGCTCGATCAGGCCGAGGAAACGTTCGGTGTCGCCGAACCGCCGCATCCGGCGCAGGACGGTGGGGCTCGCGTGCTGGAACGACAGGTCGAAGTACGCCGCGACGCCCGGCACGGTGGCCATCGCCTCGACCAGGCCGGGGCGCATCTCGGCCGGCTGGAGGTAGGACACCCGGACCCGCTCGATCCCGTCGACGGCGGCCAGGGCGGGCAGCAGGCTCGTCTCCAGCAGCCGCAGGTCGCCGAGGTCCTTGCCGTACGACGTGGAATTCTCGCTGACCAGGAACAGCTCGCGGACGCCGTGCCCGGCGAGCCATTCCGCCTCGGCGAGAACGTCCTCCGGCGGACGGGAGATGAACGCGCCCCGGAACCGCGGGATCGCACAGAACGCGCAGCGCCGGTCGCAGCCGGACGCGAGTTTCAGTGGCGCGACGGGTCCGCCGCCGAGCCGCCGCCGGTGTACGCGGGGACCCGAGGCCGGGGCGATGCCGGCCGGCAGGTCCGGCGTCAGGTCGGCCGCCGCCGGGCGAGAGTCCGGCGTCACCACCCGGTGGCCGGGAACCACCGCGCCGCCGGCACCGGCGGAGTCCGCGGCGGCCGAACCGCGCGCGGCCGGTGAGATGGGGAGCAGCTTGCGCCGGTCGCGCGGGGCGTGCGGCACGTGCGGGGCGCCGGTGAGGATCGTGCGTACGCGGTCGGCGATGTCGGGGTAGTCGTCGAAGCTCAGCACGGCGTCCGCCTCGGGCAGCTCCCGCGCCAGCTCCTCGCCGTAGCGCTCGGCCAGGCAGCCCACGGCGACCACCGCCTGCGTACGCCCGCCCTCGGACTTCAGGTCGGCGGCACCGAGCAGCTGGTCCACCGAGTCCTTCTTCGCGGTCTCGATGAAGCCGCAGGTGTTGACCAGAACGGCGTCGGCGGACTCGGCGTCCTCGACGAGGGTGAAGCCGCCCTCGGCCAGTCGGCCGGCGAGCTCTTCGGAGTCGACCTCGTTGCGGGCGCAGCCGAGCGTGACGACGGCCACGGTGGTGGTCGTTTCGGGGGCCACGTCGGCGGTCGGGTGGGCATGGGAAGGCGCAGTCATCGCGGCCCATCCTCGCTTACCGGAGCTCGACCTGCGATCCCGGCGTCCCTCGCGCGCCGGTCCCGCCATCCGTACGCGGGTTCCGGGCGGGTTCCGGGCGGGGTTCAGATCGATCTGGCGGGGGTCCTCGTAGGCGTACCTTATCGATTGTCGATACGTCGTTCCCGGCAAATCCGGCCGTCTCGACGACGGTTCGACCAGCCACGCCCCAGCCAGGTTTTGGTACGCCGTGCTCTAACGACGGGGGATCAGCATGACCGGGCGCGTTCGCGACGTCCGCGACACAAGCGCCGAACCGGACCAACGTCCCAGCGAGACCGGCGCCACCATCACGGTCGCGGTACGAGGGGCCGCCGCGGCGCCTGGACTGCCTCCCTTGCCGAGGTGTTCCGGCGGGGACGCCTGATGAGCCGGGACGTGGAGGGGCTGGTGTGAGGGCGGCCCGTGGCGGACCTGACGACGGTGACGGTGACGCCGGCGAGGGTCACCGGGTGGAGTGCCGGCTGGACGAACCCCTCGCCCGGCGCGGAATGACCGTCACCCAGCTTGCCCGCCGGGTCGGCGTCACCGTCGTCAACCTGTCCGTACTGAAGAACAACCGGGCCAGGGCGGTGCGCTTCTCCACGCTCACCGCCCTGTGCGACGCGCTCGACTGCCAGCCCGGTGACCTGTTCCGGGTCGTGCCCGACCGGCCGGATCAGCCCGCCGGCAGGGCCTCGCCCTGATCCGACTGATCCGCCTGAGCCCACGCGGCCCCGTCCTGACCCGCCCGGGCCGACGCGGAGCCGTTCCGACCGGCCCGGCCCTCGCGCCCCACGCCCTCCATCAGCCCGCGGATGTAGCCGAGCGCGAACAGCCGTCCGTACAGCGAGTAACCGGGGTTGACGTTGCTGTCCCCCTCCACCGTCGGCACGTGGTCGGGCCGCATCGGCCCGTCGAAGCCCACCTCGCGGTAGGTGCGCAGGCATTCGTACAGGTCGGTCGGGCCGTCGTCGTGCCAGGTCTCGACGAAGTTCTCCACGGTGCCGCGGACGTCGCGGAAGTGGACGAAGAAGATCTTCCCCTGCTCTCCGAACTTCCGGATGGCGGCCGGGATGTCGTCGGTCATAAGCCGGAAGTTGCCCTGGCACAGCGTGACGCCGTTCACCGGGCTCGGCACCAGGTCGAGCAGCCGCTGGAAGTTGTCCACGCTGCGCATGATCCGGCCCACGCCGCGGACCGGGGAGATCGGCGGGTCGTCCGGATGCATGGCCAGCTTGACGCCCGCCTTCTCCGCGACCGGAACCACCCGGCGCAGGAAGTACTCGAGGTTCTCCCAGAGCTCGTCCTCGCTGATCGGTCCCGCCTCCACCGGCGGCGCCTGCTGCATCAGCGCGTGGTCGTACCCGCTCACCAGCGAACCGCCGCGGGAGGGTACGGCGGTGTCGGTACGCAGCCAGTTGAAGTCGCTCATCCACTCGTAGCACCACACCGGGATGCCGAGCCGGCCCATGTTCGAAAGCAGCGTGCACACCGCGTCGATCTCGGCGTCCCGTCCGGGCAGCCCGCGCTTGGCGTTCGCCAGTGGCGGCCGGGCCTCGATGACGGCCAGCCGCAGACCGGCGTTCTCGTACCGCTTCTTCATCGACAGCAGCGGGAGGTAGTCCCAGGGCGCGTCGGTGCCGCGCCGGTCCGCGCCGATGGTCTGCGGAAGTCCACCGACCGCCCACCCGACGCCGGCCTGGACCACGAGCCGGGCC
Organism: Actinopolymorpha sp. NPDC004070; assembly: GCF_040610475.1. NCBI lineage: Bacteria > Bacillati > Actinomycetota > Actinomycetes > Propionibacteriales > Actinopolymorphaceae > Actinopolymorpha > Actinopolymorpha sp. NPDC004070. Next base: position 246,779 of record NZ_JBEXMJ010000007.1, on the reverse strand, counting down.
AACGGTGCGGCCTCGGGTGCGGACGGAACCATTTCTGCGAGCTTCATGCCAACCCTTCCGGTCGTACGCCGGCGTCCTGGCAGATCTTGCGATCCGTGATGGGTACTGGTCCCCCGCGCCGGCGTGCTACCCGTCGTGGGACCAGCCGAGCACCCTCGCGGCCTTGCCGCAGTCGTAGAAACCCTGCTGCCCGGACAGCTCTGTCCGGACCTCCGCGTCGGGGTAGAAGCGCTGCCGCAGGTCGGCGGAGTCCAGCGCGCTGGTGGTGGTCGGCGCGACCACGAAGAACGCCTCGTGCCCGGTGAAGTCGGCGGTCAGCCCGAGCAGGCAGGCCCGCGAGGCCGCCTCCAGTCCGACCCAGCCCCACAGGTGCTTGGCCTCGAAGGCGAGCCGCTCCTCGTCCCGGGGCTCCAGCGCTGGCGGCTGCGGGGTGATGCCGTGGAAGCGGAGACTGGCGACCGTGAGGCCGGGCTCCAGGCGTACGAGCGCGTCCGCCTGCTGCTCACCGAGCCACTTCGACAGGCTGTAGGCGTCCTCGGCGTACGTCGGATGCGCCTCGTCGACCGGCAGGTAGTCGTAGTGGGCCTGCTTGCTGTAGATGCCGCCGATCGCGTTGATGCTGGAGGCGCACACGACCCGGCGGATGCCGAGCTCTACCGCCGCGCGCAGCGCGTGGTAGTTGCCGAGCACGTTCGTGGCGTGGACGAGGTGGTCCGGCGTGCCGCCCGGGCCGGGGATCGCGGCAAGGTGCACGAGCGCGTCGGCCTGGGCGGCCGTCAGGCGTTCGAGCAGGTTGTCGTAGCGGGTGACGTCGACGTCCACGACAGGAACCGTCAGCGTCCCGAACGCGGCCCGGACGTCGGGCTCATCCGCGGGTTGCTCGGTGACGCGGTCCAGCGCGACGACCTCGTGCCCCTCCTTGAGCGCGGCGGCCACCACTCCCCTGCCCAGCCGGCCGTTCGCCCCGGTCACCGCAATGCGCACGCCACCACTCCTCGCGTTCTCGCTGTGGGACGACCCTCGTCGGTTGTCCCTGGCGACATGATCGCGGGCCTGGTCTCTCGGGGGTACGCCGGGGCCCCACGCCGGTCGGCCGGGATCGGCACCTCTGCCTGGCAAGAGCGCCGCCCGAGACCGAGCCCGCGGATTCTTCCGCGGAGAATCCGGGCCGTAGATTCTTCCGCGGAAGAATCTACGGCCCGGATTCTCGTGAGCGGACCTACTCCGACCCGGGCTCGCCCTCGCCGCGAAGGATGATCAGGAAGCCCTCGAGGTCCTCCGGCTTGACCAGCACGTCGCGCGCCTTCGACCCCTCGCTCGGACCGACCACGCCGCGGCTTTCCAGGATGTCCATCAGCCGGCCGGCCTTGGCGAACCCGACCCGCAGCTTGCGCTGCAACATCGACGTGGACCCGAACTGCGTCGACACGATCAGCTCGGCGGCCTGCACCACGAGGTCCATGTCGTCGCCGATGTCGTCGTCGAGGTCCTTCTTGGCGCCCGGCGCGGCGGTGACGTCCTCGCGGTACGTCGGCTGCAGCTGGGTCTTGCAGTGCTCGACGACCTTGTGGATCTCGCTCTCGCTGACCCACGCGCCCTGGATCCTTATCGGTTTGCTGGCTCCCATCGGCAGGAACAGCCCGTCGCCCTGACCGACCAGCTTCTCCGCGCCGGGCTGGTCGAGGATGACCCGGCTGTCGGCCATGCTGGACGTCGCGAACGCCAGCCGGGACGGCACGTTGGCCTTGATCAGTCCGGTCACCACGTCGACCGACGGCCGCTGGGTGGCCAGCACCAGGTGGATTCCCGCGGCCCGGGCCAGCTGGGTGATCCGGACGACCGAGTCCTCCACGTCGCGCGGGGCGACCATCATCAGGTCGGCCAGCTCGTCGACGATGACGAGGAGATAGGGGTACGGCGCGAGGACGCGTTCGCTGCCCGGAGGCGGGGTGACCTTGCCCGTGCGGACGGCCTTGTTGAAGTCGTCCAGGTGCCGGAACCCGAAGGCCGCCAGGTCGTCGTAGCGGCGGTCCATCTCCGACACCACCCACTGCAGGGCCTCGGCGGCCTTCTTCGGGTTGGTGATGATCGGGGTGATGAGGTGCGGGATGCCCTCGTAGACGCTCAGCTCGACCCGTTTCGGGTCGACCAGGATCGCGCGTACCTCGTCCGGCGTGGACCGCATCAGGATCGAGGTGATCATCGAGTTGATGAAGACCGACTTGCCGGATCCGGTGGCGCCCGCGACGAGCAGGTGCGGCATCTTCGCCAGGTTGGCGACGACGAAGCCACCCTCGACGTCCTTGCCGAGCCCGGCCAGCATCGGATGGTGGTCTCCGCGCGCGACGTTCGAGCGGAGCACGTCGCCGAGGCTGACGGTCTCCTTGTCGGTGTTGGGGATCTCCACCCCGATCGCGGACTTGCCCGGGATCGGCGACAGGATCCGCACGTCGGTGCTGGCCACCGCGTAGGCGATGTTCTTGCTGAGCGCGGTGACCTTCTCCACCTTGACGGCGGGGCCGAGCTCGACCTCGTACCTCGTCACCGTCGGCCCGCGGGTGTAGCCGGTCACCTGGGCGTCGATCTCGAACTGCTCCAGCACCTCGGTCAGCCGGTCGACGATCGCGTCGGAAGCCTTGGTGCGCGCCTTGTGGGCCGAACCCGGGGCGAGTACCTCGTTGGCCGGCAGGGTGTACGTCACGTCGCCGGACAGGGCGAGCTGCTCGACCCGCTGCGGCAGCGGGCTGTGCGGCGGCGGCTCGCTCTGCTTGCCGTCGCCGTCGTCCTTTCCGGACGCGGCCCCGGCGGCGGCCGCCGCGGCCGCGCCAGCTCCGGTGGCCGCAGCGGCGCCGGCACCGGAGGACTTGGCGTCGCCGGCGGGCTTGCCCTTACCGCGTTTGCCGAGCTCGCGGCCCTCCAGCACCGGGCTGTCGTACGGGTGGTCGCCGGTGAAGCCGGACTCGTCGCCGTCCTCGCCCTTGGCGGACGCACCGACCCGCCGCCGGGACCGCGACCGGCGCAGCGGCTGGGTCGGCGCGTCCCCCTTCACGTCGGTCTCGCCGTCGGCCCCGTCGGCGTCCTCGCCGGTGTCCTTACGGAGGATGTGATGGTTCCAGACGTCCCGGAGCCGCTCGGGCAGCGCGTGCAGCGGCGTGCCGCCCACCACGACCACACCGAACAGCGTCAGCAGGATCAACAGCGGAACGGCGACGTACACGGTGAGCAGATCAGCCGGGAGCGACGACATCACGAAGCCGATGGCGCCGCCGGCGTGTTCCAGGCTCTGGATGCCGTTGGTGGGACGGGGCAGGCCGTCCTTGATGTGGACCAGGCCGAGGCCGCCGCCCAGGATCGCCGCCCACCCGATCGCCTGCCGGCCGCCGGGGCCGTTGCGGTCGGGGTGGCGCAGCGTCCGCCAGGCGACCAGAGCGAGCAGGATCGGGATCGACCAGTCGAGCACGCCGACGGTGCCGGCGACCACCCCGCGGACCGCCCTGCCGACGTCGTTGGGCATCCGCCACCAGACCGCGGCCGCGACCACGATCGCCAGGCCGACGAACGCCAGACCGACGCCGTCGCGGCGGAGCTCGGGGTCGAGCTCACGCGCGCTCGACCCCATCCGCCGGACGATCCCGCCGAACAGGTGCGCGATGCCGAGCCAGATCCCGGCGACCAGCCGGACGATCCCGGTCAGCAGCTGACCGAGGACGCTGCCCACCGAACCCGAGCTCTTCCCCCGGGGTGGCGGGCGTCTGGCCTGGGCCTTCTTCGCCGGAGCCTTCTTGGCCGGAGGCTTCTTACCGGACCCGCCGGAACGGCCCGACCGCGCCGGCGCCGGGGACGCCGAACGGGTGCGGGTGCCGGTGCGCGTGTCCGAACGTGCCGGGCCCGCCGTGCGGGATTGTCCCCGGCGTACGGGGGAAGACGTCCGGGCCATGGTCAACGAGACTACGGGATCACGTCGGCTCCCTCACGCCTCACACGCCGCGAGCGGCCCTCCGAACCGCCCTCCGGCCCGCTCCGCGACCGGCCGATCGCGACCGCTCGGGCGTACAGGCCGACCGCCGGGAGTACGAGCAGACCGGTCACCGCCAGCGCGGCACGGATGCCGACCCGCTCGCCGACCAGCCCGACCGGCGGGCCGCCGAGGATCTGACCGGCCGCGTCGACCTGGCCCGACATCGAGAACACCGTCGCCCGGGTGCGCTGCTCGGTGTTCGCCACCAGCCAGCTCGCCACCAGCGGGTGGCACACCGACCGCAGCAGGCCCACCAGGACGCTCGCCGTCGCGGCGAGCCAGAACTCACCGGCCGCCGCGAACACCAGCACCCCCGCGACCACGCCGAGCTGAGCGACCACCAGCATCGTGCCGAGCCGCCTGGGACGCGACGGGTCGAGCCGGCGCCGAACGACCTCGGTGACCGCGACCGAGCCGAGCAGGCCGACGACGCTGAACACGCCGAACCACACCACCGGCGTGAACAGCGACGGGAACCGCAGGTTCTCCAGGAAGTGCGCCTGCTGCAACCGGTCCCAGCCCTCCCCGCCGAGGCCGAGGAACAGCCCGGCGGCGAGCAGGCACACCAGGACCGGCCGGCCGCGCACCACCCGCGCACCGGCGACGAACTGCCCGCGCATCGCGACGAACGACCCCCGCTCGGCGGGTGCGGCCGGCTCGAAGGAACGCTCCGGCATCACGAATACCAGCGTGACGCCCAGCAGCAGCCACACCGCGGCGCCGGCGACGATCGGGACGTTCAGGCCGACCCCGGCGAGCAGGACGCCGGCACCGATGCCCGCGACGGTGGCCACCTGGCCGACCTGGGCACCCCGGGTGAACACCCCCGGCGCCCGGTCCTCGCCGAGCTCACCGCTCACCCAGGCCTCCTCGGCGCCGTCGACACAGGTGGAGCCGATGCCCCACACGACGTTGCCGATCACGATGGCGAGAAAGGCGGGGACGATCCCCTCGAGGAGGGTGCCGGTCCCGATGAGCAGGTAGCCGACGATCACCGAGAGCCGGCGGCTGTACAGGTCGGCGATCACCCCGGTGGGCACCTGCGCGAGGAAGCAGGTGACCTCCAGGACGGTGCCCACGAGGACGAGCTCGAGGGGACCGAGGCCGACGGTCTGGATCTGGTAGACGAGGTTGAGGGTGAACGCGCAGGCACCGGCGAAGGAACCGAGCCCGCGGATCAGGAGGTAGACGGCGTACGCGCGCATACGTGGAACTCCGGACGCGAGGAAGGGACGGGCGAACAGCCCTCCGGCGTCGAGTGAGTCGACATGGCGCGGGCGCGGGCGAACGCAGCCGGCGAACCAGCGTGCGGACGCCGAACGTGAGAACGCGGTCGGGCACCGGCGGGCGAGAGATCTCGCCGCCGGTCAGGACGGAGCCGGCAGGTCAGCGAGGGGTCGCCGACATACCCTTCGTCACGGCACCGGAGGTCGGAGACGTGGTGCTGGCTCGCATGCGCTGAGTCCTCTCGCTCGGCCGGGCGCCGCGGGCAGCGGCGGTACGTCGCGGGACGGCTGGGAACCGGACCGCCCGGGCAGCGCGAGGATAGCGCTCCGACCCCTCGGTCGCATCCGGATCTGCCGCCCTCGGCGGGCCGGCCCGGGCGGAGCGAGATTTCCTCCTCACGCAGGATCACGGGCCGACCCTCGGACGTTCATCCTGTGCGGGGGCCCGGCAGCCGCCCGGACCGGTCGGTCCGGTGCCCAGACGAGGCCGGGGACACGAGGGAGGACGACAGATGACCAAGCCAGGAGTGGTCGGTTCGACGCAGGCCGCACCCGCCACGGAGTCCACCAGATTCACCAGGCTCACCACGGCGGACCCCGACGGCGAGGTGCCGGCTCTGGGCACCGAGTACTTCCAGGACCCGGAGGCGGTGCACGCGGCCCTGCGCGAACAGGGCCCGGCCCGCAAGGTCGTACTCCCCCACGGCTGGGAGACCTGGATCGTGACCAGGTACGACGAGGCCCGGGCCGCGCTCGCCGACCCCCGGCTGCTGAAGAACGGCCGGGTGCTGGACCAGTACATGGACCCCGAGCAGCTCGGTGACGAGATGGTCTTCGCCGAGGCGCTGCGGGCGCACATGCTGAGCTCGGACCCGCCCGACCACACCCGGCTTCGCAAGCTCGTCAACAAGGCGTTCACCTCCCGCCGGGTCGAGGCACTCCGCCCCCGGATCGAGGCGATCACCGAGGAGCTCCTGGACGCCATGGCCGCGCGCGGAGCGGACGGCGAGCCGGTGGACCTGATCGACGCGTTCGCGTTCCCGCTGCCGATGACGGTGATCTGCGAGCTGCTCGGCGTTCCCTTCGAGGACCGCGAGGACTTCCGTACCTGGTCGGCGGTCGTGCTCGCCGACGACCCGACCGACGACGAGGTGCGCACCGCGTCCCACGCCATGGCCGCCTACCTCAGCCAGCTGATCGCGGCCAAGCGCGCCAACCCCGGGGAGGACCTGCTCACCGGCCTGGTGCAGGCCCGCGACGACAACGACCGGCTGGACGAGTACGAGCTGATCGCGATGGCGTTCCTGCTCCTCGTCGCCGGGCACGAGACGACCGTCAACCTGATCGGCAACGGCGTCCTCGCCCTGCTGCGCAACCCCGACCAGCTCGACCGGCTGCGTGCAGACCCGTCCCTGGTGGGCGGGGCGGTCGAGGAGTTCCTGCGCTACGACGGGCCGATCAACCTCGCCACCATGCGGTTCACCTCCGAACCGGTGCAGCTGGGTGACGTGGAGATCCCGCGCGGACAGTTCGTGCTGGTGTCACTGGCCTCGGCCAACCACGACGAGAGCAGGTTCCCCGGGGGCGGGCAGCTCGACGTCACCCGACGGGGCGGCGGGCACCTGGCGTTCGGCCACGGGATCCACTACTGCGTGGGCGCGCCGCTGGCCCGGCTGGAGGCGGAGGTGGCGTTCCGCCGGATGCTCGACCGCTTCCCCGACCTGTCGCTCGGAATCGATTCCGACGAGGTGCGGTGGCGGCATAGCAGCCTCATCCATGGCGTGGAAAGCCTTCCCGTACGCCTGTCCTGACCGCGGCGGCCGGGCATGGCCGGTTTCCGCACGACCGCGCTGGTTGTCGGTGATCTTGGGTAGGGTCGGCGCGCGCCCTGGTAGCTACGGAACGGAGATCCATGCGCGTCGCCGGCATCGACGTCTGGGTTGTCAACGTCCCCTTGACAACCACGTTCGCCAGCAGCTTCGAGTCGAAGGCCGGCACCACCCGCACGGTGGTCCGCGTCCGCGACGACGACGGGCTGGAGGGCTGGGGCGAGACCATGCACGGCCGGCCGACGGCGGCGCTGGTCGACCGGATCAAGGACCAGTTCGTGGGTGCCGACCCGCGGGCGAGCGCGACCATCCGGCGTACGTGCGCGATGGTGCCGTTCTTCTACGGCTACATCGGTTACTGCGCGCTGGCCGGGCTGGAGATGGCGTTCCTCGATCTCGCCGGCAAGGCCGCCGGGGTGCCACTGCACCTGCACCTCGGCGGCGCGGTCCGCGACGTCGTACCCCTCACCGGGCTGCTCACCCGCGGCGCCGCCGGTGACGTGGCCCGCGCCGACCAGCCCGCGGTGCTCGCCGACAAGGCGGCCGAGATCGTGGCGGCGCACGGGTTCACCGCGCTGAAGTTCAAGGGATCCACCGACGCGCGGTTCGACGTGTCGGTGATGGAGGCGCTGCGAGCGAAACTGCCCGGCACCGCGCTGCGGGTGGACCCCAACGCCGTGTGGTCGGTTCCGGAGTCGGTGTGGGCGGGCCGGCGCCTCGACGCCCTCGACCTTGAGTACCTCGAGGACCCGTGCGCGGGCCTGGAGGGGATGGCGCAGGTCCGCGCGCAGATCGCCACTCCCCTCTGCACCAACATGTGTGTCGTACGCGAGGAGGACCTCGCCCCCGCGGTGCGGATGGGTGCGGTCGACATCATCCACGCCGACGTGCACAAATGGGGCGGCGTGGGCCCGACGATGAACCTCGCCGCCACCTGCCGGGCGTTCGGCCTCGGCCTGAACTTCCACAGCGGCGGCGAACTGGGTATCTCCACCGCATGCCATCTCCAGGTCGCCGCGGCACTCGACCGGCTGGACCATGCCGTGGACGCGATGTACTACCTCGCCGACGGCGACGTGCTGACCGAGCGCATCGAACTGTCCGACGGAAGCCTGCCGGTACCCCAGGGTGCCGGCCTCGGCGTCGACGTCGACCTCGACCGGCTCCTCCACTACGCCCGCCGCAACGAGAAGGAGGGCGACCACACGCCGTGAGGTCGCACACTTCGCCGTCCCTCCATCCGTACCTCCCCCACGATCCGCACCTCGCCCACGATCCGGAGCCGACGCCGTGACCCCGCCGCCGACCGACCCGCTGACCGCTCTGCTGGAACAGGCCCGCACCGACCGGGTGTTCTCCGGGGCGGCGTGGTCGGCCGGCACCGCCGAGGGCCCCGTCCGACGCGGGCGGCTCGGCACACTCGCCTGGGGCGGCGATCCGGTCACCGACGACACCGGCTGGGACCTCGCCTCGCTCACCAAACCCGTAGTCGGACTGGTGGTGATGGCGCTGGTCGAACGCGGCCTGCTCGGGCTCACCGACCCGGTGGCCATGCACCTGCCCGAGTACGCCGGAACGGACAAGGCCGACCTCACCGTCTGGCATCTGCTGACGCACACCTCCGGCATCCCGGGCGGGCAGCGTCTCTACCGCGACCACCCCGACCGGGACGGCCTGCTGGCCGCCGTCCGCGACCTTCCGCTGCGCGACGGCCGGCCGGGCACCCGGGTGGAGTACAGCTCCCAGGGCTTCATCGTGCTCGGCCTGGTCGCCGAGGCGGCCGCGGGACGACCGCTGGACACGCTGGTACGCGAGTACGTCGCGGAGCCGCTCGGCGCCACCGACCTCACCTTCAACCCGCCGCGGGAACGCTGGAGCCGTACCGCCGCCACCGAGGAGTGCGCCTGGCGCGGCCGGCTGATCCAGGGCACGGTGCACGACGAGAACGCCGAGGTGCTCGGCGGGGTGTCCGCACATGCGGGGCTGTTCGCCACCCTCGCAGACGTCGAACGCCTCGCGCTGGCGCTCGTCCGCGGCGGCCGCGGCGAGCACGGCCGGCTGCTGGCGCCTCGTACGCTCGCGGTGATGACCAGGCCGGCCACCGACCACCTGAACCTCCGCAGATCCCTTGCCTGGCAGGGAAACGAGCTGCTGTCGACACTGCCCGGCGACCTGATGAGCGGATCGGCGTACGGGCACGCGGGGTTCACCGGCACCAGCCTGTGGGTCGACCCCGAACTCGGGCTCTACGTCACACTGCTCACCAACCGCGTCCACCCCGAGCGTGACCCCAGCACGATGCCCCGGCTGCGGCCGCGCTTCCACAACCTCGCGGTGACGGCCGTCCTCGGCGCGTGAGGCCGAGCGGGATCAACCGCGGCGAAACGCGAGGTTGGCGGTACGGAACAACGACCCCAGCTGCCAGGCGGAGACCACGCCGGTGGCCAGGGAGAGCGCGACGGCCGGGGTGGAGGCGGCCAGCATCCACTCGATCTGTTCGGCGTTGGCGACGTTCATCACCGCCGAGGAGACGGTGGACACCAGCACCGCGCCGCCGCACAGCACGACCAGCAGGGCGAGAACGAGCCGGACCGGCACCGTCCTGCGCGCCGACACCATCAACAGCGCGGCGAGGACGCAGCCGGCGATCCCGCCGGCGATGCCCGCCCAGTCGGTGAGGTCGGACAGAACGCCCAGCCGCCACTGGTGGTGTGGCCCCGGCGCACTCGGCACCTCCGCACTCCACGTGAGTGCCCAGGCGAGCACCGTCGCCGGCATGGACACCGCGCACACCGCGGCCGTCCGCCGTCCCTGCACCGCCGCGAGTTCGGGGGCGTACGCCGCCGCGACGTCCTCGACCGGCCCGCACTCCCGGACTGCCCGCAGCTGTGCCTCCCGCGCTGTCATCCCGGCCTCGACGTAGGCGTCGGCGGCGTCGCGCAGCCCGTCGGCGAGTTCGGTGGCGATGTCACGCCGGGCGCCGCGCGGACCACGAAGCGCCCGGCCGAGCGCCGTGACGTACGCGGTGACGGGTCCGTCGTCACCGCGGCTTCCGTGTGCCGGCGTCCTCGGCGTCCTCGGCGTCCTCGGCGTCCTCGGCGTCCTCGGGTTCAGGGTGGTCACGGTCGTCACCGCCCCACCCGGTCGGCTCGTCCCGGGGGCTGGGCGGCGGCACTGGCCGGCACGAGACCCGACGGCGTACGGGCACAGGCGAACGCCGCGCGCAGCGACCGGGCCAGTGACCGGACCAGCAGGCACGCACAGGCGATGGTGACCGAACCCACCAGCAGCCCGATCCACGAACTCGCGAACGCCTGGCTCGGGCCGTCGGCGTTGACGACCATCAGCGCCACCGAACAGCTCAGCGTGACGGTGAACGCGAGGACGCCGACCACTCCCACGGCGCCCGTCAGCGAGGCGGCCGGCCGGCCGCGCCGGGCCGCGAGCACCATCAGCAGGACCAGCGCCACGGCGGATCCGCCGGCCAGCAGATCCGAACCGGTGACGACCCTGGACAACGCCGACACCACGGGATTCGGCGGGGCGTTCCACGGGCCGGAGATCATCCACGGCACGTCCCACAGCAGGTTGAGGCCGGGCATCAGCACCGCGACGAGCATCGCGGTGTGCCGGCCCTGGACCGCGGTGAGCTCGGGGCGGTACGCGGCCGCGGTGTCCTCGGCCGGCCCGCACTCGGCGACCGCCCGGACCTGCGCCTCCCCCGCCGGCAGACCGGCTCGGACGTGGGCCCGCGCGGCGTCGTACAGACCGTCGGACAGCTCGCACAACATCTCCGCCCGGGCCGACGCGGGGCCGGGCAGCAGCTGACGCACCCGCCGGACGTACCCGTCGATCGGCCCGCTCATCCCGGCTCCCCCAGGATGCCACCGATCGCCGTGGTGAAGCGGCTCCAGTCGGCCCGCTCACGGGCCAGCTCCTGCCGCCCGGCGCGGGTGAGCTGGTAGGTGCGTCGCCGGCGGCCGCCGACGACGCTCCAATGGCCGGAGATGTACCGCGCACGCTCGAGGCGGCGCAGCGCCGGATAGACGCTGCCGGTGGGCAGATCGAGGACGCCGCCGCTGCGGGCCTGCAGGGCCTCGATGATCGCGTAGCCGTGCAGGGGTCCGTCGGAGAGCGTCGCGAGCAGCAGCGCGTCCAGGTGCCCGCGTACGATGTCGGCCTTCACAAGTATGCAGCCTACTCATCCTCCCGGCTGCCGGACAGGTCCGCGGCACGGCCCTCAGGGACGATCTCCGGTATTCCCCTGAGTGGACTTCGGGGTGGACGCGGGCAGCGAAGACCAGGGAACAACCCGATTCATATGTAGGCTGCCAGCACATAGCCTGGGTCGCGTCCACATCCGAACCCGGGAGGTCCGTTGCCGTCCGCCGTCCTCACCGCCAGCCCCCGGCCCAGTCCGCCGGGCGTCCCCGCGGGCGGGCCCCGGGCCACGCTGTGGCTGCTGCGGCTCGTCGCGCTCGTCCACGCCGGTCTGGTGGTCGGCCAGCCCGTGCTCGCCGGGATCTACCTCAGCGGCCGCTTCGACGCGCTCGCCACCCACTCCCTCAACGCCGGCCTGGTGATCCTCGCCTGCCTGTGGCAGGTCGGCGCCGCGCTCGTCTACGTCTGGCCCGGCCGGGGACGCGGCTGGCCCGTCCTGGTGAGCGCGCTGCTGTTCTTCGCCGAGGGAATCCAGACAGGCATGGGGTACGCCGGCAAGCTCGCCGTGCACGTACCCCTCGGCGTCACCGTCGTCACCACCCAGGTGGTGTTCGTGGTCTGGCTGTTCCGACCGGGCGCCCGCCGCCCCCGGCGCACCCTGCAGAGGCAGCCGAAGGCGGGTGAGCAGGCATGACCGCGACGACCGATCTTCTCCAGACACCACCCGGCACCCGGCCGCGCCGATCCCTGCTGGTGCTGCGGATCACCGCACTGGTCACGGCCGCGGTGTTCTTTCTCCAGCCTGTCCTGGCCGGAAGCTATCTCTCCGGGGACGTGGGCGCACTGGGCACGCACGAGACGAACGCACACGTGGTCACCTCGACGACGTTCGTGCAGTTGGTGGCCGCACTGGTCTACGCGTGGCGGGGCCGCGGGCGCTGGTGGCCGGCGGCGCTGTCAGCGGCGCTGCTGGTGGCCGCGGAGACGCAGGTGTTCCTCGGCTACGCCCAGACCCTCCTCGTGCACGTCCCCCTCGGAGTGGGCCTCGTCCTCACCCAGATTCTCTTCACCTGGTGGCTGCTGGGTTCGCACGCACGCCGGGCCCGACTGCGTAGGGAGAACCACCGATGAGTACGCCGCTGTCAAGGCGAGGTTTCCTCGGACTGGTCGGCGCGGCCGGAGCCGCCGGGGTCGCCGGGCCGTTCGGCCTGGCCGGCTGTGGCCGGGACACCACCGGGCAGACGGCCCAGCTGCTCACCACCCTCGCTCCGAGACCACGGCCCTACGCCGTACCGTTGCCGGTGCCCACTGTCAAGAAGCCCTTGCGCAGCGACGCGACCACCGACTACTACGAGATCGTCCAGCGGGTCGCCGACGCGGAGATCCTGCCCGGTCTGCGCACACCGATCCTCGGGTACGACGGCACGTTCCCCGGGCCGACGCTGGTGAGCCGCAGCGGCCGGCGGACCGTCGTACGTCACCGCAACACCCTCCCCGTGCCGACCGTGGTGCACCTGCACGGCGGGCACACACCGCCCGACCACGACGGCTATCCCGTCGACCTGCTGCTGCCGGTCGGCGGCTGGAACCCGGGCGCCGGGCACGGCTCCGGTGGCCACCGGACCGGCTCGATGGCCGGCTCGACGGCGAGCTCCATGGCCGGCGACGTCCGCAGAGGCGAGCGCGACTACGCGTATCCGTTCCACCAGCGCGCGGCGACGTTGTGGTACCACGACCACCGGATGGACTTCACCGGCGCGCAGGTCTACCGCGGCCTGGCCGGCTTCCACCTGGTGCACGACGACGAGGAGCAGGCCCTCCCGCTGCCGAGGGGTGAGCGGGACGTGCCGCTGATGATCTGCGACCGGGCGTTCGAGGAGAGCGGCGCGTTCCGCTATCCCGCGCTGGACCGCGAGCTGCGGTCCACGCCCGGTGTCACCTCCGCCTACATGGAGGGTGTTCTGGGCGACGTCATCCTGGTCAACGGCGCGGCGTGGCCGGTGATGGAGGTGGCCGCCGCGCGCTACCGCTTCCGGATCCTGAACGCCTCCAACGCCCGCCGCTACCGGCTCGCGCTCGACCCGGTGCCCGGTGAGGGCGCGCCGTTCGTCCAGATCGGCGGGGACGGCGGCCTGCTGGAACGCCCGGTGGACCAGGACACCATCCTCGCCGCGCCGGCCGAACGCTTCGACGTGGTGGTGGACTTCTCGGCGTACAAGCCCGGAACGGTGGTGACGATGCTCAACCAGCTGGGCAGCGGACCGACCGCGCGGGTGATGCGCTTCCAGGTGACCCACCAGGTGAAGGACGACAGTGCGATCCCGGCCAGGCTCACCCGGATCGACAGGCTCGACCCCGCCAAGGCGGTGCGCACCCGGGTGTGGCGGTTCGCGAAGGGAGACGTGCACGGCGAGAGGGGCTGGACCATCAACGGCCGGCCGTTCGACCCCCGCCGGATGGACGCCCGGCCCCGGCTCGGCGACATCGAGATCTGGCGGTTCCAGGCCGACCTGCACCATCCGGTGCACATCCACCTCGACCCGTTCCAGGTGGTCCGCCGGGGCAACCGCGGTCCCGGGCGCTTCGACGGAGGCTGGAAGGACACCGTCGACCTGCGGCCCACGGAGTACGTCGACGTCGCGGTGCGCTTCACCGACTACCGCGGCCCGTACCTCCTGCACTGCCACAACCTCGAGCACGAGGACATGGCGATGATGGCCGCGTTCGCCACCACCTGACCCCGGGCACTCAGGCCCGGGCGGTCAGGCCCGGGCGGTCAGGCCCGGGCGGTCAGGCCCGGTCGGTCAGGCATCGCGCGCCGGCGCTACCCGGCCGTGAACGCGCGGTGCACCTTGCGGACCGCGCGGGCGATGTCGTCCACGTCGGCGTCGGTGTAGCGCTCGTTCCAGGACACCACCAGCAGCCGCTCGCCGATCAGGAGTTCGGCCTGCGGGCACAACCCGACGTCGTACGTCGGCTCCACCCGCGCAGGCGGAGAGTGCAGCGGAAAGCCGGACCGGCCGTAGGTGCGGCGTTCGGTGAGCACCGGCGTGCGGTAGACCGGCCGGGTCAGGTAGCCGCCGTTGGCGGGGATGCCCTCGGCGGCCAGCGCCTTGCCGTAGTCGTGGCAGGTGCCGCCGGCCTGGCCGGGGTCGACGACGAGGGGGTACTGCCAGTAGCTCACGCCGCCCTCGTCCGGCGGAGTTGCCAGCCCGGCCAGGCCGGACAGCGCGGTGCTCAGCCGTTGCGCACCGGCCCTCCGGTCGGCCACCACGCCGGCCAGCTTGGGCAACTGGGCGCGGGCAACCGCCGCCTGCAGCTCCGTCATGCGGTAGTTCGTGGACAGGAACAGGTGCGTGCGCTCGTCGGTGTCGCGCGGCCAGCCCTTGTCGGCGAACAACCGCATCCGCCGGGCCAGGTCGTCGTCGCCGGAGATGCACAGACCGCCGTCGCCCGCGGTGATGTGCTTGGACTGCTGCAGGCTGAAGCAGCCGATCTGGCCGACGGTGCCGGCCAGCCGCCCGTCGGAGCAGCGGGTGAGGTACGCCTGGGCGCAGTCCTCGACCAGGATCAGGCCGTGCTCGTCGGCCAGCGCCCGTAGCTCCACCACCGGGGCCGGCGCGCCGAACAGGTGCACCGCGATGATCGCCCGGGTGCAGGAGGTGATCCGCGAACGCACCGACTCCACGTCCAGGTTGCCGGTGCGCGGATCCACGTCGGCGAAGACCGGAACGGCGTTCTGCATCAGGATCGGCAGCACGGTGCCCGCGTCGGTGATCGACGTGGTGATGACCTCGTCGCCGGGCTCGGGGTCGACCGCGGCCACCGCGAGGTGAAGGGCGGCGGTGCCCGAACTCGACGCGACCGCGTGCGGGAGCCCGTAGTAGTCGGCGAACTCGCGTTCCAGCTGCCGGGTCTCGTCGCCGACCGTGCTGTTCAGCCGGCCGGAGGCGACCACGCGGGTGACCGCCTCGATCTCCTCCGCGCCGAGGGTGCGGCCGGCCGCGTTGCCGACGCTCGGGAACGCAGCCGTGCGTACCGGGGTGCCGCCGTCGATCGCGAGGGGCTCCTCGCCCGGCCGGCTCATGCGTACCTCACCATGCCTACCTCACCATGCGTGTCGGAGAAGGGGATCCGTCCCGCGTGCGTACTGCAGTGGCCGAACCACAATCTATACGGTCTTGACCTAAAGTCCAGTACGCGGCAAGCTCCTTGGAACGCCTCGGCACCGGCCGGAGCCACTCACCCGTACGCCCACCGCGGGCCGGGTCCGCGCTTCCCCGCATGTCACCGCACGTCCGAAGCACGTCCGAAGCACGTCCGAAGCACGTTCCCGCATGTCCCCCGCCCGGAGGAGACAGCAATGACCAGTTCCGGCCCCGCCGACAGCACCGCGTACGGCACCGCCACCGGCCCTGCTCGCGGCCCACGCCGGCGGGACGTCCTTCGCCTCGCCGCCTTCGGGGCGGTCGGTGCCGCAGGCGTACTCTCACCTCTCGCCAGGCCGGCCCGCGCCGACGCCGCCACCTCCGCGGCAGCGCGCACCCAGGCGACGGCCTCCTCGGTCCTGACCGCTTCCACGCTGACGCCCTCGACGAAGTCCGGCTCGACGTACTACACCCCGGAGAAGGTGGCCGCGGTCCGGCGCAACATCGCCGCCTACGACTGGGGCGCGCGGCTGCGCGACAGCACCGTGGCGGCCGCGAAGCCATACCTCGACAAGGGTGACGAGTGGCTGTGGAGCCTGGTCACCACCCAGCGGCTTCCCCGCAGCTACGCCGTCAACCAGGCGCTCGGCTCCCCCGTCACCGGCAAGGACATCTTCCGGTTCGGCAACTACCCCTTCACCGCCGACCCGATGAACCGCCCGTGGAAGATCGTGGACCCCTCCTGCGACTACGTCTTTCCCACCAACGACTTCGGCGCCTACTACGCCAGCGGCCTGGACGAGCACGGCGAGTTCGATCCCGCCCGCGCGGACCGCTCCCTGCTGGTCAACGAGCTCTACCCCGAGAAGGGCCCGACGTGGGGTGTCGACGACGGGTTCGGCTGGGTCGACGGCAACGGCGACAAGTGGACGTTCGTCGCCTACTACCACCACTGGCACCTGTGGTACGCCGCGGTGGAGACCGCCAGAGGTGTCATCCAGAACGCGCTACGGACCCTGCGGGACGCCTACATCTACACCGGTGAGACGAGGTACGCCCACGCCGGCCTGATCCTGCTGGACCGGATCGCCGACGTCTATCCCGCGATGGACGCGGCGGCCTACAAGCGCGCGGACGGCTACCTGCAGTCCGACGGCCTGTCCGGGCAGGGAAAGATCCTCGGCTGCATCTGGGAGGTGCCCCTCGCCAAGGACTTCGTGACCGCCTACGACGCGTTCTTCCCGGCGATCGCGACCGCCGACGACGC
Source organism: Actinopolymorpha sp. NPDC004070 (assembly GCF_040610475.1). Taxonomy (NCBI): domain Bacteria; kingdom Bacillati; phylum Actinomycetota; class Actinomycetes; order Propionibacteriales; family Actinopolymorphaceae; genus Actinopolymorpha; species Actinopolymorpha sp. NPDC004070. The sequence continues at coordinate 230,130 of NZ_JBEXMJ010000007.1, read as the reverse complement.
CGACGTGCTGGGGTTCCTGTCCGCCAAGGCGCAGAAGTACTCCCTTCCGGCAAAGGACTCCGTGGCCGCGGTCAAGCAGAACCTCGAGGACGGCCTCGTCCGCCAGGTCTACCCGGCGGTGAAGGCCAGCCAGATCGCCGGCAACTTCGGCACCCACCAGGCCACCCTGGCCACCGCGGCGGTGATCCTCGACTCCGACACCGAGACCAAGGAGCAGATCGACTTCGTCTTCAAGACCGGCGGCCGGGTCAGCGACCCCAAGCTGCACATCACCGGTGGAAACCTGAGCGCCACGCTCGTCGACGACGTGGACCGCGACGGCATGGGTGACGAGGGCGCGCCGCACTACGACTTCATCTGGCCGGTGGCGATCGCCGGTGTGGTGGACGCGCTCGAGGGCTACCCGAAGTACGCCGCTGCCGACCTGTGGAAGCACCCGAAGTACCTCCGCATGGTCAGGGCCGCGCCGATGGTGACGATGCTCAACCGCTACACGCCGAGCATCGGTGACACCGGCACGACCGGCGGGCCGGAGCTGTACGGCAGCGCGACGGTCTACACCGGGCAGTTCGAGCGGACCGGCTGGCTGGAGCTCGCGCAGTCGGCGTACCTCCTCAACGGCAACAAGGTCGACGGGCTGTACGGCAGCATCTGGTCCGCCGACGTGGAGGGGACCCGGGACAGGGTCGCCGCGCTGATCAAGGAGCACGGCCCGCTGAACCTCGGCTCGGAGAACCACACCGGCTTCGGGTTCGCGGCGTTGCGGGTCGGGCAGGGCGCCACCCGCCGGGAGCTGTGGACGTCGTACGGCCGTACCACCGGGCACGGGCACGCCGACGCGCTCAACCTCGGGCTGTTCGGCTTCGGTGTCGACCTGCTGCCCGACCTCGGCTACCCGGAGTTCGCCGACAGCAACGCCCGCCGGGTGGAGTGGACGTCCAACACGGTCGCGCACAACACCGTGGTGGTCGACGCGACCCGGCAGGCGGTGGAGTGGGTCGGCCTGCCGTACGGGTTCGCCGCGGGCGAGCGGGTGCGGGTGTTCGACATCGCCGCACCGAAGGCCTACCCCAAGACCAGCCTCTACCGCCGGGTGACCGCGCTGGTCGACATCGACGGCGACAACTCCTACGCCGTGGACGTCTTCCGGGTGATGGGCGGCAGCCAGCACCACTTCTCCTTCCACGCCGCCGAGGGCCCGGTCACCACCACCGGTCTCACACTCACCGACCAGCCGACCGGAAGCTACGCCGGTCCGAACGTCGAGCCGCCGGCCGACAACGCCAAGCCGCGCGCGACCGCGAGCGGTTTCGACTGGCTGTCCCACGTGTCCCGCGACGCCGACCCCGATCCCGCGTACAGCGTGGACTGGGCGGTGAAGGACACCTGGAACGTGCTGGATCCCGACCCGGACCTGCACGTGCGGCTCACCATGCTGGGCGACGTCGACGAGGTGGCGCTGTGCGACGGCGTCCCGCCGCGCAACAAGCCCGGCAACCCTGCGAAGCTGCGCTACCTCCTCGCCAGGCGGACCGGCACCGACCTCGCCAGCCAGTTCGTGTCGGTGGTCGAGCCGTACGTCGGCGACCGCCTGGTGAAGTCGGTGGAGTCGGTACGCGTGGAGGCCACCGACGGCACCATCGCGCCGCACGAGGCAACCGCCGTCAAGGTGACCTTGACAAATGGCCGGATCGACTACGTGGTGAGCTCCTTGCGCACCGACGTGGTGCTCCGGGTGGACGGGCGCTTCGTCTTCCGCGGCTCGTTCGGGGTCTACTCGCTGTCGGGCGGACGCCCGATGTACGCGTTCGGCCACGACGCCTCGATGGTGGCCGCGGTCAACCAGGTGCGCGGACCGGCCGCGCTCACCGGCACGGTCACCGGGTTCACCCGCGACCTCAGCACCGTCAACTCCCTCACCCTCCGGCTCGCCGGCGCCGCCCCCGCACCGGAGTCGGTCGCGGGCAGCTACGTGTACGTCGACAACGACGGCGTACGCAACGCGGTCTACCGGATCCTGGGCGCCACCCGCCCGGACACCCGCACCCTCGTCCTGGACATCGGTGACGTCACCACGATCCGTGGGTACGCCGACCCGGAGGACTTCGACAAGGGGTACGTCTACGACGTGGCCGAGGGCGCGGCCGCCCGCATCCCGCTCACCCGGGAGTGGACGGCATGACCTTCCGCCGCGGCGTACCACCCGCCGAGCCACATCCGTCCCAGCCTCACGACCACCAGCCGTACGACCCGACGAACCACACGAGGTGACCGCACTCATGGCCAGCACGCTCGCCCTCCGGGGCGGCACTCCCGTCCGCACCCAGCCCTTCCCCGCCTGGCCGCGAGCCGACCGGCAGGTGGGCGCCGAACTGCTCGACGTCCTGGACTCGGGCAGGTGGGGCAGCACGCACGGCGACCGGGTGGCCGCGTTCGAACGCGACTTCGCGGCGTACCAGCAGGCGGCGCACTGCGTCTGCGTGAGCAACGGAACCCTCGCCCTGGTCGCCGCGCTGCGTGCGGCCGGGGTGGGGATCGGCGACGAAGTGGTCGTTCCGCCGTACACCTTCATCGCCAGCGCGGCGGCGGTGGTCCTCGTCGGTGCGGTTCCGGTGTTCGCCGACGTCGACCCGGCCACCCACCTGCTCGACCCGGCAGCGGCGGCGGCCGCGATCACCCCGCGCACCCGGGCGGTGATGCCGGTGCACATCGCCGGCCGGCCGTGTGACCTGGACGCGTTCGCGGCACTCGGGCGCGAGCACGGGGTGGCGATCGTCGAGGACGCCGCCCAGGCCCACGGCGCGGAGTGGCGGGGCCGTCGCGTCGGCGCGCTCGGGGACCTCGGGACGTTCAGCTTCCAGACGTCGAAGAACATCAGCGCCGGCGAGGGTGGCGCGGTGGTCACCAACGACGACCGGCTGGCCGAGCACCTGTACGCGCTCGCCAACGTCGGCCGGGTACGCGGCGGCGGGTGGTACCAGCACGAGCACCTGGGCTACAACCTGCGGCTGACGGAGTTCCAGGCGGCGATCCTTGCAGGACAGCTGCGCGACCACCCGGCGACCCAGGCGACCCGGGACGTCAACTCCCGGTTGCTCGGGTCGTTGCTGGGCGAGGTGGAGGGCGTGTGGGTGCCGGCCGACGACCCGAACGTCACCGCCCACGGCCGGCATCTGTTCCTGATGCGCCTGCCCGAGCTGGGTGCGGCCGGGAGGCGGGACGCGTTCGTGCAGGCGCTGGCCGCCGAGGGCATCCCCTGCTCCGGCGGTTACGTCGGACTGCACCGCAACAACGCCCTGCGGGAGGAGATCGCGGCGCTCACCAAGCGACTGGACCAGCCGTACGCCGAGCCGCGGGTCCCGGGCGCCGATCAGGTCGCCGCCGACACCGTGTGGCTGCCGCAGCACGCACTGCTCGGAACCGAGGGCGACGTACTCGACATCGCCGCGGCGGTTCGCAAGGTGCTGAGCCAGGCGCACACGCTCTGACTGCTCGAAGGGTGTCCCGCGCCGGTGGCGGGAGTGCCGTCCACCCCTCGGACACGTGGGGACGTGGAGACTTACGGGTGCTGTAGGCCCCGTAAGTCTCCACAGCTCCCCAGGGACAGCGTCTAGGCTCGGGGACGCAGCAGGGCCGCCGACCTCCGCGGGGTGGGTCGGCGGTCCTACTGTCTTCTGCGGCCCCGTAAGTCAACTGCGGTCGGCGGTCCTACTGTCTTCTGCAGCGTCGCAGTCCAACTGCGGTCGGCGGTCCTACTGTCTTCAACCGTTCAAGAGCCGACTGCGGTCGGCGGTCCTCGCTGCCATTCAACCGCGGCGGGCGTACCAGTTGAGGTTGGCGACGTTCAGCAGGCTCGAGCCGAAGCCCGGCTGGACCTGGTGGTCGTCGTAGATCGCCCGAGCGTGGGTGAACACCCGCTCGTCCCACCACGCGACCGCCATCCACCGGGGCGCCTGGAGGTACTGCCCGGATGCCGCCAACCCACCGCCACCGTCGACGCGGGTGTTGGTGGTGGCGATGCCCTCGGGTGTGGTGGTGGCGAGGTTGCGGGTGTACGTCGCGGCCAGCGCCGCCATGTCCGCACCGCGGAAGACCACTCCGGACCGGAACGCCCGGACCGCGAAGTCCACCTCGATCGCGCCGTGGCTCACGTCCTCGTACTGCTGGGCGCCGCGCCCGCCCGACCCGTACGCCGGGGTGTAGATCGACACGTCCGTGGCCGGGTCGCCGGTCTTGGCGTAGCCGTCGTACATCCGGCTGGTGGTGGGCCAGTAGTGCCAGGTGGCCGCACCGCCGCTGTCAACCTCGAGTTGCGTGGCGAACATCCGGGCCAGCCGGCTCGCCCGGTCGCGGTAGGTGCGGTCCCGGCCGATCTCCGCGAGCGCGAGATAGGTGCGGCCGAGAGCGACACTCTGGTTGATGGGCTGGACGTTACCGTCGTACGGGAGCGGCATGCCCCTGGGCCACTGGAACCATCCGGTGCCGTCGGATCCGTCCCGCCACTCCTCGTCGTGCACGGCGGCCGCGTCCCGTGCGGCCGCGGCGTACTCCTCGGCCTTGCGGCAATAGCGCGGGTCGCGGCGCAGCCGCGCGTCGGTGAGCACCGTGGCGGCGAACCAGGCGAGCGGGTAGCTGATCATCCCCGTGTGCACGGCGAACACGACCGGCGCGGACACGAGGGCGGTGTCACCCGGCGCCGGGGGATCACCCGCCGTGGGTGAAGGACGCAGGTCGCGCACGGTCACCATCGTGCCGGTGGGGTACGCGTCGTACACCCGGGTGACCACGTAGTCGGGACTGCCCGGGTCCATGGTCACGTCGGCGAAGGTGTCGGTCCGGGCGTACTGCGCGTTGGTCACCGCGAGGGTGAACCGCCCGCCCCCTTCCGCCTGCACAGTCGCGGTCGCCCGGTCGGCGTAGGCGAGTGCGCTCCGCACCTCCAGCACTGGTGTGCCGGCCGAGTCGGCCAGCCGCGCGATCCCCACGGTGTAGGGGTTCATCGCCCGCCACGCCGGCCGGGAGCGCCCGGCGTAGTCGGTGACGCCGCGCTCGCTGTCCCGGTTGGCGAGTACCAGGTCGGCGTTGTGGACGAACCTGTCGAGGTAGTAGCTGTCGCGGTAGGCGTCGTACATACGCAGGAAGCTCGCCAGCACGTACGACTGACCCCAGGCCAGGCCGCCGGCCTCGTTCGGCTCGTCCGGCTGCCCGGAACTCCCGCTCTCGTGGAAGGTGCGGTCGAAGACGTCGTACGTCTCCCGCGCGGTGTAGTCGTACGCCGATGACGCCGATGACGCCGCGGCCAGCGCGTGGCGGGTCGGTGCGAGAACGGGCAGGCCCCCGCCCGTCACACCGGCCCCGGCCGCGCCGAGCACGATCGCCGAGGAGCCGCACCGGCGCAGGAACGCCCGGCGGCCGAGTTGCCCACTGCTCATGGATCCTCCCTCGTTCGAGGCTGAGTCGAACCGGCCGCGCGGCCCGCCGCGTCAGCCGGGCTGTCCCGCGGTGGTGACGGTGAACACCGACGTACCGGCCGGCAGGTCGGCGGCGAGCTCGAGCAGGCGGCGCCCGTGGCGGGTCACCACGGCACAGGTCGCGTCACCGGTCAGCACCCGCGGAGCGGTCCCGGGGCCGGCCCGTCCTGGCACGGCAACCAGCACACCCGCACCCTTCACTGCGGTGGTCGCGGTCACCTCGACCCGCAGTTCACCGCTGCCGGCACCGGGCTCCACGGCGACGCGGACGCCGCGCCGGGCACGCTCCCAGTCGTTGAGCTGTTCGGCGGTCCACCACTGCATGCCGAGCCGCCGGGCTTCCTCGGCCACCTCCCGGCAGGCCTGCGCGACGTCGGGCTTGGTGTGCAGGTGCGCGGCGTGGAACAGGAAGTGTGCGACGCCGTGTACCTCCAGCGCCTCCGACAAGATGACGTCCCGGATGGCGGTGTGCCCGGCCCAGGCGAGGTCCTGGGTGTGCAGCGGGAGCTCGAGGACGTCGATCCGGCGGTTGTGCTCGCCCACGCCGGCGATCGGGAAGCTCAGGTGGCACGACCCGAACGGGAACCCGACGTTGCCCTGCTTGCTCGGACCGCGCGACTCGTCGATCCGGATGCCGATCCGCTCACACCACAAGAAGAACTCGTCCCAGCCCTCCCAGCGGGTGTAGTGGTTCTTGTTCGAAACGATGTCCTCGCGCCCGGTCAAGGCCTGCGCCCAGGCGTACTGCGCGCGGAGCTGCGGCCAGCCCCAGGAGGCGATGTCGGCGTCGCCCATCGCGTTGTAGTGCAGCGCCTGTTCGTGGCCGCGGGCGGCGATCTCGGCCACCACCTCCGGCCGGTAGCCGCCGGGGAAGCAGTGGCACCACGTCACGTGGACGCCGGCCTGGTCGAAGACGTCGAGCGCGCTGAGCGCGGCCTCGGAGTCGTTGCCGTCGGAGTCGTGGGACATGTGTGCCACGGCGGGGACACCGGCCGGCCAGTAGTACAGCCACGGTACGGCGATCCCGGCCGCCTCGGCCGCGTCGAACAGCAGGTGGAGGAAGTCCAGCCGGAGCCGGTCGGCCTTCGCCCGGTGGAACATCGGCGCGGCGGCCGGCGGCGGGTAGGTGTGGGAGAACGCGCCCTCCAGCGCGGGCTCTCCGGGCGGCACCATCCGGTCCTCCTCGTACGACAGCGCAAGCCCGTCGTCACACTTGAGGATGCCGTCGTCGACCGGGCACGACCCGTCCGGTGCAGGCGGGCCGTCCTCGTGCACCGGGGTGCCCTGCTGGATGGTGACGATGCGCTCCCACAGGTCGGCCGGGAACGCTGTCTCACCGGCCGGGCTCACGATCCGGCCCTCCGCCGGGTGCACCACCACGGAGCCGCCCGCGGCCAGCCGGGCGGCCGCCTCGTCCGGGCGGATGACGTCGTACGGCACCCGTAGGTGGTCGAGGACCTCCGTGGAGTAAAGCCACCACGCGTTCTCGTTCCGGGCATGCGCGGCGGCTCGAAGGTCCGGATCGAGCACTACCGCGACGGGACTGGTGCCACTCACGTGACTTCCTCCTTGGGGCCGGCGTGAAAGATCCCGGCGGACCTTCCGTACGACCGGACAGAACGGGTTATCCGCGGACGGGCAGGACCGCGCCCAGCAGGGCGCGGGTGTAGGGGTCTTGCGGCGTACGGAAAAGTTCCTCCGTCGGCGCCAGTTCGACGATGTGTCCCTGGCGCATCACCGCGACCCGGTTGGCGAGGCGTTCCACCACGGCGAGGTTGTGCGAGATGAACAGGCAGGTCAGGCCGAGGCGTTCGCGCAGATCGTCGAGCAGGTTGAGGATCTGCGCCTGGATGGAGACGTCCAGCGCCGACGTGGGTTCGTCGCACACCAGCAGGTCGGGTTCGAGTGCCAGGGCGCGGGCGATCGCGATGCGCTGCTGCTGGCCGCCGGAGAACTGCCGGGGATACAGGTCCGCAAAGCGCGGGTTGACGCCCACCAGGTCCAGCAGCTCCAGTGCCCGCGCCCGCCGGCTCTCCTTGTCGCCGATGCGGTGCAGTCGCAGCGGCTCGGCGACGTTGCCGGCCGCGGTGTAGTGCGGGAGCAGCGAACCGTAGGGGTTCTGGAACACCATCTGCATCCGCCGCCGGACGGTACGCAGATCCCGGCCGGGGACGGCAGCCAGGTCGGTGCCGTCGAACAGCACCCGGCCCGACGTCGGCTCCTGCAGCCACATCAGCAGCCTGGCCACGGTCGACTTGCCGCTGCCGCTCTCCCCCACCAGGCCGAGCGTCTCGCCGCGCACGACGTCGAACGACACGTCGTCGACCGCGACCACGTCGCCGGCCGGGGTGGAGAACGTCTTGCCGAGGTTCTCCGCACGCACGAGCACGTCCTCAGGCATCCGGCACCACCTTCCAGCACGCGGCCTCCCGGCCACCCGTACCCCCGGAACCACCGGCACCGCTGCCGCCGGAACCACTGACGCCGGGACCACCGCCACCGAGCGGAAGCAGCGGCTGGTCGGTCAGGCAGCGCGGCGCCTCGGCCAGTCCGCACCGGGGATGGAACGCGCACCCCTGCGGCCGGCGGGCCAGGTCCGGCGGAGCGCCCTGGATCGGTGCCAGCGCCCGGCCGCGGTCGCCGATCTCCACGCACGAGCCGAGCAGGCCGACGGAGTACGGGTGGCGCGGTGAGTCCAGCAGCTCCGGCGTGGTCGCCCGCTCCACCACCCGGCCGGCGTACATCACCACCACGTCGTCGCAGAAGTACCGCGCTACGCCGAGGTCGTGGGTGATCATCACGATCCCGGTGCCGCGGTTCTTCACCTCCACCAGCAGGTCGAGGATCTGCCGCTGCACGGTCACGTCCACGGCGGTGGTGGGTTCGTCGGCGATCAGCAGGGCCGGCTGGGTGAGCATCGCCATCGCGATCATCGCCCGCTGGCGCATCCCGCCGGACAGCTGGAAGGGGTACGTACGGATCCGGCGTTCGGGGTCGGGGATGCCGACGTCGCCGAGCGCCCGCACCGCCCGGTCACGGGCCTCGGCCTTTCCACAGATCCCGTGCCAGAGCAGGTGTTCGGTCAACTGGCGTTCGAGGGTGAGGGTGGGGTTCATCGCCTCCATGGCGTTCTGGAACACCATGCCGATGTCCCGCCCGCGTACCCTCCGCATCTCCCGCTCACCGAGCCGGAGCAGGTCGCGGGGGCCGGCGGCACCCCGCTCGCGCCGGCCACGGCCACCCGGTCGGTCTCCTCCGGCCACGGCCGGATCGCCGTCCCGGCCTCCGGCGGCGTGGTTGAACCACACCTGACCGTCCGCGATCCGCGCGGTGCGCGGCAACAACCGCAACAGGCTGCGCGCGGTCACCGTCTTGCCGCTGCCGCTCTCTCCCACGATCGCCAGCGCCCGGCCGGCGCGCAGGTCGAAGCTCACGCCGTCCACCGCGCGCAAGGTCTCCTTGCCCCGGCGGAAGTGCACGTGCAGGTCGCGGACCGACAGCAGCGGCGCGTCCGGACCGGGATCGGAACCAGAGCCCGCGCCGGCGTCGTGGCCGGGGCGGCGCCGGCGGTCGTCCGCGCGGGACCGGGTCGGTGTGCTCATCGTTGCTCCGCCGTCGGGTCGAAGGCGTCCCGCAGCCCGTCGCCCACCCAGGTGAACGCCAGCAGCGTCAACGCGAACAGGGTTGCCGGGAAGACCATCACGTGCGGTGCGGCCAGGAGGTAGCGCATTCCGTCGGTGATCATCGCGCCCCACGAGGGCGTCGGCGGCTGGACGCCCAGCCCGAGCAGGGCGAGACCCGCCTCGGCCGAGATCGCCGCCGGGATGGCGAAGCTGGTGGTGACCAGGATGGGCCCGATCGCGTTCGGCAGGATGTACTTCACCGCGATCGTGGTGCCACGCGCCCCCATCGCGCTGGCGGCCTCGACGTACTCCCGCTGTTTCAGGGTCAGCACCTGCGCCCGGACCAGCCGGGCCTGGGTCACCCACGAGGCGATGCCGATGGCCAGGATCAGCGCGAACAGGCTGCGGCCCAGCACGGTCACCAGCACCACCGCGAACAGGTAGCTGGGGAACGCGTACATGACGTCCGTGAGACCCATCAGGGCCTGCTCGACCCGGCCGCCGCGGTAGCCCGCGACCAGGCCGACGAGCAGCGCGAGCACCAGCGCGGTGATCTCCGCGCCGAACGCCACGACCAGCGCCGTCCGCAGGCCGTAGACGAGCCGGCCGGCGATGTCGCGGCCGAGCAGGTCGGTGCCGAGAGGGTGGCCGGGCGCGCCGATCGGTGCGAGTCGGGCGGTGTAGTCGACCTCGGCGTAATGGTGCGGCGCGACCAGGGGTGCCGCGATCGCGGCCAGCACCAGCAGGGCACAGAACACCAGGCTGCCGAGGGCGAGCCGGTTCGCCCGGAACCGGTCCCACGCCCGGGCCCACTGTCCCCTGGGCCGCTCCTGTTCGGTCACAGTGTTTCCTGCGGTGAGATCCGCTGCGACGCCTTCCGAGAGCGCGATCGTCCCCACCCCCCTTCGGCCCGGATCCGTGGATCGAGTACGCCGTACACCAGGTCGACCAGAAGGTTGGTGACCATCAGGATGACCGCGAAGAACAACGTGCTGCCCATCAGCAGCGGCATGTCCCGGCTGGCCGCCGCGGCGGCGAAGTAGAGGCCCAGCCCGGGGATGCGGAACAGCGCCTCGATGAACACCGTCCCGGTCATCAGCCCCGCCAGCAACGGGCCGACCACCGTCACCAGCGGGATGAGGGAGTTGCGCAGCGCGTGCCGGACGATGACCGTGCGGCGCGGGCCACCCTTGGCGTAGGCCGCGGTGACGTACTCCTCCCGCAGCGTCTCCAGCATGCTCGACCGGACGTAGCGGGCGAGCACCGCGGCCGGCCCGACGGCCAGCGCGAGCACCGGCATGATCAGGTTGCGCGGCCCGGAGAACCCGCTGGAGGGCAGCACGTGCAGCGTGGCGGTGAACAACAGCACCAGGAACGCCGCGCTGAGGAAGCCCGGCAGCGCGTGCCCCAACGTGACCAGGAACATCGTCCCGTGGTCGGCCGGGGAGTTCTGCCGCAGCGCGGCGAAGACACCGACCGGCAGGGCGATCAGCAGCGCCAGCAGCACCGACAGCAACGCCAGCGTGGCCGACACCGGGAACGCCTTGGCGATGATCTCCTGGACGTCCAGCGTGGGGTACTTGTACGACGGGCCGAAGTCCCAGGTGACCGCGCCCTTCATGAAGATGAGGTACTGCTTCCAGACCGGGACGTCGGCGCCGTAGCGGGCCTTGAACGCGTTCGCGACGTCCTCGGTGCCGGCCGACCCGATGGTGCTGGCGCCGCTGCTGATCCGCTGGATGTCGGCGAAGTTGCCCGGCGCCAGCTGCAGCAGGACGAACGTGATCAGCGACACCGCGACCAGCGACGCCACCAGCCGCAGCAACCGGCGGCCGAGGTACGCCGCGAACCCGAACACGCTCAGTCCCCGGCGAGGACGGACGCCACGCTCACCTTGGCGCCGTCGCGTTCGGCCGACAGGACGCCGGCCCGCAGCACCGCGAGGAGTTCGAGGGTCTCCTCCGGCCGGACCGGCGGCGTGCCGGTGCGGGCCATCTCCACCGCGGCCCGTGCCTGGCCGGCGTAGAACCCGTCGAAGTCGGCGATCCGGACCGCGTGCATGTCCTGCGCGCCGTACATCGTGAGGTGGAAGCGGTACGCCGCGTCGCGCAGGGTCTGCACCACCGCGGTGGGACCGCCGTCGGCGTAGGACATCACCGCGACGTCCCGGTCGGGCCAGGTGAACCGCTGCACCCACTCCACACCGCCACCGACAGCAGCGAAGAGCTGCTCGACCGCGTGGACGCCGTAGTAGTACCACTCGCCCGGGCCCACGCTCACCACCGACGACAGTGCGCCGAGCTCGGCGATCCGGTCCTTCTCCGCGGCGAGCTCGACGGCGTAGCGCAACGCCGAGGAGCTGGTCACCGGGGTCCCCTTCGCCGCGGCCAGGTCGAACAGCTCCTTCGCCGCGCCGAGGTCGACCGCCATCGGCTTGTCCAGGAAGGCCGGTACGCCCGCCTCGACGAACGGCCGGGCCAGCGGCACGTGGTTGGCGCCGCCGCCGGTGTCGTCGACGACCAGCACCAGGTCGGTGTCGCCGATCCGGTCGGTGGGGTCGTTCACCACCTCGGGGATGTCGTACTTCGCGGCCAGCGTCGGCGCGTCCGGCTGGTCCGCACGCAGCTCACCGCCCCAGACCCAGGTCACCCGGGCGCCCGGTGCGACCTCGCGCTCGTTCAGCAGGCGCGCGAACGCGCTCGCATGGGAGGTGTTGACGCCGACCAGACCAACTCGCAGGTCACTCATGCACTGCCCTTCCCGATGCTGATTCCCTTGAAGTAGAAGAAGTCCGGCGCCGCCCGCAGGTGCAGGTCATGCACCTTCGGCGCGACGGCGAACATCGCGGAGTTCCACAACAAGGGAACGTAGAGGAACTGCTGGTCGCGTAGCTTCGCGGCCTCCTTGAACAGCTTCAGCTGCTCGTCCTCGTCGCGGGTGGCCGAGGCCTGCTCGACGAGCTGGCCGAGCCGCTTGGACTCGGGGCTGGCCTTGTCCGCCAGCATCGCGTCGAGCTCGGCGTTGCGCTTGGCCGGGCTGAGCTTGGTGTCGCTCTCCACCTGCTGGTACGCAGCCCAGTCGGCGGCGGGCAGGCTGATCTTCTGCACGTCCTTGGGTCCCCACAGGACGCCGACCATCACCGGCCAGGTGTGCAGGCCGGCGAACGTGCCGAAGTAGAAGCCGATGTAGTCGTCGGCCTGCACCGCCCACCGGCGCTCGACGTAGACGCCGGCCTCCACGATGTCGGCCTTGGCCTTGATGCCGAGGTTCTTCTGCCAGGCCTGCACGAGCGCGTCGATGATCGGCGACTGGACACCGGCGAGGATGCGGACGGTCGGCAGGCCCTTGCCGCCGGGGTAGCCCGCGTCGGCGAGCAGCTTCTTCGCCTGCGCGACGTCGTCCTTGATGGCCAGGCTCGAGTCCCAGCCGGGCACGTTGTCGACGACCAGCGAGGTGCCCTGCGCCATGCCCGGGCCGATCTTGGTCAGGTCCGCGCGCCCGGCCGCCAGCGACAGCGCCTTGCGTACGCGTACGTCGTCCAGGGCGGGATTCTTGCTGCGCAGCTTGGCGAGATAGACGATGGAGTACTTCTCCACCGCGTGCACCTGCTTGGCGAGCGTGGGGTCCTTCTGGAAGCGGATCGCGTCGGCGTCGGCGATGCCCACCATGTCGACCTCGCCGTTCTCGTACGGCACGGTCGCGGTCCCGGTGGCCACCGCCTCCTGCAGGTTGATCTCGATCCGGGACAGGAACACCTTGCCCTTGTCCCAGTAGTGCTCGTTGGGCACGAGGACCATCGAGGCGTTCTGCGTCCACTTCGACAGCTTGAACGGGCCGTTGGAGACGAGGTTGCCGGCGTTCTGCCAGCCCTTGGGGTCCTTCTCCACGCTGTCCATGTGCAGCGGGAGCATCGACGGGTGGGTGAGCCCGAGGAGGAAGCCCGCGTTGGGGTTCTCCAGGGTGATGACGAGCTCGTGGTCCCCACTGGCCTTCACCCCGACCTTCGACCAGTCGGTCAGCGTGCCGGCGAGGAACTCCGCGGCTCCCTTGATGCCGGTGGCCGCCTGGTAGGAGTTGGCGCCCATCGTGGTGCCGCCGGCCGAGGCCTGGCTCGGGGTGAACAACCGCTTGAGCGTGCGCTCGAAGTCCGACGCAACCACCGGGTCGCCGTTGGACCACTTGGCGTTCGTGCGCAGCGTGAAGGTGTAAGTGAGGCCGTCAGGGGACATCGACCACTTCTCGGCCACCGCAGGGACGACGTCGGTGCCCTGGTCGTTCTGGGAGACCAGGCCCTCGAAGATGCCGCGCAGGGACAGCCACATGCCGTCGGTGATGACCTGCGGGTCGAGGACGGCGAAGTTGTTGAAGCCCAGCCGCAGCACCTGCTTGGGCTTGCCGCCGCCGGCGTTGCCCGCGTCGGCGGCGTCGGCGGGTCCGGGGTCGGAGCTGTCGGAGAAGACCGAGCAGCCGGTCAGGGCACCCGCACCGGCGGCGAGGGTGAGGAAGCTGGCGCCGCGCAACAGGTCGCGCCGGGTGGGACCGGACACCGGCGCGCCGGGGGAGCGAAAACGCTCGAACATGGGTGCCCCCAGGGGGAAGGGATTCAGCGATCTTGGAGAATTCCGGTCCTGACCGTAGGACCCCCTCTCCGCCGCTGTCAATGGCGGATCCTCGGACGTAACGCAACTGTCGCGAGCAGGTCGAGGTGAACGTCGACGACGGCGTCCGGCAACTGGTGCGGGAATGCCGTACGAAGGGAGCCTCGGCGCGTCGTTCCGGACCGGACGTTGACGCGGGAACGCCCGCTAGATACGGTCTCGACCGTAATGCCGGTGCAGGCCGGCGGTGAGGAAAGGAAGACAACGGTGTTCGAGTCCGACGACGACCTGGAACGGCGGTTGGCCGAACCCCCACCGCGGTTGGTCACCGACCTCGCCGAGCTGACCGGCGACCTGGTGGTGCTCGGCGCCGGCGGCAAGATGGGCCCGAGCCTGTGCCACCTCGCCCGGCGCGGCCTGGACGCCGCGGGACGCACCGACGTCGACGTGATCGCGGTGTCCCGCTGGAGCGACCGCGAGGTCGAGAAGCGGCTGCGCGACCGCGGTGTCCGTACGGTCTCCTTCGACCTGTCCCCCGACGCCGACCTCACCGACCTGCCCGACGCGGGCAACGTCGTCTACATGGTGGGCGCGAAGTTCGGCTCCTCCGCCGATCCCGCGCAGACGTGGGCGGTCAACGCGTTCCTGCCGGTGGCGGTCGCCCGCCGCTACGCGGATGCGCGGATCGCGGCGTTCTCCACCGGCAACGTCTATCCGCTGGTCCCGGTCACCGCCGGCGGGTGCACCGAGTCCGACCCGCCTGACCCGGTGGGCGAGTACGCCATGTCGTGCCTGGGCCGCGAGCGCGCGTTCGCCTACGCCAGTTCCCGGCACGGCACCAGGGTGGCCCTGCTCCGGCTCAACTACGCGGTCGACCTGCGCTACGGCGTCCTCGCCGACATCGCCCGCTCGGTGCGGGCCGGTGAGCCGGTCGACGTCACCACCGGGCACGTCAACGTCGTCTGGCAGGCGTACGCCAACGAGGTCGCCCTCCGGTCGCTGCTCCACGCGTCCAGCCCCGCACTCACCCTCAACCTGACCGGGCCGGAAACCCTGTCCGTACGCCGGGTCGCGGCGAGGTTCGGCGAACTGTTCGGCGTCGAGCCGCACTACTCCGGCACCGAGGCGCCCACCGCGCTGCTGTCGGACGCGTCCCGCTGCCACGCGCTGTTCGGCTACCCCGAGATCTCCGCCGGCGCGCTGGTCGAGGCGCAGGCGGCGTGGGTCGCCGCGGGCGGCACGCTGTGGGACAAGCCGACGAAGTTCCAGCGACGGGACGGACGGTTCTGATGGCAGCAACTCTCCCGGCCGCGCAGGCGCGGTTGATCGCCGACGGCTGCGTGATTCCGGCGCACCCGCTGGCCCTCACCGCCGACCGGACCTTCGACGAACGCCGCCAGCGCGCCCTCACCCGCTACTACGCCGCGGCGGGCGCGGGCGGGGTGGCGGTCGGCGTCCACACCACGCAGTTCACGATCAGGTCCGCCGGCCTGCTCGAACCCGTCCTCGACCTGACCCGGGAGACACTCGACGAGGCGGTCGCCGGCCGGCCGTTCCTGCGCGTCGCCGGCGCCGTCGGCGACGTACGCCAGGCGGTGCGCGAGGCCGAGCTCGCCGCCCGGCTCGGCTACCACGCCGTCCTCCTCGGCCCGGCCGGTCCCGACCTGGACGAACAGGACCTCCTGCTGCGGGCCAAGGCCGTCGGCGAGGTGCTGCCGGTGTTCGGGTTCTACCTGCAGGAGGCCGTGGGTGGGAGGTACCTCTCCCGGCAGTTCTGGCGGGAGCTCGCCGACCTGCCGTGCGTGGTGGCCGCCAAGCTCGCGCCGTTCGACCGCTACCGCACGATGGAGGCCGTACGCGGGATCGCCGAGGCCGACCGGGGCGGCGAGGTCGCGCTCTACACCGGCAACGACGACACCATCGTCACCGACCTGCTGGCGCCGATCTCGGCACAGGTCGGTGGCCAGGTGGTGCAGCGCCGCATCGTCGGCGGGCTGCTCGGGCAGTGGGCGGTGTGGACCCAGCGGGCGGTGCGGATGCTGGAGCAGGTACGCCGGGCCTGGGCCGGCGACGACGGCGAGCTGCGGGCGCTACTGGCGGAAAGCACCCGGCTGACCGAGGCCAACGCCGCGGTGTTCGACGCCACCGGCGGCTTCGCCGGCTGCATCGCGGGCGTGCACGAGGTGCTTCGGCGACAGGGTCTGCTGGCCGGGACCTGGTGCCTCGATCCGCACGAACGCCTCTCCCCCGGCCAGGCCGAGGAGATCGCCCGGGTCTGCGCCGCCTACCCCGAGCTCACCGACGACGAGTTCGTCGCCGAGCACCTGGACGACTGGTTGCGCTGAGTTTTCGGCGCGGCCGGTGCGGCCTGCCGGCACAGATCTGCCGGTCAGCCCAGCTCAACGTGGTAGACGACCGGCGGGCGGCCCATCTGGCCCTCGTTCAGGGTGCCGACGGGTACCGCCGCGCCGGCGCGCTCCAGCCGCTTGAGCAGCCGGCGCGCGCTGCGCTCCTGGATCTCGAACGCCAGGGCGAGTTCGGTCGCGGTGACCCGGCCCTCCTCCACGCCCTCCAGGAACTGCCGCAGCGACTGCAGCGTCGCCCGGCTCATGCCCAGCCGCTGGGCGAGCCGGCCGAGGTCGGTCGGGCCGGCGCCCTCGGCGGGTTCGCCGACGGCGAGGATGATGTCGGCGTCGTGGGGCGCGGCGAGGACGGCGGCGACGTCACCCTGTGCGCGGGCCCGGGCCAGTGCGCGCGAGGCGTGGGCGGCCGCCTCCCCCGCCGAACGCCCGATGCCGAGTCCGACGTGCACGTGGTCGTGGCGCTCGGCCAGCCGGCCGAGGAACGGCGCGGCGCGGAACCCGTCGGTGACCCGTTCCAGCGGGCCGCGCGTGGTCACCAGCAGATAGCGTTCGGCGTCGATCCGCACCACCGCGCCGCCGAGTTCGCCGAGGTCGCGTTCGAGCGCCGGGTCGGCCTCGGCCAGCTCCACGAACCCCAACGCCACCTGCGCGTCGGAGTGGTGCGCGTTCCGGGTCTGCAGAACGAGGTCGTCCACCGCGTCGCGGATGTCGCGCGGTGAGGGCGCGAGGCGTACCACCGGCATCTCCTTGCGGAGCACGTCGTACGCCGATCGCAGGCAGGTCACCGCGACCGTGGCGCCTTCCTCCTCCCGCGCCTGCCGGTGGAACGCCACCACGTCGCGGGACCGGACCTCCGGCGCGTAGACCATCGTGCGGGCGGCGTCCGCGGCCAGGCCCGCCTCGGCCAGTGTCTCGCGTACCTCCAGCGGGTCGAGGGTGTCGATGCTGATCCTGGTCAGGTCGCGGCCCTCCCGGCCGAGCCGGAACAACGCCGCCAGCAGGGTGAGGCCGCTGTAGGACACGTGACCGGCCGGCGCACCGGCCGCGTGCTCGGCGTCGGCGATCGCGTGCGGCACAACGCCGGTGAACAGCCAGGCGTCCACCTCGTCGGCGTGCTCGCGCAGGATCCGGGCGGTCTCCTGTTCCTGCCGGTACGGCAGCCGCACCGCCCGCAGGGCCGGTGTCGCCTCGGCCACCGCCGCCACCCGGGGCACCAGGTCGGCCGGGCCCACGATCCCGAAGACCAGGGTCCGATCCGGGCGCGGTGCCACCCTCCGGCCCTGGTCGGGGCGTGCCGTGGACGGCCGCTGGGGTGTCTTCATGGCGCGTACGTTACGGCCTGCGCCGGAACCCCGCCCGCACTCCCGGCCGGTGGGCCGGTGCCGGCTATTTTCGAAGACGGCACGCCCATCGGCATCCGGCCCCGGACAGGGCAGACTCGGGACCATGACCAGCAGTCCGAGATCGCCCGGAAACCCGGCGCCCGGCGCGGCCACGGCCGTCGCACAGGTGCGCGACCTGCTGCGCGGCGGGCTCGTCGCCGCGACACTCACGCCGTTCCACCCCGACGGCACCGTGGCCCGCTCGGCCGTCGCGCCGTACGCCGCCGCGCTCACCGACGGAGGCGCGCGTGGCCTCGCGGTCGGCGCGCACACCGGCCGCGGTGTCCACCTCCCCGCCGACGACCTGACCTACCTGGTCCGCGAGAGCGCACAGGCCACCGGGGCGCCCGTCGTGGCCGGTCTGTCGTTGCCGACCGGCGCCGGCAACCCGGACGAACTCGTCGCCCTCGGCGCCCGGCTGCGTGACGCCGGCGCCCGGGCGCTGCTGGTGTCCCCCGTGCCGTACGCCGACCGGGCCGCGACCGTCGACCTGCACGTCCGGCTCGGCGAGGAGGTCGGTCTCCCGCTGGTGGCGTTCGTGTTGTACGAGCGCGCGAGCCGCCTGCAGTACGACGTGGGTACGCTCGCTGAGCTCCTCGCGCTGCCGTGGGTGTGCGGTGTCAAGCTGGCCTTGCTGGACGACGCGATGGCCTGTCAGGACCTGCTCGAGGTGACCACCGCCACGGCCCCGGACGCGCTGGTGTTCACCGGCGAGGACCGGATGTACGGCCCGTCGCTGATGTGGGGAGCCCAGGCCGCGCTGCTCGGGATCGCCGCCGCGCTGCCCGCGTGGTCGGCCGCCGTCCTGGACACCTGGACGCGCGGCGACCTCGCGGAGTTCGTCCGCGCTTCCGAGAGGCTGGACGCCCTTGCCCGGTTGACGTTCCGGGAACCGATGGAGGGCTACGTCCAGCGGATGGCCTGGGTGGCGGCATGGCAGGGCCTGCTGCCCGCCGACGTCGCGTTCGACCCGTACGCCCCGGTGCTGCCCGCCGGTGAACGCGCCTCCCTGCTCAAGCAGCTGGAAGCCCTCGCCGGCTGAGCGCCCGCACACGCGCGGGCGCTCGCGGGCGCTCGGAGCCTCAGACCTCCACGACCACCGGAATGATCATCGGCCGGCGGCGGTGGGTGTCACTCACCCACTTGCCGATGGTGCGCCGGATCAGCTGCTGCAGCTGATAGGTGTCGTCCACGCCGTCGCGGCCGGCCCGGTCCAGCGCGTCGGAGATCTTCTCCAGCACCGGATCGAAGACCGAGTCGTCCTCGGCGAAGCCACGGGCCTTGATCTCCGGTCCCCCGGTCACCTTCCCGGTCACCGAGTCGACCACCACGATGACGGAGATGAAGCCCTCCTCGCCGAGGATGCGGCGGTCCTTCAGAGACGTCTCGGTGATGTCGCCCACGGTCGAGCCGTCGACGTAGACGTAGCCGCAGTCGACCTTCCCGGCGATCCTGGCGACACCGTCGATCAGGTCGACCACCACTCCGTCCTCGGCGAGCACGACGCGTTCGCGCGGCACCCCGGTGGACACCGCGAGGTCGGCGTTGGCGCGCATGTGCCGGATCTCGCCGTGCACCGGCATGACGTTGCGGGGGCGGATGATGTTGTAGCAGTACAGCAGCTCACCTGCGGACGCGTGACCGGACACGTGCACGAGCGCGTTCCCCTTGTGCACCACGTTGGCGCCCCACCGCGACAGCCCGTTGATCACGCGGTAGACGGCGTTCTCGTTGCCGGGGATCAGCGACGACGCCAGTACGACCGTGTCGCCGACCTCGATCCGGATCTGCGGGTGGTCGCGGGCGGCGATGCGGGACAGCGCCGACAGCGGCTCGCCCTGCGAACCGGTGGAGATCAGTACAACCTCGTTGGGCTCGTACTTGTCCACCTCGCGTACGTCGATCACGGTGTTCGGCGGCACCCGCAGGAACCCCAGGTCGCTGGCGATACCCATGTTGCGGACCATCGACCGCCCGACGTAGGCCACCTTGCGGCCGTGCTCGACGGCGGCGTCCATCACCTGCTGGACGCGGTGCACGTGCGAGGCGAAGCAGGCGACGATGATCCGGCGGTCGGCCCGGGCGAACACCCGGTCGATCGTGGGGGTGATGTCGCGCTCGGAGACAGTGAAGCCGGGCATCTCGGCGTTGGTGGAGTCGACCAGGAAGAGGTCGACGCCCTCCTCGCCGAGCCGGGCGAACGCCCGCAGGTCGGTGAGCCTGCGGTCCAGCGGAAGCTGGTCCATCTTGAAGTCACCGGTGTGCAGGACGGTCCCCGCGCCGGTGCGGATGGCCACCGCCAGCGCGTCCGGGATCGAGTGGTTGACCGACACGAACTCCAGGTCGAACGGGCCGAACCGGGTCCGCTGGCGTTCGCGGACGACGTGGTGCGGTACGTCCTTCAGCCGGTGCTCGCGCAGCTTGCCGTCCAGCAGCGCCAGGGTGAGCTGGGAACCGACGACCGGGATGTCGGGACGCTCGCGCAGGAGGTACGGCACGGCGCCGATGTGGTCCTCGTGCCCGTGGGTGAGGACGAGCGCCTCGATGTCGTCCAGGCGGTGCCGGATCGGCTCGAAGTCGGGCAGGATCAGGTCGACGCCGGGGTGCTTGTCCTCGGGGAAGAGCACGCCGCAGTCGACGATCAGCAGCCGGCCGTCGTGCTCGAAGACCGTCATGTTGCGGCCGATCTCGCCGAGACCGCCGAGAGGGGTGACGCGGAGCGCGCCGGGAGGAAGCTGGGCAGGGGCGCCGAGATCGGGGTGCGGGTGGCTCATGAGGTGAGTCCAGCCGCCCGCAGGTCGGCTTCCAGACCCCGGATCTGGTCCTCCGTGGCGGGAACCAGCGGAGGTCGGACAGTACGGCCGGGCAGGACGCCCAGCACTTCGAGCGCGGCCTTGGCCATGATCGCTCCTTGGGTTCGGGTCATGATCGCCTGGAACGCCGGGACCAGGCGGCGGTCGATCGCCCGGGCCGACGCGAGATCACCCGCGTCGACGGCGGCAAGCATGTCGGCGTACTCCCTGGCCGCGACGTGCGCGACGACGCTCACCACGCCGACGGCGCCGGTCGCCAGCAGGGCGAGGTTCCACTCGTCGGACCCGCTGTAGTAGGCGAGATCGGAGCGCGCCAGCACGGCGGTGGTGCCGGCGATGTCGCCCTTCGCGTCCTTCACCGCGACGATCCGGTCGTGCTCGGCGAGCCGGATCAGCGTCTCGGTCGCGATCGCGGTGCCGGTGCGGCCCGGGATGTCGTACAGCATCACCGGCAGGCCGGTGGAGTCGGCGACGGTGCTGAAGTGCGCCAGCAGGCCTTCCTGCGGGGGCTTGTTGTAGTACGGCGTCACCACGAGCAGGCCGTGCGCGCCGGCCTTCTCGGCCTGGACCGACAGCTCGACCGCGTGCCGGGTGTCGTTGGTGCCGGTACCGGCGAGGACGGTCGCCCGGTCGCCGACCGCCTCCACGACCGCCCGCAGCAGCGCGTCCTTCTCGGCTTCGCTGGTGGTGGGCGACTCTCCGGTGGTGCCACTGACCACCAGGCCGTCGTTGCCGGAGTCGACCAGGTGGGAGGCCAGGCGCTGCGCGGCGGGAAGGTCGAGGTCGCCACCGGCGGTGAACGGCGTGACCATCGCGGTGAGGACGCGGCCGAGGGGGGCGCGGGGCGCCTCGGCTGGCGTTGAGCTGGGAGCCATGAGACCTCACGCTACCGGTCGGGGGTTGACCGGCGGAGCCGGTGGCGGCACGAACAGCCGCGATCTCCGCTACTCTCGGCGTGTGAACATCGCGCCGGTCCTGTTCAGCACGACGACGCCGCAGTCGCTTCCCGCGACGCGGCGGCCTCGTCCCGACGATCTTTTCTCGACGATCAGTCGGTAACACGGCCCACGCGGACCGCCCGGGAGCACTTCCCGGGCCGTCCAGCACTCGGGGTGCTCCCTCCCTCACCCGAAGGAGACGAACCCCGATGTACGAATCCCAGTCCCGGCCGAAGTCACTCGACCAGGTTCACGACGTTCCCGGCGAACCGGTCGAACCGTTCGAACCCGGACAACCCGGCGCGCCCGGTGAGTCCCGGCAGGACGAACCGGTCGACCACCGCCGGCTCGGCCGCGACCTCGACATCTTCACCGGCGACGAACTCGTCGGCGCCGGCTTCCCGCTCTGGCTGCCCGACGGCGCCGCCGTCGTCGCCGAACTCGAGCGCTACGTCCTCGACCTGGAACGCCGCCAGGGCTACCGGCACGTGCGTACCCCCGCCGTGGGCAAGCGCGCGCTGTACGAACGCTCCGGACACTGGCAGCACTTCGGGCCGGACATGTTCCCGCCCTTCCGGGTGGGCGGTGAGGACCTCGTCCTGCGGCCCGTGTTGTGCCCGCACCACGCCCTGGTCTACCGCTCCCGGCTGCGCAGCCACCGGGAGCTGCCGCTGCGGATCGGCGAGGTCGGGTCGATGTACCGGATGGAGCGGTCCGGGGTGGTGGGCGGCCTCACCAGGGTGCGGGGCATCACCCTGAACGACGCGCACATCTTCTGCCCGCCGGAGGAGGCCGCGCGGGAGGCGGTGCGGGCGCTGGCGATGATCGACGAAGCGTACGACGTGCTCGGCATCCGCGCGGCGTACCACCGGCTGTCCCTGCCCGGCCCGCCCGAGGAGGGCAAGTCCTACGCGGGCGAGCCGTCGATGTGGGAGCGGGCCGAGGCGATCCTGCGGGACGCGCTGGACCAGCACGGCGTGCGGGTGCGCGAGGTGCGGGGCGAGGCGGCGTTCTACGGCCCGAAGATCGACGTCCAGGTGTACGACGCGCACGGGCGGGAGTTCACCTTGTCGACCGTGCAGGTGGACCTCTTCCAGCCGGAGCGGTTCGACCTGGAGTACGTCGCTCCCGACGGCAGCCGGCGCCGGCCGGCGATGGTGCACCGGAGCGTGCTGGCGTCGATGGAACGCATGATGGCCTACCTGCTGGAGGCGCACGCCGGTGCACTCCCGCCGTGGCTCGCGCCGGTGCAGGTGCTCGTCCTCCCGGTGAGCCCGGAACAGGCGGAGGCGGCCCGGGCGGTGGCGCAGCGGGCCGAGGGGGCGGGCCTGCGGGTGGACGTGGACGACCGCGACGAGAGCCTGGGCGCGCGGGTGCGGGCCGCTCGCCCGCGCCGGGTGCCTTACCTCGCGGTGGTCGGCGGGCGGGAGGCCGAGGCAGGCACCGTGGCGGTCCGGCTGCGGGACGACCGCCGGCTACCGGCGATGCCGGTCGACGCCTTCGTCGACGCCGTGGCGTCGGTCGTCGCCGACCGGCGCCTCGACCTCGGGCTCACCGACTGAGCGGGTCATCCGCGCCCGCTCGGCAAGCCGGAGGAGAAGTCGCGTAGCGGTGTTCTATGCGCGACGACGACGCGGCCGGGCGGGATGCGGGGGCCCGCTCAGGGGGACACCCGGCCGTTGCGGACGAAGGCCGCGTGGCTGAGTGGCATCAACCCCGCCCAGGCCGCCTCCATCCGCTCCGCCACCATCTCGATCTCGCGCTGCGGGTAGGACGGGACCGCGGACTCCTCCCGGTTGGTGCGCAGCGACAGGATGTTCATCAGCGAGCGGGCGTTGACGGTGACGTAGGCCGAGGAGTAGATCGTGAGCGGCAACACGATCCTGGCCACCTCGCGGGCGACGCCCGCCGCGAGCATGCGCTGGTAGGACGCGTAGGCCCGGGTGCACTGCTCGCGGGTCTCGCGTTCGACCAGCGCGTGCTGCTCCGGAGTGCCGGACACGAACTGGTAGTGGCCGGGCTTGCCCTCCTGCACCAGCCTGCGCTCGGGACCGGGGACGTAGAACACCGGCCGCAGCTCGCGGTAACGCCCGGACTCCTCGTTATAGGAGGCGATCCGGTGCCGCATCAGCTCGCGGAAGACGAAGATCGGCGCGTGCACGTAGAAGGTCATCGAGTTGTGCTCGAAGGGGCTGCCGTGCCGGGACCGCATGAGGTAGTTGATCAGGCCGCGGGACCGCTCGGCGTCGGCCTCCACGTCGTCCAGGGACTGCTCGCCCTTGGTCGACACCCGGGCCGCGAAGAGCACGTCGGCGTCGCGGGCGGCCGACCGGACCAGCTCGACCGACACGTCGTCGCGGAACTCCGCCTCCGCGCCGTCGGCTTCTGCGGCCACCGGCTCGCTCCTCTCCCCCGTCACGGCCTGGTCATCCGTCCGTGCGTCCACGTCGGTCGCCGCCGTCGCACCACCCATGCCTGTTCCTCCCGGGAAGTCGTGTGCCGGATGTCGTGAACTGTCCCGTTCACGCCCGACCCGCGTCAGCTTAGGGTGCCGCTCCGACAGGGCGGGGACCCGCGCCGGGTCGGCCACCGGCGCCCGCCAGACCTCGCGAACCCACCCGAACCCCTCGCTGACCAGGCGTTTCCGCATATCTGAACTTTCATCGAACTGTAACGACTACTTTCCGGTTATCACTTGTCACTCTTCTCACATAGGAGTACCCAGAACCCAAGGCCCCGGAAGTCAACACCCCCGGGACCCCTTGGAGGGCGTCCATGGAGACGTCGCAGAGCACCGGGCCCGCACGCTTCGGCGGCCCACCGAACGGCGCCGTCGACCCGCGCCACGGCCCCGTGCTCGTCTCACCAGTTCGTTCCACCCCCAGCCCCACCCAGACCGGCCGCCGGGCCCGCACCGGCGTACCCGCAGGCGACCGGAATCCCCGATCCACCGGACCGCCCACGGAAACGCCCACGGGGGAACCATGCCTGTTCACCAGCCCCTCGACCTGACCGACCTCGATCGGATGCTGACCGGAGCCGGCACGTCCTGGGAGATGGCGCGCAACCCGATGACGGCACTGTCGGAGAGCGAGCGCGCCGGTCGGGTTCGCGTCCCGCTGCCGAGGCCCCGTGCGGCCGGGGCCGGGCCGGGCGGGCGCCGGGGCACCGTGCCGGCGACGCGCGTCCCTCCGGCTCCGCGCTCCGGGGACGGGCCGACCGGAGCGGGCGGCGACGCCGACGACGCGGGCCACTTCGACCTACGTGACGTGGGCGGCGTCGACTACACCACTCCGGTCAAGGACCAGGGACCCTGCGGCAGCTGTGCGGCGTTCGCGACGCTCGCGGCCGTCGAGCACGTCGCGCGGTTCACCAGGCGGATGCCCGACCTGCCGCTGGATCTGTCCGAGGCACACGCGTTCCACGGTTACGGCCGGTCCGACGGCGCGGGCGCGGACACCGGATGGTGGCCGGGCCGGCTGCTGCCGTCGGTGACGGAGTACGGCGTGGCGTTCGAGGACTGCTTTCCGTACTCCCCGAACGACGCCGACGACGCGGGCCTGGACCCCGGCTGGCTCGACCGGCGGGTGCGGGTCACCGGCTTCACCCGGATCGGCGCCGGCCCGGGTGCGATCAAGGAGCATCTGCGCACCTACGGCGCCGTCATCGCGTGCCTCGTGGTGTACCAGGACTTCTTCAGCTACCGGTCGGGTGTCTACCGGCACCTGTCCGGTGCGGCGACCGGCGGTCACTGCGTCGTACTGGTCGGCTACGACGACGCCCAACAGTGCTGGATCGCCAAGAACAGCTGGGGAACCGGCTGGGGCGAGCAGGGATTCTTCCGGATCGGCTACGGCGAGTGCGACATCGAGTCCTACCCCGGTCCCGGTGGTGCCGAGGTCTACGGCATCACCGGCGTCACCCTGCGCGCCCTGCTACCGGAGATGACGGTCCTCGCCCTGTGGGCGGGCGAGGACGACACCCACGTGTGGGTGTACGGCGCCGACCGCGGCTGGCTCAGCCTCGACGGAGCCGACATGGCGTCGGAGCACCCGCTGCTGGCGGAGCTCGCGACGTCCCAGGCCCTCGGGCGGCCGGTCCGGTTGTTCGAGGACGACGGACGCATCACCTCGCTCCATCCTTCGTGAGGATCTGCACATGGCGACCACTTTCACCGAAGGAAGCTCCGCACGGGCTCCCGTTCCACGGACGGCGGCGACCTCGGCGGTCAGCGCCCCGGGCACCCGCCCCGAGCCGTCGTTCACTCCCCCGCTGGTGCCGCCGCCGCGGCGCCGGGCGGGCGACGTCACCGAGGCCGACCTGGCCGCCGCGACCGGGGGCGCCCAGACCGGCGCCCCGGCCGGCGGGCGGGGCGGGCACTGGCACGCGAACGTCCGCGTCGAGGCGTACCGGCCGGCGGAGGGGCCGGGCACGCCGTGGCTGTTCCTGCGCGGGCCCGGCTGGCGGCGGCTCCCCCGCGCGCACGAGCACGCCGGCACGGTGCTGGCGTTCCTGGGCGCGCAGGCGCACCGCACCGGCCGGCCGGTCAGCGTCTGCGAGGACGCGGAGGGAGTGATCCGGCAGATCTACCTGTGGTGAACGGCCAGGACATGCCCTGGTGAGCACCCGCCGCGCCGGCCGGTCCCGGTGGTCGGGCCGTACGGCGGGCGGGTGCTCAGGCCACGTGGACGCCGCAGGTGGACAGGGCCGGGGCACAGTGCTGTCGTGGACCGCGTCAGGAGCTCGCGGGCTCGGCGCGTACCTCGACCTCGAAGCGTTCCAGCGAACTCGTCTCCCACGAGCGGCTGAGGACGAGCTCGGCCGCGCCCAGTCCGGGGGCGACGACGGCGAGCCGGACCAGCCGCTGCCCGCCCGCGCCGACCGGTGCCACACCGGGGCCTGCGCCGGGAAGCGCCAGCTCCGACGACACCACCTCCAACGGCCCGGACACGCGTTCGACGCTCCACTGGTAGCCCGTGGTGGCGTTCTCCGGCAACTGCACGAGGATCTCGTCGCCGACGGCCGCGACGGTCGACGTCCCGGTCTTCGTGACCACGATCTCGGCGATGGCGCCCACCCCCTGACTGCGAGGTCGGATGAGTCAGCTCGGCAGGTGCTGGCCCACGCCACAGATCGGCCGGGTGCCGTCGAACTGCACACGTCAATTGGTTCCTTTGGCCGCTCACCATAGTGCTTGGCCAGGCGTGCGCGGGGGTTATCAACAGGCTCGTTCGGTCGGATCCTGATCAGGGACGGATCATGCCCGACTCGTCTCCCGTCAGGCCCGGATGCCGGCCACGCCTTCGAGCAGTCGGTCGACGTCGGACCGGTCGGTGTAGTGCGCCAGGCTGGCCCGGACGGCGCCGCCGTCGTCGCGCAGGCCGAGCACGGCGGCGAGCTCCCAGGCGTAGTTGGAGCCGTTGGAGACGTTGACCCGAAGGTCCGCGAGGTGTTCGGCGACCTCGCGCGGTGTGTGGCCGGCGACGGTGAAGTAGGCGGTGGGAGTACGCCGGGCTGCCTTGCCGTAGGTCGTCACGTGCGGCATCGCGTCGAGGGAGCCGAGGAGGTGGGCGAACAGGTCCGTTTCGTACGCCTCGACCGCGGCCATCGACGCCAGCAGCCGCGCCCGCCGCGAACCCGCGGCGCCGGCGTCCAGGCAGGCCAGGTGGTCGACGGCGGCGACGGCACCTGCCAGGTCGGCGAACGGCAGCGTGCCCCGCTCGAACCGTCCGGGCGCCTCCTCCGGCGCGGGCAGCAGCCGGTCCGGGCGCACGCCGTCCAGCGCAACCGGGTCGGCGACCACGGCGGCCAGGTGCGGCCCGGACCACTTGTAGGCGCTGGTGGCGTAGAAGTCGGCGCCGAGCGCGCGGACGTCGACGGCGGCGTGCGGCGTGGAGTGCACGCCGTCGACGTAGACCAGCGCCCCGACCGCATGGGCCCGGGCCGCGATGGCGGCGACGTCGGGACGGGTGCCGACGAGGTTGCTCGCACCGGTGACCGCCACCAGGCGGGTGCGGGCACCGAGCAGGTCGTCGTACTGCTCGACCGGCAGCTCACCCGTGGCCGCGTCGACGTCCGCCCAGCGCACCGTGGCCCCGGCGCGTTCGGCGGCCTGGACCCAGGGCCGGACGTTGGCGTCGTGGTCCAGCCGGGACACCACCACTTCCTCACCCGGCCCCCACTGCCGGGCCAGCGCGTCGGCCAGCCGGTAGGTCAGCGCGGTCATGCTCGGGCCGAGGACAACGCCGTCGGGTTCGCCGCCGACGAGGTCGGCCACCGCGCGCCGGCACTCGGCGACGATGCCGTCCGACCGCCGGCTGGTCACCGACGCCCCGCCGACGTTGCTGATCCCCTGGCGGTAGGCGTCGGCGATCGCGTCGATCACCGGCTGCGGCACCTGGGTGCCGCCCGCGCCGTCGAGGAAGGCGTGCCCGTCCGCGAGCGCGGGGTAGGCCGCGCGGATGCCGTCGATGTCGTAGCCGTCGTGAGCGCCGTAAGCCATCTACCCACCGTAGCGGCGTGCTGACGGATCGGACCCGCCCGCTCCCGATTTCCCGCACCCGCTCCACACCGGGACCTCACCCGGTCGCGGGCGTCAGGCGTCGTAGTCGACCACGAGGCGGTCGCCGGTCGGATGGGCCTGGCAGGTGAGGACGTACCCGCGGGCCACCTCCTCCGGCTCGAGCGCGTAGCAGCGGTCCATCCGTACGCCGCCCTCGAGCACGCGGGCTCGGCAGGTGCCGCAGACTCCGCCCCGGCACGCGAACGGCGCGTCCCCGCGTACCCCCAGAACGCCCTCCAGCACCGGCGGTCCCGGCGTCGGCAGCCGGAACGACGACCGCCGGCCGTCCATCACCACCTCGACCTCGCAGCCGCCCGCCGGGCCGGGCTCCGCGGCCACCGGCTCGGCCGTGACCGGTGCGCCGACGTGGAACAGCTCGGTGTGCACCCGGGCGCGAGGTACGCCGCGCTCGCGCAGCAACGCGCGGATCTCCTCGACCATGGCCAGCGGGCCGCAGAGGTACCACTGCTCCACCGACTCCACCGGCAGCAGCGTGTCCAGGAAGCCGCCCAGCTTCGCCGCGTCCAGCCGCCCGCCCAGCAGGGCGATCTCGGGCAGCTCGCGGGACAGCACGTGCACCAGGTGGAACCGGTCGGGATAGCGGTCCTTGAGGTCGGCGAGCTCCTCCACGAACATCACCGAGGAGCTGGTCCGGTTGCCGTACAGCAGCGTCACCCTGCTGGCCGGCTCGCCCGCCAGCACGCTGGCCACCATGGACAGGATCGGCGTGATGCCGCTGCCCGCGGCCACGAACGCCAGGTGCCGGGCCGCCGCCGGATCGGGTACGACCGTGAACCTGCCGGTCGGCGTCATCACGCCCACCTCGTCGCCTGCCGCCAGGTCGGTCAGCGCGTACGACGAGAAGCCGCCGCCGGCCACCCGCTTCACCCCGATCCGGAGGTGGGCCGGCGGCCGCTGACTCCACGGCGAGCAGATCGAGTAGCTGCGGCGCAGGTCGTCGCCCGCGCGCGGTGTGGAGACGTTCAGGTGCTGGCCCGGCACGAACCGGTAGTCCTCGGCGAGCTCGGGCGGCACCTCGAACGTCACCGCGACCGCGTCGTCGGTCAGCGGGTCCACCCGGGCCACCCGCAGCTGGTGGACGACGGCGTGCCGCCGGACGCCTCCGCGCCGGGTCCGCGGCTCGGCCGGGTCCCTCGCGGGGTCCGTGGGTGGGGCGCTCACAGCGTCTTCACGTGTTCGAAGGGTTCCCGGCAGGACGCGCAGGTACGCAACGCCGTGCACGCGGTGGGCCCGAACCGGCTGAGCTCGCGGGTGTCCGCCGAACCGCAGCGCGGGCAGCGCACCGTGAGCGTCAGGTCGACCGGGGCGGAACCGCGCCCGCCGCCCGGACCCGCCGGGGACGGCGGTGCCATACCGGCCGTGGCGAGCTTGGCGCGCCCCCCTTCGGTGATCCAGTCGGTGGTCCAGGCCGGCGCCAGCACCCGGCGTACGCGGACCTCACCGGCGCCGGCCGCATGCAAGGCGGCCTTGACATCGGCCTCGATCGCTTCCAGGGCGGGGCATCCGGCGTACGTCGGGGTGAGTTCCACCTCCACCACACCGTCCTGCCCGACCCTCACCGCGCGCAGGATGCCGAGGTCGGCGATGGTCAGCACCGGCAGCTCGGGGTCGGCGACGGCGGCGGCCGCGGCGCGGGCGGTCTGCGGGTCGAGCACTCGGGTCGCCATCACCACGTCGCCCCCGGATGCGAACGCACCAGGTGCTGCATCTCCGCCAGGAGATAGCCCATCGCCTCGGTGTGCACGCCGGCCCGTCCGCCGGTGGCCGGTGCGACCGCGGGGTCCGGCACGGACAGGGTCGCGCGCGTCAGCACGTCACGTACGTACGTCTCCCACTCCGTCCGCAGCGCGGGGCGGTCGACCGCGACACCGTCCGCCACCAGGGCGCGTTCGAGGTCGTCGGTCTCGAACAGCTCGTCGACGTGCGGCCACAAACTGTCAATCCCGGCTTGCATCCGGTGGTGGCTCTCCGGCGTCCCGTCACCGAGCCGCAACACCCACTGGGTGGCGTGGTCGCGGTGGTAGGCGACCTCCTTGACCGCCTTGCCCGCGATCGCGGCCAGCGTGGGATCGGTGGACGCGGACAGCCCGCGGTACAACGGCAGTTGGTACGCCGAGAACACCAGCAGCCGGGCCATCGCCTCACCGAAGTCGGCGTCGGCCCGCTCCACCAGCGTGACGTTGCAGAAGCCGCGCTCGTCCCGGGAGTAGGCCAGGTCGTCCTCGTCGCGGCCGAGCCCCTCCCGCTCCCCCGCGTAGGTCAGCAGCATCCGCGCCTGGCCCAGCAGGTCCAGCCCGAGGTTGGCCAGCGCGACGTCCTCCTCCAACTGCGGCGCGTTGGTGATCCAGCCGCCGAGGCGCTGGGCGAGGATCAGCGCGTCGTCGCCCAGCCGGGTGGCGTACACGGCGACCGGCGGGTCCACCACCGCGCCGGCCGGGCCGGGAGCACCGGGCGTCTTCCCGTGCGCCTTCCCCTGTGCCGTCACAGGTGCGGCGCCCCTTCCGGCACGTCGTAGAACGTCGGATGGCGGTAGGCCTTGTCCGCTGCCGGGTCGAAGAACGCGTCCTTCTCGTCCGGGCTGCTGGCGCTGATCGCGGCCGCCGGGACGACCCAGATCGACACGCCTTCCTGCCTACGGGTGTAGAGGTCGCGGGCGTTGCGCAGCGCCATCACCGCGTCGGGTGCGTGCAGGCTGCCGGCGTGCACGTGGGACAGCCCGCGCCGCGCCCGGACGAACACCTCCCACAGCGGCCAGTCGGCCCGGCCGTGCTCACTCGCGCCGTGCTCACTGGCGCCGTGCTCGCTCATGCCGCCGGCCCGCCGTTCGTCTCGTTCGTACGCCCGGCGTGCTTGCCGGCGTACGCGCTCGCCGCCTCGCGTACCCACGCACCGTCCTCGTGCGCCCGGCGCCGATGCGCCATCCGCTGAGCGTTGCAGGGACCGGCGCCCTTGATGACCCGGAGGAGTTCGGCGTAGTCGGGCTGGGTGAAGTCGTGATGCCCGCGCTCGGCGTTCCACCGCAGGTCCGGGTCGGGAATCCGCACGCCGAGCACCTCCGCCTGCGGGACCGTCATGTCGACGAACCGCTGCCGTAACTCGTCGTTGGAGAACCGCTTGATCCCCCAGGCCGCCGACTGCGTGCCGTGGGTGGACTCCGCGTCCGGCGGACCGAACATCGCCAGGCTGGGATACCACCACCGGTCCACCGCGTCCTGCGCCATCGCCCGCTGCCGCTCGGTCCCCCCGGTCAGCGCCAGCAGCAGGTCGAAGCCCTGCCGCTGGTGGAAGGACTCCTCCTTGCAGATGCGCACCATCGCCCGCGCGTAGGGGCCGTAGGAGCAGCGGCACAACGGCACCTGGTTGGTGATGGCCGCGCCGTCCACGAGCCAGCCGATGGCGCCGACGTCGGCCCAGGTGAGGGTGGGGTAGTTGAAGATCGAGGAGTACTTCTGCCGTCCGGTGTGCAACTGGTCGAGCAGGTCGGCGCGGTCGACGCCGAGCGTCTCGGCGGCGGCGTAGAGGTACAACCCGTGACCGGCCTCGTCCTGGACCTTGGCCATCAGGATCGCCTTACGGCGCAGGCTCGGCGCGCGGGAGATCCAGTTGGCCTCCGGCTGCATGCCGATGATCTCCGAGTGCGCGTGCTGGGCGATCTGCCGGACGAGGGTACGGCGGTAGCCGTCGGGCATCTCGTCGCGTGGCTCGATGCGCTCGTCGGCGGCCAGCAGCGCCTCGAACGCGGGCGCGCCGTCGGGCCGCTCCGTCGCGTCGACACCCGTGGTGGCATCGGTCCGGACCCTGGCGACCATGCGGTCAGCGTACCGCCGGATGTGACGGGTTCCCACAGATTCGGCGGGAAGGTGTCATATCGAGGCTCCCGGTACAGGCTGCTCGGCGGGCCGATCACGGGCACCGGGCCGGTCCGGGCGGAATGCCTGCACCGGCGTGCGGATTATGGTGGTGTCGAGGTGTCCGGCAGCCGGGCCGGGCCCGTCACGAGGGGCGCCGAGGGGGTGGGCCGGTGACCGAGTCGCCCGCGGACCGCGTTCCGCCGCCCGCCGAGCTCCTGACCGCGTTCGTCAACACCTACGACGTCGACCTCGCCGAACCCGAGCGGCTGCCCGACCCGGCGGCACTCACCGCCTGGTTGCGTTCCCAGGCCCTGCTCGCCGCGGAAGGCGCCCCGCCCCCGGCCTCCCCGGCTGCCACGGCCTCGACGGCCGCGACGGCCTCCCCGGTCGCAGCCACGGACGACGACCTCGCCCTGGCCCGCGTGCTCCGCGCGGGGCTGCGGCAGGCGATGCGCCAGCACCACGACGGCGACCTCACCGCCGTCGTACCCGAGCTCGACCGGGCCGCCGCCCGCCTCCCCCTGCGGGTCACCTTCACCGGCACCGCACCGGCACTCGTCCCCGCCGGCCGGGGCGTCCCCGCCGCCCTGGCCGCGCTGGTCGCCGCGGTCGCCACCGCCCAGGCCGAGGGCAGCTGGCAGCGGCTGAAGCTGTGCGCAGCACCGGACTGCGAGTGGGCCTTCCTGGACTCCTCCAAGAACCGCTCCCGCCACTGGTGCTCGATGGGGTCCTGCGGCAACCGGCAGAAGACCCGGGCCTACCGCGCCCGCCAGAAGGCGGCTGACAGGATGGACGGATGAGCCAGCAGCCCAGCGCCGACACCAGTGTCCGTATCGCGTGGGCCGCCGACGCCCCCGAGGTCGCCCGGGTCCAGGTGGCGGCCTGGCGGCAGGCGTACGCCGATCTTCTCCCGGCCGAGGTCCTCGACCAGCTCGACGAGGAGGCCTTCGCCGAGCAGTGGCGGCGGTCCCTGGCGTCGCCGCCGGACGCCCGGAACCGGCTGCTGGTCGCGCTCGACCACCAGCAGGTGGTCGGGTTCGCCGCCACCGGGCCGGCCGAGGACCCCGACGCCGACCCGATCGCCGACGGGACGATCACGGCGTTCCACGTCGATCCCGCCCAGACCCGGCACGGCCACGGGTCCCGGCTGCTGCAGGCCTGCGTCGACACCCTGGTCGCGGACAACTTCCGCCGGGCGCTGATCTGGCTGCAGTCCACCGACGACGTGCTGCGGACGTTCCTCACCGAGGCCGGCTGGGGTCCCGACGGCGCCCACCGCGAGCTCGACCTGTACGGCGACGGGAGTGTCCGCGCCAAGCAGGTCCGCCTGCACACCGCCCTGGTCGACGACTGACGATGCCCCCGTCCCGATCCGCATCGGCGGTCCCGGAGACCCGGCGCGCCGTCGTCCGCGACGCGGCCGCCATCGGCATCGCCACCGGTGCGTACGGCATCTCCTTCGGCGCCCTCGGGGTGGCCGGTGGCCTGTCCGTCTGGCAGACCTGCGCCCTGTCCCTGCTCGCGTTCACCGGGGCGTCGCAGTTCGCGTTCGTCGGGATCGTCGGCGCCGGCGGAGCAGGTCTGTCGGCCGTGCTGGCGGCGTTGCTGCTCGGCACCCGGAACACGTTCTACGGCCTGCGGCTGACCGAGCTGCTCCGGCTGCGCGGACTCCGCCGGCTGGCCGGAGCGCACTTCGTCATCGACGAAACGACCGCGATGGCGGTCGGGCGGCGCTCGCCGGAGCTCGGCCGGGCCGGCTTCTGGTACACCGCGCTGATCCTGTTCACGCTGTGGAACGCCGGGACGCTGCTCGGCGCGGTGGCCGGGGCCTCGCTCGGTGACCCGCGCACCTACGGGCTGGACGCCGCCGCTCCGGCCGCGTTCGTCGCCCTGCTGTGGCCGCAGCTGACCACCGCGCGGACGCGGGCGGTCGCGGCGGCCGGTGCGCTGGTCGCCGTGGCGCTGGTGCCACTGGTGCCCGCGGGGGTTCCGGTCCTCGCCGCGGGTGCGGTGGCGGTCGCCTTCGGGCTGCGGTCCGCGTCGCCCACGCCGGCCGGCCCGGGCCGCTCCGACGCCCCGGCCGAGCCGGAGTCCTCGCCGGAGTCCTGGCCGGAGCGACTGGCTGGCGAGGAGGGCCGGTGACACTCTGGGTCGCGGTCGCGGCCACCGCGCTCGGCTGCTACCTGCTCAAGCTGGCCGGGGTGTCGGTGCCCCGCCGGATGCTCGACCAACCGGCCGTACGACGGTCCGCGGCCCTGCTCCCGGTCGCTCTGCTGGCCGCGCTGGTCGGTGTGCAGACCCTGAGCTCGGGCACCCGGCTGGTCGTGGACGCCCGGCTGGCCGGGGTCGCGGTCGCCGTGGTCGCGCTGTTGCTGCGGGCGCCGTTCATCGTGGTGGTGGCGCTCGCGGCACTCACCGCGGCGCTGGTGCGGCTGGTGTTCTGACCGGGTTCGCGCCGCCGGGTGCCGCCCACTGACCAGGCGCGGACAACCGTCTCGCGCACCGAGACCAGCGAGCGAACGTACGAGCCGGCCGGCGCGCACCCGCCTAGCGTCGAAAGCGGACCAAGACGAACGAATCACCGCGACGGACGGACTCTCATGGCTTCGGGCTATCAGGTACTCACCGACGAACAGGCGCAGGCGTTCCTCGAACAGGGCTTCGTGGTCATCCACGACTGCTTCACCCCCGAGGCCGCGGCGGAGTACACCGACCAGGTGTGGACCCGGCTCGGGTACGACCCGGACGACCAGTCCACCTGGGAACAGTCCTCGATCCACATGCCGACGCACCGCCGGATCGACGTACGCGAGTTCGCCCCCAAGGCCTGGCAGGCCGCCTGCGACCTGCTGGGTGGCGAGGACCGGGTGGCCAAGCCGTACTCCTGGGGCGACGGCTTCATCGTCAACCTGTGGGAGGGCGAGGACCGGCCCTGGACGCCCGCCTCGGCCGCGGCTCCCGGCTGGCACAAGGACGGCGACTTCTTCCGGCACTTCCTCGACTCACCCGAGCAGGGCCTGCTGACGCTGGTGTTGTGGTCGGACGTACGTCACCGGGGCGGTGCGACGTTCGTGGCCGCGGACTCGGTGGGACCGGTGGCGCGCTACCTCGCCGAGCGGCCGGGCGGTGTGCTGCCCACGGAGTTCGACACCCCGAGCCTGGTCGGGCAGTGCCAGAACTTCGTGGAGGCCACCGGACGGGTCGGCGACGTGTTCCTGCTCCACCCGTACGTCCTGCACGCGAAGGCGCAGAACCTGCTGCGCGTGCCCCGGCTGATCACCAACCCGCCAGTGCACCTGGCCGAGCCGATGCGCTTCGACCGCGAGGACCCCGCCGACTTCTCCCTGGTGGAGCGGGCGGTGCTGCGCGGCCTGGGCGTGGATCGGTACGAGTTCACCCCCACCGCGCCGCGGGAGGCCGTCGTCCCCGAGCGGGTGCGCCGGCAGGAGCGGATGAAGGCCGAGGAGGAACGCCGGCTCAGCGCGCGCCGGTGACGCGTGTGCCGCGGCGACGCTTGTGACGCCGTGACACCCGGGGGGACGGCTCAGTCCAGGTCGAGATAGTGCTCCAGCCCGACCGTGAGGCCGGGCCGCTCCCCCACCGTCCGGGCACCGAGCACCACGCCCGGCATGAACGACGTCCGGGCCATCGAGTCGTGCCGCAGCGTCAGCGTCTCGTCCTCGCCGCCGAAGAGCACCTCCTGGTGCGCGACCAGGCCGGACAGCCGGACGCTGTGCACAGGTATGTCGGCCACCCTGGCCCCGCGCGCCCCGTCCACCTCCTGGGTGGTGGCGTCCGGCACCTCGCCCAGGCCGGCCTCGCGCCGGGCGGCGCCGATCAGCTCCGCGGTCCGTGAGGCCGTGCCGGACGGCGCGTCCGCCTTGCGCGGGTGGTGCAGCTCGATCACCTCCACGGAGGGGAAGAACCGCGCGGCCTGCTCGGCGAACCGCATCATCAGCACCGCACCCACGGAGAAGTTGGGAGCGATCAGTACGCCGACCTTGGGCGCGTCGGCCAGCCAGCCGCGCACCTGGTCCAGCCGCTCCGGTGTGAAGCCGGTGGTGCCGACCACGGCGTGGATGCCGTTCCCCACACAGAACCGCAGGTTGTCCAGCACCGCGTCGGGGTGGGTGAAGTCGATCACCACCTCCGCGCCGGCGGTGCGCAGGTCGGTCAGCTCGTCGTCGACGTCCAGCCCGGCCACCAGGTCGAGCCCGTCGGCGGCCTCGACCGCACGGCAGGCCTCCGCGCCCATCCGGCCACGGGCTCCGAGTACGGCAACCTTCACCACGTACGACTCCTCCCCTTCGCCGCCGGCGGCGAACCACCGGCGGCATCCACGGCACTCAGCGAACCGCGCCCGCGAACCGGTCGGCGTCCTCGAACGGACCGACCACGGCCAGCGTCGGCGCCGCCTCCAGCAGTTCCTTCGCGATGTGCCGAACGTCGTCCAGCGTCACCGCGTCGATCCGGCGCAGGATCTCGTCCACGCTGAGCAGCTCGCCGTACACCAGGTCGGCCTTGGCCAGCCGGCCCATCCGGGAGCCGGTGTCCTCAAGACCCAGCACCAGCGAGCCCCGCAACTGTCCCTTGCCCCGCTCGAGTTCCTCGTCGGTCAGCCCCGAGGAGACGACCTTCGCCAGCTCGTCGCGGCAGATGTCGAGCACCTCGTCGATCTTGCTCGGCAGGCATCCGGCGTAGATGCCGACCATGCCGGAGTCGGCGTAGTGGGACGCGAACGAGTAGACGCCGTAGGCCAGCCCGCGCTTCTCGCGTACCTCCTGGAACAGCCGGCTGGACATGCCGCCGCCGAACGCCGCGTTGAGGACGCCCAGCACGAACCGCCGGTGGTCCGAGCGCGGCACGCCCGGAACGCCCAGCACGAGATTGGCCTGTTCGGTGGGCCGGTGAGCCAGCCGGACCGAGCCCCGGGCAGCCGCGGCTGCCGCGGACGCTGCGGCCATCGCCCTGGCCGGGTTGCCCGACCGTGGCGGCGTCGGCTCGCTGACCTGGCCGTTGAGCCGGCCGGCGCGTTCGAACGCCTGCGTCACCAGGCGCACCACGGCACGGTGCTCGACGTTGCCGGCGACCGCCACCACCAGGGACTCCGGGCGGTAGCGGCGACGGTAGTAGCCGTGCACCTGGCGCCGGGTCAGCGCCTCGATCGACTCCGTGGTACCGAGGATCGGCCGGCCGAGCGGCGAGTCACCCCACAACTCCTCGGCGAACAGGTCGTGCACCGCGTCGGAGGGGTCGTCGTCGTGCATGGCGATCTCCTCCAGGATCACGCCACGCTCGCTGTCCACGTCGGCCGCGGTGACCAGGGACGAGGTCACCATGTCGCAGATGACGTCCACCGCCAGCGGCAGGTCGGCGTCCAGCACCCGCGCGTAGTAGCAGGTGTACTCCTTGGTGGTGAACGCGTTCATCTCACCACCGACGGTGTCCAGGGCGGAGGAGATCTCCATCGCGTCCCGGCGCCGGGTTCCCTTGAACAGCAGGTGTTCGAGGTAGTGGCTGGCGCCGGCGAGCGCCGGGGTCTCGTCGCGCGAGCCGACGCTCGCCCAGATCCCGAAGCTCACCGAACGAACCTGCGGCATGGCCTCGGTGATGATCCGCAGCCCACCCGGCAGGACCGTGCGCCGCACGACCCCGCCGTCGCCCTCCTTCAGGAGGGTCCGAGTCGAGCCCGACGGCTGGCTCCCCGCAGCCAGCCGTGCCAGTCGTGGGCTCACTTGTCGGCGGACTTCTCGGCGTCCTCGACCACCGGCACCAGGGACAGCTTGCCCCGGTCGTCGATCTCCCCGATCTCCACCTGGAGCTTGTCGCCGACCTTCACGACGTCCTCGACGTTCTCGACCCGCTTGCCGCCGGACAGTGCCCGCAGCTTGGAGATGTGCAGCAGGCCGTCCTTGCCGGGAACCAGCGAGATGAACGCACCGAAGTTGGTGGTCTTCACCACCGTGCCGAGGTAGCGCTCGCCGACCTCGGGCATCGTCGGCGTGGCGATCCCGGCGATGACCGCGCGAGCGGCCTCCGCGGAGGGACCGTCGGCGGCACCGATGAAGATGGTCCCGTCGTCCTCGATGGCGATGTCGGCGCCGGTGTCGTCCTGGATCTGGTTGATGACCTTGCCCTTCGGCCCGATCACCTCGCCGATCTTGTCGACCGGGATCTTCATGGTGATGATCCGCGGGGCGTACGGCGACATGTCGCCGGGCGCTCCGATGGTCTTCTCCATCAGGGTGAGGATCGTGAACCGCGCCTCGCGCGCCTGCTGCAGGGCGGACGCGAGCACCGACGCGGGGATACCGGTCAGCTTGGTGTCCAGCTGCAGGGCGGTGACGAACTCACGGGTGCCGGCGACCTTGAAGTCCATGTCGCCGAACGCGTCCTCGGCGCCGAGGATGTCGGTCAGCGTGACGAACTGCGTCTGGCCGTCCACCTCGTCGCTGATCAGGCCCATCGCGATGCCGGCCACCTGCGCGCGCAGCGGGACACCGGCGCTGAGCAGCGCCAGCGACGACGCACACACCGAGCCCATCGAGGTCGAGCCGTTGGAGCCGAGCGCCTCCGACACCTGGCGGATGGCGTACGGGAAGTCCTCGCGGCTGGGCAGCACCGGGTTGATCGCCCGCTCGGCGAGCGCGCCGTGCCCGATCTCGCGCCGCTTCGGGGAGCCGACGCGGCCGGTCTCGCCGGTGGAGTACGGCGGCATGTTGTAGTTGTGCATGTAGCGCTTGGTCGTGTCCTCGGCGAGGGTCAGACCGATGCGCCGCTCCAGCGACAGCATGTTGAGCGTGGTGACGCCGAGGATCTGCGTCTCGCCGCGCTCGAACAGCGCCGAGCCGTGCACGCGGGGGACGACACCGATCTCCGCCGACAGCGGACGGATGTCGGCGAGGCCGCGGCCGTCGATGCGGACCTTGTCGCGGAGCACCCGCTCGCGCACCAGGGTCTTGGTCAGCGACCGGAACGCCGCGCTGATCTCCTTCTCGCGGCCCTCGAAGTCGGCGCCGATCCGCTCCAGCGCGAGTCTCTTCACCTCGTCCAGGCGGGACTCGCGGGTGGCCTTGTCGGCGATGGTGAGGGCCTCGGCCAGCTCACCGCGCACCGCGCTGGACAGCGCCTCGAGCACGTCGTCCTCGTAGTCGCGGAAGACGGGGAACTCGGCGGTCGGCTTGGCGGCCTTCGCGGCGAGCTCGTTCTGCGCCTGGCACATGGTGCGGATGAAGCCCTTGGCGGCCTCCAGCCCCTCGGCGACGACCTCCTCGGTCGGCGCCTGGACGCCGCCCTGGACGAGGTCCCAGGTCTGGTCGGTGGACTCCGCCTCGACCATCATGATCGCCACGTCACCGTCGTCGAGCGCGCGGCCGGCGACCACCATGTCGAACACGGCGTTCTCCAGCTCGGAGCGCCGCGGGAAGGCGACCCACTGGCCGTCGATCAGCGCGACGCGGACGCCGCCGATCGGGCCCGTGAAGGGCAGGCCGGCGATCTGCGTCGACGAGGCCGCGGCGTTGATCGCGAGCACGTCGTACAGCACGTCGGGGTTGAGCGACAGAACGGTGACGACGACCTGGACCTCGTTGCGCAGGCCCTTGACGAACGACGGGCGCAGCGGGCGGTCGATCAGCCGGCAGGTGAGGATCGCGTCCTCGCTGGGCCGGCCCTCGCGGCGGAACACCGAGCCGGGGATCTTGCCGGCGGCGTACGCCCGCTCCTCGACGTCGACCGTCAGCGGGAAGAAGTCGAACTGTTCCTTCGGGTGCTTGCCGGCCGTCGTGGTCGACAGCACCATGGTGTCCTCGTCGAGATAGGCGACGACGGACCCGTTTGCCTGGCGGGCCAGGCGTCCGGTCTCGAACCGGACCGTTCGGGTGCCGAAGCGGCCGTTGTCGATGACGGCTTCGGCGGTGTGAATTCCGGGACCCTCCACGGGGCTCCCTCCTCATGACATCGGGGAGCGATCTGCCGCGGGGTGCGTGGGGTACAGGATGTGCCGGTCTTCGATCGAGGCTCTCGGGTACGTCTCGGGGTGATCGCGTCGTTGGTGATCTCGCCCGGAGGACTCCCGGAAGCCACTACCGAGGACCGGCGGCCTGGCTACCGCCTCGCGCGGGGACCGCTCCGGTCCTTGTTGTGTACCGGGAGCGGCGCCACGAAGGCGACCGCTCCCGGAGCTTTTCCAGCTATCGGCGCAGGCCGAGCCGCTCGATCAGCGAGCGGTAGCGCTGGATGTCTTCCTTCATGACGTAGTTGAGCAGCCGGCGGCGCTGACCCACGAGGAGTAGCAGGCCGCGACGGCTGTGGTGGTCGTGCTTGTGGGCCTTCTGGTGCTCGGTCAGATGAGTGATCCGATGCGTGAGCAGCGCCACCTGGACCTCGGGCGAACCGGTGTCGCCCTCTTTGGTCGCGTACTCGGAGATGATCTGCTTCTTGGTCGCAGCGTCTAGCGACACGAGGCTCCTTTCGGGATCCGTTGCGCGGCGCGCCAGGGCGGGTTCACCTGGGCACTCTTTGTCCGCGGCCGGCGTACGGCAGTGGTCAGGTTACCAGCCCACGGGTGGCCGGCCGGTCAGCCGGGGCGGCGGAAGCCCTGGCCGGGGCACCCGCCCGTCGGCGTGGCCGGCTCCCGGCCTCACCCAGGACCTTTCCTAGACG
Organism: Actinopolymorpha sp. NPDC004070; assembly: GCF_040610475.1. Taxonomy (NCBI): domain Bacteria; kingdom Bacillati; phylum Actinomycetota; class Actinomycetes; order Propionibacteriales; family Actinopolymorphaceae; genus Actinopolymorpha; species Actinopolymorpha sp. NPDC004070. Next base: position 189,844 of record NZ_JBEXMJ010000007.1, on the reverse strand, counting down.
GGCCGGTCAGCCTGGTCCGCGGCGAGGAGGCGGCGTACGCGCTCCACGTCGGCACGAATCTGGGTGACCAGGGCGTCCACGGAGTCGTAGGTCTCCTGCCCGCGCACCCGGTCGACGAACTCCACCGCGACCGGCCGGCCGTACAGGTCCAGATCGTCCCGATCCAGGACATACGACTCGACCCGGCGCGGCTCGTTGCCGAACTGCGGGTTGGTCCCCACCGAGATCGCCGCGGGGAAGACCTGCGGGCCGGGGGCGTCCACGTCGGCGACCCGCAGCCACCCGGCGTACACGCCGTCGGCGGGCAGCGCCAGGGCGGTCGACGACGGCACGTTGGCGGTGGGAAACCCCAGCTCGCGACCCCGGTGGGCGCCCTCGACGACCACGCCGTCCACCCGGAACGTGTGCCCGAGCAGGGCCCGGGCGCCGGCCACGTCGCCGGCGGCGAGCCGGTCCCGGACCGCGGTGGAGGACACGGCGTCGACGGGTACGTCGGCGGTCGCCGCGTCTCCGGGCGCGGGGTCGGGAGCCGGGTCGGCGGTCGAGGGGACCTTCGCCGCCCGGGCCAGGCCCTCGACGGTGAACCCGAGTTCGGCGCCCAGCGTGCGGAGCAGGTCGACGTTGCCGGCCGCCTTGTGCCCGAAGCGGAAGTCGTCGCCGACCACCACCGCCACCGGACGCAGCGCGCGCACGAGTTCGCGGACGAACTCCTCGGCGGGCTCGCGGGAACGTTCCTTGTCGAACGGCACGACGACCACACCGTCCATGCCGTACGCCTCGAACAACTCCAGCCGCCGCTCCACGGTCGCCAGCAGCGGCGGCACCGCCTCCGGGCGGACCACGGAGGCCGGGTGCGGGTCGAACGTCACCACGACGGAGCGGGCGCCGTGCTCGCGGGCCAGCTCACGGGTACGGGCGAGAACCCGCTGGTGACCGCGGTGCACGCCGTCGAAGACGCCGATCGTGACGACCGTCGGCCCGAACCGCGGGTCCACCCCGGTCAGGTCTGTCCAGCGCTGCATCGTGTCCTCGTCGCCCTTCCGTCCTGGTACCTGCCAAGAAGCCCGCCTCAAAGGGTGCCAGACGGTCGCTTCCGGACCCTCGGTCCGGTCCCGGCATCGGGCAACCGGTTGTGTGACCGGCGGTCAGCTCGCGAACACCGCGACCGGCCGGGCGCCCTCCTCGACGTCCTCGTACAGCGCGAGGAACGCGCCGTCCGGGCCGAAGACACCCACCGGCTGACCGTCCCCGCCGACCCGCACGCCGGGCAGCTTCTGCCCGAACGAGACCAGCCGCGCCGTGTGCTCGTCCACGTCGAACCTGGCGAACGTCCGCGCCGCCACGTCGGCGATCGGCACCACCTCGAAGGCACCCTCGAGCTGCTCGATCGTTCGGGCCTGCTCCAGCCCGTAGGGTCCGACGCGGGTACGCCGCAGAGCCGTCAGGTGGCCGCCCACGCCCAGCCCCGCACCCAGGTCACGGGCCAGCGCCCGGACGTAGGTCCCGCTGGAACACTCGACCACCACGTCGACGTCCACGATCTCCCCCGCCGGCCGGACGTCGGTCACCTCGAACCTGCGGACCACCACCTGGCGCGGCGCCAGCTCGACGTCCTCGCCCTTGTGCGCCTTGCGGTAGGCGCGTTCGCCGCCCACCTTCACCGCCGACACCGAGGACGGCACCTGGGAGATCTCGCCGGTCAGCGCGGCGACCCCCGCCCGGATGTCCTCGGGGCGTACCCCCCGGGCGGACGTCTGGGCGAGCACCTCCCCCTCGGCGTCGTCGGTCCGGGTGGTCACCCCGAGCCGGATCGTCGCGTCGTAGGCCTTCTCGGTGAGGGTGAGGTAGCCGAGCAGCCGGGTGGCGCGTTCGATGCCGAGGACGAGTACGCCGGTCGCCATCGGGTCGAGGGTGCCGGCGTGGCCCACCCGCCGGGTGTGCGCCAGCCGGCGGACCTTGCCCACGACGTCGTGGGAGGTCCAGCCGGAGGGCTTGTCCACGACGACGATGCCGCTTCGGGTCACGTCGGGCCGCGCCGCGCCGGGTGGAGTCGCGTCGGGTGGGGTCACGTCAGCTCCTGCCGTGACCGCCAGGGCCGGACCGGTCGTCCGCGAAGCCGGCCGCCTCGTCAGTGGTGTCGGTGCTGTCGGTGCCGTCCTCGTCGTCGAGATCGTCGTCGGTGCGGGGCACGCGGTACGGGTCGGCCTCGCCAGCCGGGCTCGCCTGGGCGGCCCGGCGGGCCACCTCGGCGTCGGAGTCACGGGCGCGGCGCAGCAGGTCCTCGATGTGCTTGGCGTTCTCGGGTACGGCGTCGGCGACGAAGGCGAGGCTCGGCGTGTGCCGAAGCCCGAGCCGGCGGCCGACCTCGGAGCGGATCAGGCCCTTCGCGCTCTCCAGCGCCACGGCGGTGCCGGCGTGGTCCTGGTCGCCGCCGAGCACGGTGTAGAACACGGTGGCTTCGCGCAGGTCACCGGTCAGGCGGGCCTCGGTGACCGTCACGAAGCCGAGCCTGGGGTCCTTCACCCGGCGCTCCAGCATCTCCGCGACGATCACCTGGATCCGGTCCGCGAGCTGGTTCACCCGTGTCTGGTTCATCGCCATCCTCTCCTCGGCCGACGCGGTCCGGCCGGGGTCGTCCCCACCGGTCCGGGTTCGCGTGCTTCGCGCCGCTCACTGTCCCACTGGTCCTGCTCGGTCCTGCTGGTCGCACTGGTCCTGCTGGTCCTACTCGTCCTCCTCGGAGAACAGCTGCCGGCGTACCTGCAACAACTCCACCTCCGGGCGCTCGGCGATCAGCCGCTCCACCGCGTCCAGGACGTCGCGGCAGTGCGCACTCTCACCACTCACCACGGCAACACCGATCTCCGCCCGACGGTAGAGGTCATGGTGCCCTGTCTCGGCGACGGACACGGCATGGCGGCGCGCGATCTCCGCCACGATCGGCCGGAGCACCGAACGCTTGTCCTTCAGCGACCGCACGTCGCCGAGGCGCAGGTCGGCGCAGAGCGTTCCGGTGAACATCGGCTCGCGTCCTCCGGCGGGTACGACATCGACGGCTGCTACCGGTCCGGGCCTGCCGGCGTCACCGCCATCGGGCCCGCAGCACACAGCCAACCACTCCCGCGCCGACCCCGTGGCGACCGGGTCGCCCGGACCGAGACGAAGCCCCGAAGCTCCCCGGCGAGGGTCCGCACAGGCGTGCTGTTCGGTCCTCTCCGGAAGCGCTCCGGGGCTTCGTCCAACGGTCGGTCCCGACCGGCCGGCCGACCTGGGTTCACGAGGTCGGCCGACAGGTGGCCGGGGTCAGCCGCGCGGCTTCTCCCGCATCTCGTACGTCTCGACCACGTCACCGACCCGCACGTCGTTGTAGTTGTGCAGGGTGAGGCCGCACTCGTAACCCTCGCGGACCTCGGTGGCGTCGTCCTTGAACCGGCGCAGGGACGCGATGTCGCTGCTTTCCACGACGACAGCGCCGTCGCGGAGCAGCCGCGCCTTGGAGTTGCGGCGGATGGTCCCGCTGGTGACCAGACAGCCGGCGATGGTGCCGAACTTGCTGGAACGGAACACGTCCCGCACCTCCGCGGTGCCGAGTCGCGCCTCTTCGTACTCCGGCTTCAGCATGCCCTTCAGGGCCGCCTCCACCTCGTCGATGGCCTGGTAGATCACCGAGTAGAACCGGATCTCCACGCCTTCGCGATCGGCCAACCGCTCCACCGACCGGCCCTGGGCCCGGACGTTGAAGCCGATGATGATCGCGTTGTCGATCGTCGCGAGGTTGACGTCGTTCTCGGTGACCGCACCCACACCGCGGTGCAGGATGCGAAGGTCGACCTCGTCGCCCACGTCGATCTTGGCGAGCGCGTCCTCCAGGGCCTCCACGGACCCGGACACGTCGCCCTTGATGACGAGGTTGAGCGACTGGCGCTCCTCGAGCAGCTTCGACAGGTCGTCGAGGCTGACCCTCTTGGTGCGCTGTGCGAACGACGCGTTGCGCTCGCGCGCCTCGCGCTTCTCCGCGATCTGCCGGGCCATCCGGTCGTCGGCGACCACCATGAAGGTGTCACCGGCGCGGGGGACGGCCGACAGGCCGAGTACGAGCACCGGCCGCGCGGGCGGAGCCTCGTCCACCGACTGGCCGTTCTCGTCGAGCATCGCGCGCACCCGGCCGTATGCCGGACCCGCGATGATCGAGTCGCCGACCCGCAGCGTGCCGCGCTGCACCAGCACGGTCACCACCGGACCGCGGCCCTTGTCCAGGTGCGCCTCGATCGCGAGACCCTGCGCGTCCTGGTTGGGGTTGGCCCGCAGGTCCAGCGAGGCGTCCGCGGTGAGCACGATCGCCTCGAGCAGCCCGTCGAGGTTGGTCCGGGCCCGTGCGGAGATGTCGACGAACATCGTGTCGCCGCCGTACTCCTCGGGGACCAGGCCGTACTCGGTGAGCTGGCCGCGGACCTTCGCCGGGTCGGCGTCGGGCACGTCGATCTTGTTGACCGCCACCACGATCGGCAGGTTGGCCGCCTTGGCGTGGTTGAGCGCCTCGACGGTCTGCGGCATCACGCCGTCGTCGGCCGCCACCACGAGCACCGCGATGTCGGTCGACTGCGCACCACGGGCACGCATGGCGGTGAACGCCTCGTGGCCCGGGGTGTCGATGAACGTGATCTTGCGATCCTGTCCGTCCACCTCGGTGGCGACCTGGTAGGCACCGATGTGCTGGGTGATGCCGCCCGCCTCGCCGGCTACGACGTCGGCGTTGCGGATCGCGTCCAGCAGCTTGGTCTTTCCGTGGTCGACGTGACCCATCACCGAAACGACCGGCGGCCGGGCGATGATCTCGGCGTCCTCGCCCTCGTCCTCACCGAACTCGATGGAGAACGACTCCAGCAGCTCGCGGTCCTCGTCCTCGGGCGAGACCACCTGGATGTCGTACTCGAGCTCGGCACCCAGCAGCTGCAGCGTCTCGTCGCTGACCGACTGCGTGGCGGTTACCATCTCGCCCAGGTGGAACATCACCTGGACCAGCGACGCCGCGTCCGCACCGATCCGCTCGGCGAAGTCGGTCAGGCTGGCGCCTCGCGGCAACCGGACCGTCTGGCCGCCACCGCGGGGAACACGCACACCGCCGACGGACGGCGCCTGCATGTTGTCGAGCTCCTGGCGCTTCTGCCGCTTCGACTTGCGGCCACGGCGCACCGGTCCACCCGGACGCCCGAAGGCACCGGCTGTACCGCCACGACCGCGCGCGCCACCGGGACGGCCGCCGAAGCCGCCGCGCGGAGGAGCGCCGGCGGGAGCACCGCCACCGCCACCACCGGGACGACCGCCACCGCCGCCAGGACGGCCACCGCCGCCGCCGGGACCGCCACGACCGGGCGCGCCGGTACGGCCACCGGGACCACCGGTACGGCCACCGGGACCACCGGTGCGGCCACCGGGACCACCGGGACCACCGCTGCGGCCACCGGGACCACCCGAACGGGCGGCCGGACGCGACGGCATCATGCCGGGGTTCGGACGGGGGCCACCCGGACGGTCGCCGGAGCTTTCCGGCCGGGTCGGCATCATCGCGGGGTTGGGTCGCGGAGCGCCGGGGACGCCGCCGCCCTGCTGGCCGGAGCCGCCACCGTCACGGCGGGGACCACCCGGACCACCCTGACTGCCACGATCCCGCGGTCCGCGCATGCCCTGGGTGGAGGTGAAGGGGTTGTTGCCCGGACGCGGAGCCCCACCCTGACGAGGGCCGGACGGGCGCTGCCGGGAGTCGCCGCCCTGACCACCACGGCCACCGGGGGCGCCGGGACCACCCGGGCCACCCGGACCGGGCTGGCGCGTGGGGCGCTGACCGGGAGGTGCCGGACGGGCGCCGGACGCGGCCGGACGCTCGGGACGGTCGGTGCGTTCGGGACGGTCGGTGCGTTCCGGACGGTCGAAGCGCTCCTGGCGTTCGGGACGCTCGCGACGGTCGGAAGGACGGCCGCCGTCCGGCCGCGGCCCCGGACGGGGACCCTGCGGCTGGGGGGTGGGCCGTTGCGGCGCCTGCGGCGCCGGGGCGCTCGGCTGGGCCGTGGCCGCCGGGCGCTCGGTCACCTCCGGTGCAGCCTCGCGAACCACCTCGACGGGCTCGGGGGAAGGCTTGGCCGGAGCCGGTCGCGGCGGCGCGGGCTTCGCGCCGGGGACCGGAGTCGGTTTGGGTGTCGTCGGGGCCGAAGCGCCCGATGCGGCCTGCGCCGGCGACGCCGGTGCGGCCTGCTTGCTCGCGGACTTGCGCGCCGATCCCCGTCCGCCGGCCTTGCCACCGGATTCGGTCGCGAAGGACTCCTTGAGCTTGCGAACGACGGGTGCCTCGACGGTTGACGAAGCGGAGCGAACGAATTCACCCAGCTCCTGAAGCCTGGCCATGACGGCCTTGCTTTCGATGCCGAACTCCTTGGCGAGTTCGTAGACCCGGACCTTTGCCACTGCTCTCCTTTGCCGGCCCGGGCCCCTTGTGGGTCCAGGCCGCTAGTAACCAGGCGTGCTCATTGCTCGGTTCTCATCGAGTGCTCATGAGCCGCTCGACCCACTTTCTTTGCCTGGGCGGCGCCCCTGGTCGCGCTGGGCGTCGCCGGTGTTCGGTGCGTTGCTGGCCAGATCGGCGGCATCCGCCTGGCCGGTGTCGACTGGATCCTGCTGCTCGACGTGACGTCGGAGCGGGCCGACGTCGATCGGGGCCCGCGCACGCAGGGCGCGCGCGAACGCTCTTCGGCGTTCGGCGAGTCCGAGGCATTCTCTCGTGGGATGCAGATGCGCCCCACGACCCGGCGCGTGGCCGGAGACGTCCGCGACCAACCGCATGGCGGTCTCGTCACGTGCGAGGACGACCCGGAGCAGGTCAGACTTTGCCGTACGTTGCCGACACCCCACACACGTGCGCACCACGTGCGGACGCGTGTTTGGTTCCAGACCCGTACGACCCACCTCGTGAGAGTGTACCCAGACCGCCGGGCTCGGCGGGCGCTGGATCTCTTCATCCGGATCGGAGGTGGGTCCGATTCCGGCCGGATCAGCCGGATTCGCCTGGTCAGGGCGGGTCGGACCGGTCTCGGACCGGTGTGGTGCCGTCGGTCCGGTGCCGGTCCCCGATGCCGGCCGGTGTTCCGTACAAGTCTACCTACTGCTGGTCACCCTGCCGGGCGGCCTGCTGGTCACCGGCCGCGCCCGCCTCGGCCGGGTTCGCGGGCTCGGTGGAGTCGCCGCCCGCGGCAGTGCCCGGCGCCGGCTCGGCCTCGGCGGTGTCGGAACGGATGTCGATCCGCCACCCGGTCAGCCTGGCGGCGAGCCGGGCGTTCTGGCCCTCGCGTCCGATGGCGAGGCTGAGCTGGTAGTCGGGTACGACCACGCGAGCCGACCGGGCGGCGGCGTCGACGACCTCGACGCTGCGCACCCGCGCCGGCGACAGGGCCTGCTTGACGTACTCCGCCGGATCCTCCGACCAGTCGACGATGTCGATCTTCTCGCCGTGCAGCTCGTTCATGACGTTGCGTACGCGCGAACCCACGGGGCCGATGCACGCGCCCTTGGCGTTGACCGACGGGTTACGCGAGTGCACCGCGACCTTCGTGCGGTGCCCGGCCTCGCGGGCGATCCCGCTGATCTCGACGGTGCCGTCGGCGATCTCGGGGACCTCCAGCGCGAACAGCTTCCGGACGAGGTTGGGGTGGGTGCGCGACAGGGTGATCTGCGGGCCGCGGAAGCCCTTGCGGACCGCGACCACGAAGCACTTGATCCGGTCGCCGTGGTTGTACCGCTCGCCCGGCACCTGCTCCTGCGGCGGAAGAACGCCCTCCACCCGGCCGAGGTTGACGTACACCAGCCGGGGGTCCTTCCCCTGCTGGATCACGCCGGAGAGGATGTCGCCCTCCCTGCCGACGAACTCGCCGAACATGTGGTCTTCCTCGGCATCGCGCAGCCGCTGCAGGATGACCTGTTTCGCCGTTGTCGTGGCGATCCGGCCGAAGCCGGTCGGGGTGTCGTCCCACTCCCGCGCCGGCTTGCCCTCTTCGTCGAGCTCGGAGGCGTAGACCGTCACGTGCCCGCTCTTGCGGTCGAGTTCGACCCGGGCGCGCTGCTGAGCTCCCTCGGTCCGCTGGTAGGCGATCAGCAGGGCCTGCTCGATCGCCTCGCAGACGGCCTCCAGAGGGACGTCCTTCTCGCGCTCCAGAGCGCGCAGGACCGCCATGTCGATGTCCATGGGCCTATCCCTCCTTGTCCGTGCCGTTCGTGCCGTCTGTGGTGTGTGCGCCGTCTGAGTCGTCCGCGTCGTGATCGTCGTACGTGTCGTCGTCCGGCTCGTCGCCGGAGTCGGTGTCGTCGGAGTCGGTGTCGTCGGCCGGTGGCATCTTGGCGAACTCGACCTGCACCCGTGCCTTGGCCACCCGGGCGAAGTCGACCCGGTGGGTCGTCCCGTCGACGTCCAGCTCGGCGCTCTGCTCGCCGGCGTCGGTGACCCGTCCGAGCAGCTGGCTGCCGTCGGCGTGCACCACCTTGACCAGCCGGCCGACGTTGCGGCGCCAGTGGCGGGGTTCGGTGAGCGGGCGGTCGACGCCCCGCGAGGTCACCTCGAGGGTGTAGGAGCCGGCGCCCATCACGTCTCCGGCGTCGAGCAGCTTCGCGACGGTGCGGGAGATCTCGGCCAGCTGGTCGAGGGTGACGCCGCCGTCGGCGTCCACCACGATGCGCAGGACGGTACGGCGGCCGGCCGGCGTGAGGTCGACGGACTCCAGATCGAGTCCGGACTGGGCGAGCACCGGCGCGAGGAGGTCGGCCACCTGGTCACGAGCAGCAGGGCCGCTTGCCACGGGAGCCTCCCTCTCTAGTTGTGCGGACGGTGCGGACGCGACGCCGACCGGGGGCCGGATGCCGCGGTGAGCGGCGCCGTCGCGACCACCTGGGTGCCGGCCCGGCCGCCCCGCTGACTGACGCGAAGCCGGTACGAACTGGTGCGAAACCGAGGGCCGGCCAGGGTGGCTCGTGGTCACCGCGACCCGGCCTCGGCGTGGTCAGCGTACCCGTCCCCGGAATTGCCCTTCAAACGGCGCCACGCCGTGTCCGGGTGCGGTTCGATCTTCGTCCCGGCGGGCACCTGCGAGCCAGGAATTCCCCAGGACCCAGAAGCGGGACGTAACGTGCCGAGGCCCGAAATCGCTCGGGTAACGTCACGGTCGTGAACGCGCCCACCAACGCTCCGTTCCCGGCGTCCCCGGCGTCCCCGGCGTCCGACGAGGTGCCGCCGACCCGGCGTGGAGTGCTGCGGACGACCCTGGGAGCCGGCCTGCTCGGCCTGACCGGCAGCTTCCTCTCGGCCTGCACCTCCGGCCCCGGAGCGACCAAAGGTGGCCGGCGCGGCTCGGCGGCCACGCCGACGCCCGACCCGGACCTTCCGGTGCTCACCTCGGCGCTGACCGAGGAGCGGGCACTGCTGGCCGCCTACGCCGCGACCATGGCCGGGAATCCTGACCTGCGCGGGAAGCTGTCGGCGTACGTCCGGCGCCACGAGCAGCACCTCGCGGCGCTCACCGCGCTGACCCGGCGAGCCGGTGGGTCGACGGCCAGTCCCTCCCCCACGCCCGGCCGGACCGCGAGCCCGGGGCCGAGCTCCACGGTCGTTCCCGACGCGGGCGCGGATACGGTTGCCGACCTGCTCGGGCTGGAGAAGGCCGCCACCGCCGCGCGCCGGACCAACGTCCGGGTCGTACGCGATCCCGAACACGCCCGGATCCTGGCCTCGATCGGCGCCTGCGAGTCCACGCACGTGCTGACGCTGGGCACGGAGACGTCCTAGATGTTCGATATTCGAAGCCGCCACGGGGGAGGCTGACCGATGAGTGACCGCGAGGTCGCCGGCCTGCAGGAGGCGCTGGCCGGTGTGCACGCCGCGATCTGGGGTTACCAGGTGCTGACACCCCAACTGCGCTCGGACGACCGGAGCCGGGGCGAGAGCTCGATCGAGTTGTACCGCGAGCTGCGGGAACGCCTGCGCGCACTGCTCCGCTCGCGTCACGAGACCCCGGTCGCGGCGGACGCGGGCTACCGGCTGCCGTTCCAGGTGACCGGTGGCAGCAGTGCGCGGCGGCTCGCGGCGTACCTCGAGGACGGATGTGCCGGGGTGTTCGCCGACCTGGTGGCCGCGGCGACGAGTTCGAGCGTGCGCACTCTGGGCACCGACCTGCTGGTGGACTGCGCCCGACGGCGCCTGGACTGGGGCGCGGACCCGGTGGCCTTCCCCGGCGTCGCCCACCCGCCCGGCGCGGCGCCCTCACCGTCCGGGTCCCACCACGTCTCCGGTGCCCGGAGCGCCCGCTGAGCGCACGGTCGCCCGGTGCTCAGCCGAGGTGGTGGCGAACCAGCGCGTAGAACGTGTGCGCGTCGACGAACTCCACCGCGGCATCCGGTGCCTGTGCGTGCACCGTGTCCACCACGTCGCGGTGCCACGACGGGCTTTCCAGGATGGTGCGCACGCTGAGGAACCGAGGCCCCGCGGGCGGCCCGGCCAGGTCGCCGCCGAGCGCGTCCTCCAGCGTCCGGGCGGCGGTCGACGGGTCGGCGCGCGGAAGGTCGGGCCCCATCCGGACGAACGGGGTGGTGCCGACCAGCCCCATGGGTTCGATCTTCTGCGCGGCGAACCCGCCGGGTGAGAAGTCCGCGTACGCCGCCCTGGTCTCGGCGTCCATGCCCGGCGCGTAGCCGTCGATGACGAACCCGGTGACGGTGAGATCCCAGCGGGCGTAGCGGGGCCGGCAGTGCCGCCTCCACGCCTCGACCCCCGACGGCAGGCCGGAGAACTCACGTGGCTCGGCCAGCATGCCGGGGTTGAGGTAGCCGGCGCCGCTGTCGCCGGCCACGAAGGTGTCTGCCGAGGTCGCCGTCCGCCGGGCGAGGTCCAGCGCCACCGGCATCCGCTCGGCGAGGTTGGGGTTGAACGCCCAGTTGAGCGGGACCTCGCCGCGGGCGGCGTCGTCCCAGACGTAGGGCATGACCTGGTACAGCCAGGCCGCGGAGTCGTAGTCGCCGACGTAGAACATCACGTAGCGGCGCGGGACGACCGCGCCCGAGGCGTCGACGAAGCCGCGGGCGCGCAGGTCGGCGGTGGTCGGGCGAGGACGTTGCGGGTACGCCGCCCGCAGCGGCGCGTGCCGGAACACCGAGGCGTTGGCCATCGCGTCGAGGTTCTCCGCGTCGGCGTCGAGGTAGGCGTTGTACGCCGACGCGACGTGCACGAACCTCCATTCCGTCGCCACCGGGTCGTGGTGCCCACCTGCCGGGTCGACCGTCGTGTACTTGTAGCCCCACGGGACGAACCCGTGCACCGGGACCATCGCGCCCCGGGCCCGCTCGTAGGCGACCCGGAGGATCTCCTCCAGGGTGGCCTGGTCGGTGCCGACGGGCTGGTCCGGGTCGTCGACCGGAGTCTCGTCGTCCCAGGGCAGCAGGTCGAAGAAGAACCCGCGCCGGCTGACCAGGTAATCGTGGTTGGTGAGCAGCGCCTGCTGCAGCTTGCCCAGGGGGCGGCGTAGCCAGTAGCCGTCGAGGTAGTAGCCGAGGTCCGGTGCGGACCGTCCCGTGCGGAGGTAGTGCTCGATCGCCCAGACGTAGGCGTCGCACTTGGCGCTGCCCGTCGACCTGCGCCGGGTGCCGGAGATCTCCCCACGACCGGTGAACAACGGGCTCCCGTCGTCGCGCACCAGTCGTACGACGGCCGGCAACCGCCCGTCGGACGCGGTGTTCTCGGCGGTGTTCCGGCTTCCGGGACCGCCGACGTAGCGGGTGTGCAGCGAGTCCGGCGAGGGGTCGTACCGAACGGCCACCAGGTCACGGGCACCGGCCACCGTCGACGCGACGTTGGAGGTGGCCGGGACGTTCGGGTCCCACACCACGGCGCCCCGGAGTGCGCGGCGGAAGGTCCTGACCAGCTCCTCGAGGCTGTCGAGGTGGCGAAGCGGGCGGCCGGCGAGCAGCCCGCCGTCCCGGCGCAGCACGGCGAGCCAGTAGTCGTCGATGTCGATGCTGCCGAGCTCGCTGTGGTCGACGAAGTGAACGTAGAGCCGGGGAAAGTCGCGGTTGACGATGCCCTGCAGGGTGGAGACGAAATGGAGTTCGTCGTGGGCCCGGGCCGCCTGTGCCGGGTCGGCCAGGTCGAGGGCGTACAGGTGCGTCAGGTCGTAGTGGAAGATCGGCTCGGTGGCCGCTTCGGCAGGCGCCGGCCGCGCGGCCGCCAGCGCCGACGCACCGGCGGCGAGGCCGCCCAGTCCTCCGATGAAACCGCGGCGGTCGAGCTCGGGCATGGGTCCTCCCCCGTACGACGGTCGTCGGCGCCGCCCGGCGTCTCGCTGAGCACAGGCTCACGACGTCGGCATGGCACGTGCCGACCGCCATCGCATCGCTGTCCGGCAGGGAGGTTCAATCGCAGCGACCGGAAACGGCTGACCGGATCGGCGCAGCGGCGGTGACCGAGCCCGATCGCCAGCCGTCGACGAGCGGGAGGACGTCGGCCAGTCGCTGGACCACCGCGTCAGGCTCGCCGTCGGTGTGCCCGCGCTGGGCCGCGGGGATCTCGCTGTGCGGCACGTGGACGGCTCGCATCCCCACCGAGCACGCACCGTGGATGTCGTCGAAGAGCCGGTCACCGACGAACACGCAGTGCTCGGGGCGGTCGACGCCCACGGCGGCCATCGCCGCGCGGAACGCCTCCGGATGCGGCTTGGTGTGCGCGATCTCGCTGGTGTAGACGGCGCCGTCGATCAGGTCCAGCAGGCCGTCGCGGGCGAAGACCAGCTCGTGGTCGTCGCGCGGCCAGACGGTGTTGGACAACACACCGACCCGGATGCCCCGCTCCCGCAGCGCCCGGAACAGCGGCGCGGCGTCCGGGTCGGAGAGGGTGTGCGGCTCCCACCACGCTCGGTAGGCCTCGACCCCGCGCTGGTGTGCGGGTCCGGACGGCTCCAGCCCGGCCGCCCGCACGATCGCGTCGAACGCGGTCGCGCGCTGCTCCTCCCTGGCCCGCCGCCAGGCGTCGTCCTCGGCCGCCCGCAGCGCCGCCGACACCTCCTCGCCGTGGGCCGGGTCGTAGGCCCGGGCGTAGTGCCGCCACTGGTCGTGCAGGTCGACCGTGTGCCAGGGCGTGAGTGTGCCGCCCCAGTCGAAGATCACCGCACTCACTGTCGTCGCAGTCGTCGCCGTCGTCATGCCGGGATGGTGCCAGCCGGCACCGACAACCGGGTGTCTCCTTCTGGTGTCTCCCGCCGTGCTCGCCGATCGGAGGACGGACGACGGGTGCCGAGATCGGCGTCGCACCTGCCGGACGGAGAACTCAGCGTTAGGGTCGGGCGCACCAACCCGGTCGCACCCGCACGTCGCCGCCGCCGTGTCGAGGCCGCCGGCCGGCTTCCTCCTTCGACGACGAGGACGGTTCATGACGTTCACCACCCGCCCGACCCTCCGGGGCACCTTCGGCATGGTCGCGTCCACGCACTGGCTGGCGTCGCAGAGTGCCATGAGCGTGCTCGAACGCGGCGGCAACGCCTTCGACGCGGCTGTGTGCGCCGGCTTCGTCCTGCACGTGGTCGAGCCGCACCTGAACGGCCCCGGCGGTGAAGTCCCCGCCGTGGTGGCCACCGCGGACGACCCGGCGCCCCGGGTGCTGAACGGCCAGGGGCCCGCACCGGCGGGCGCCACCATCGAGCACTTCCGCGGCCTCGGCCTGGACCTCGTGCCCGGCTCCGGCCCGCTGGCGGCGACGGTCCCCGGCGCGGTGGACGCCTGGCTGCTGCTGCTCCGCGACCACGGCACCTGGCCGCTGCGCGACGTGCTCGAACCCGCGATCGGGTACGCCCGCGCGGGTCATCCGCTGGTGTCCGGCGCGGTGACGACGATCGCCACCGTCGAGCGGCTGTTCGCCGAACACTGGCCGACCTCCGCGGCACTGTGGCTGGGCGACGGCAGGCCGCCGACGGCGAACGCGATGTTCGCCAACCCTGCGTACGCGGAGACCCTGGAGCGGCTGGCCGCCGAGGGCGAGGCCGCGGGCGCCGGCCGGGAGGCCCAGATCGACGGCGCCCGGCGGGCCTGGCGGGAGGGGTTCGTGGCCGAGGAGGTGGCGGCGTTCTCCCGGCAGCCGCACAGGGACTCCAGCGGCGCCGACAACCCCGGCCTGCTCACCGGCGACGACCTCGCCTCCTGGTCGGCGTCCTGGGAGGAGCCCGCGACGCTGGAGTGGAACGGCCTGACGGTGGCCAAGACCCAGGCGTGGGGCCAGGGTCCGGTCCTGCTGCAGTCGCTGGCCCTGCTGGACGCGCTGGACGCTCCGTCGGATCTGGACCGGGGAGGCGAGCTCGGCGTCCACCTGACGGCCGAGGTGCTCAAGCTCGCCCTCGCCGACCGGGAGGCGTGGTACGGCGACCTGCCCGACTCCCCGCTGCCGGCCCTGCTGTCCAAGGAGTACGCCGCCGAGCGCGCCGCGCTGGTGGGCGACCAGGCCTCCGGTGACCTGCGCCCGGGCTCACCGGACGGGCGTACGCCCAGACTGCCCGCGGCGCACGCCGACCCGGACCGGACCGCTCTCGCCCGAGGACGTGGAACCGGCGACACCGGCGAACCCACCGTCGACCTCACCGGGCGTACCCGCGGCGACACGTGTCACGTGGACGTGGTCGACCGCTGGGGCAACATGATTTCGGCCACGCCGAGCGGCGGATGGCTGCAGAGTTCGCCGACCATTCCCTCGCTGGGGTTCTGCCTGGGCAGCCGGGCGCAGATGTTCTGGCTGGAGGAGGGTCTGTCCTCCTCTCTCGTTCCCGGGCGCCGTCCCCGTACGACCCTGTCTCCCACGCTGGTGCTGTCCGAGGGGCGGCCGGTGCTCGCCTGCGGCTCACCCGGTGGCGACCAGCAGGACCAGTGGCAGCTGCTGTTCCTGCTGCGGCACCTCGGCGCGGGGCAGGACCTCCAGCAGGCGATCGACGCGCCGGCGTGGCACACGACGAGCTTCCCGGGTTCGTTCTACCCGCGGACGATGGAGCCGCGGGGCCTGGTGGTCGAGGACCGGCTCGGCGAGGAGGTGGTCGCCGCGCTGGAACGCCGCGGCCACGTCGTCAGCCGTTCCGGCCCCTGGAGCCTCGGCCGGCTGTGCGCGGTCGCCCGCGACCCGCGGACCGGCGTGCTGTCGGCAGGCGCCAACCCGCGCGGGATGCAGAACTACGCCGTCGGCCGCTGACCGCCGTGTCCTGGGGAACCACCCTTGCCGGCTGGTGACAGGGGCCCGGGCGCTCGCCTAGTGTGGGCCCCGGCGCCCTGCCGCGCCCAACCTCCGCGATCCACCCCAGCGGGATCTGCCAGGGAGGCAAAGGGGAACCGACCTCGGCAGCGGGCATGATCACCTGTCACCGCTGTCGTGCTCGGCTCCGCTGGGGGGCGCCGGCGCGGCACGAAGGGACAGGTTCGACATGACCCGAGACGCCGCGTTCAAGCGCCGTGTCCGCGCACGAATGGCCAGGACGGGTGAGCGGTACGCCGCCGCCCGTGCCCAGGTGGACGACCGGACCACCGAGGCCGCCGCGAGGACCGGCGACACCACTCACGTCCTACACGTCACCAACGGCGACTGCGCCGCGGAGGTGATGCGGGCGGCGGGGCTCACCGAGCCGATCCTGCCCTGGCGCGACGTCCTCCACGACGGTCCGGTGCCCGGGGGGCTCTCCGACGCCGAGCTGCGTGCCGTACGCGCGGACTTCATCGCCGGAGCGAGGCTGGATCCGGCCTCGGTACGCGCCGACTTCGATTCCCGCGACGCGACGCTGGCCGCCGCGGCTGCTCGGGCCGCCCACCGCGACGGCCGGGTCGTGCTGTGGTTCGAGGCCGATCTGTACGACCAGCTGCAGGTGGTGCAGGTGATCGACCGGCTGCACCGCGCCGGTGTGCCGCCGGAGGCGGTCTCGCTGGTGTCGGCCGGCGAGTTCCCCGGCGTCGCGCACTTCGGAGGGCTGGGTGAGCTCTCCCCTGCCGAGCTGCTGCGGCTGCGGACGGACGAGCTGCCGCTGACCGCCGAGGCGTACGACGTCGCGGTGGCCGCCTGGGCGGCCTTCACCGCCCCCGACCCCGCCGGACTTGCCCCGATCGCGCGGATCGCCTCGCCTGTCCTGCGTCACCTCGGGGAGGCGTTCGGCCGGTTGGCGCAGGAGTACCCCGGCCGCTCGGACGGGCTCTCCCTGACCGAGCGCCGGATCGTGCTCGCCGTCGAGGGCGGCGCGGGCACCGCGGGCGCGGTTTTCGCGGAGGTACGGCGCCGCGAACGCCGGCCCTACCTCGGCGACACCTCCTGCTTCGACCGCATCGCCGAGCTCGCCGGTGCTCGTCGACCGCTGCTTGCGGTTGGCCCAGGGACGACGGATGACGGCTCGTACGCCGACCGCGCGGTGGAGCTCACCGCGACGGGGCGGGACGTGCTCGCCGGCCGGGCAGACCACGTCGAGCTCAACGGCGTGGACCGCTGGATCGGTGGCGTCCACCTGAGCGGTACGCGTCCGGCCTGGCGGTACGACGAGCGGCTGGAGACGCTCCGGCCGAGCTGAGTCACGCCTCCTGTCCGGCCGAGGACAGGTTCGGGACGTACGACGGAGCGGGCGGTGCGCCGCCCGCGGAGGACACGGGTGGAGCCGCCCTTTCCGGGCCGCGGTCCCACGTGCGGGTGATCGACACCGCCGACCAGCGGGAGACGGTGTTGGCGGGAACACCTGCGCCGACCTCCGCGAACGCCTGGCGGCGGCATCCACGCCGCGGGCGAAGCTGGACGTGATGGAGCAGGTCCTGCTGAGCCGGACCGGCCGGTCGACTGGGGCGAGATCGCCCACCGGACCGGCCACTTCGACCAGGCCCACTTCGTCAAGGAGTTCCGGGCGTTCACCGGTCTGGTGCCCTCGTGGCGTACAAGCCGCGCTCGGCGACCACCTGCAACCACGTACCACTCGGCTGAGCGGCCGGGTCGGGGACGGTCAGGAGGCGCAGACCTCCACGAGATGGTCGACGACCTCGGCGATCGGCAGGTCGATGCGCTCGCTGGTCCGCCGGTCCTTGATCTCCACCTTGCCGTCCACGATCCGCCGCCCACACGTAACGATCGTGGGGACGCCCAGCAGGTCGGCGTCGTTGAACTTCTCCCCCGGGCTCGCCCCGCGCCGGTCGTCCAGCAGCACCCGGATGCCCCGGGCGTCCAGCTCCGCCGCGAGGTGCTCGGCGGTCTCGAACGGCGCGTCGTTCTTGCCGGTGGCGATCACGTGCACGTCGGCCGGGCTGATCTCGCGCGGCCAGATCAGGCCCTTGGCGTCGTGGTTCTTCTCCGCGATCGCGGCGACTGCGCGGCTCACCCCGATGCCGTAGGAGCCCATCGTCACCACGACCTGCTTGCCGTTCTCGTCCAGGACCGTGAGGCCCAGCGCCTGCGCGTACTTGCGGCCCAGCGCGAAGACGTGCCCCATCTCCATGCCCTTGGCCGACGCCAGCGCACCGCCACAGCGCGGGCACGGGTCGCCGTCGCGTACCTCGGCGGCGTGGATGGTGCCGTCGGGGGTGAAGTCGCGGCCGGCGACGAGGTCCACCACGTGCCTGCCGGGTTCGTTGGCGCCGGTGACCCAGCGGCTGCCCGAACCGACCCGCGGGTCGACGAGGTAACGGACCTTGGCCGGCTTGTCCGCACCCAGCGCGTCAGGTCCGATGTATCCACGCACCAGCTCCGGACGGGCCTCGAAGTCCTCGTCGGTCGCCGCCTGGACGGTGGCCGGGTAGACCTGGGCCTCCAGCCGTTTCTCGTCCACCTCCCGGTCACCGGGTACGCCGACGGCGAGGAGCTCGCTGTCGCCGCCGGGGTGGACGAGCTTCACCACGACGTTCTTCAACGTGTCGGACGCCTGCCAGGGCCGGTCGTCGCGGCGGAGTTTCTGATCGTCGTTCAGCAGTGCGACAAGCGACTCGATGGTCGGGGTGTCCGGGGTGTCCTCGACGTGTGCGGCGGGTAGCCCGGCGTGGGACACCGGCTCGGTTGCGGGCACCTCCACCGCCTCGGTGTTGCTGGCGTACTCGCAGGAGGTGCAGCGGACGTAGGTGTCCTCGCCCACCTCGCTCGGCGTCAGGAACTCCTCGCTGAGCGAGCCGCCCATCGCCCCGGCCATCGCCTTGACGATCACGTGGTCCAGGCCGAGCCGGTCGAACGTACGGACATAGGCCTCGCGATGGCGCCGGTATGAGCGTTCCAGTCCCGCGTCGTCGACGTCGAAGGAATAGGAGTCCTTCATCGCGAACTCCCGGCCGCGCAGGATTCCCGCTCGCGGGCGCGGCTCGTCGCGGTACTTCCACTGGATCTGGTAGATCGACAGTGGGAGGTCCTTGTAGGAGGAGAAGAGGTCCTTCACCGCGAGGGTGAACATCTCCTCGTGGGTGGGGCCGAGGAGGTAGTCGTTGCCCTTGCGGTCCTTGAGCCGGAACATGTCGTCGCCGTACTGCGTCCACCGCCCGGTGCGTTCGTACGGATCACGCGGCAGCAGGGCCGGGAAGTGAACTTCCTGGAATCCCGCGGCATCCATCTCCTCCCGGACGATGCGCTCGACGTTGAGGTAGGTGCGCCAGCCCAGCGGCAACCAGGAGTAGATGCCCGGGGCGACCCGGCGGATGTAGCCCGCGCGGACGAGCAACCGGTGACTCGGGACCTCCGCGTCGGCCGGATCCTCGCGCAGCGTGCGCAGGAACAACGTCGACATCCGCAGGATCACGGGAAATCTCCTCCGATGGCGGTGCGGGACGGCGGCGTCACCACCGCCGGGACCGAGCCGAGGATACCGGCTGGGTGCGGCCGGACCGGCGCACGGCCCGCCGCACGGCGTTCGGCGAGGAGGAGCTCCGGACAGAAGCGATGCCAGGCAGGCAGTGCCCCGCCAGGTTTCTGTCCACAGGTAGCGGATCGGCGTGTTTTCGGGGTCGCGTTGTGGACAACGGGTGAGCTGCCGGTGGCAGCCGGTAGAGTTCGAACATGTATTCGACGACGCAGGACCTTCCCGGTGCAGGCGGCAATGGCGCCGCTGCCCGGTTGAGGGCTGCGGTCGCCCTGTTCCGCGCCGGGCTCGACGAGGCCCTGGCCACCCCCACCACCAGCCTGGAGGCCCGCGAGCTCGGTGAGCTGATCAGCGAACTGACCGTCGAGGAATCCCGGGCGGCCGCGCTGAAACTGTCCTGGATACGCCAGGCCGAAGCCCGCGACATCGGCAAAACGACCGGTGCGGCGACCACGGCGGCCTGGCTGCGCAACGCCCAGCGGATGGGCAAGAAGGACTCCTACGCCACCGTCGCCCTGGCACGGGACCTGGACCGCACCATCACCCTGACCGCCCGTGCGCTGGCGCGTGGGGAACTGTCGTTCCGGCACGCGCAGGTGATCGCGGGGGCGATCAAGGACCTCCCGAAGTGGGTCGGCCTCGAACAACGCGTCAAGGCCGAGGAGTACCTGATCGAGGAGTCCAAGCGGCGTAACCCCGACGACGTGCGCCTGCTGGGCCGGGCGTTGCTGCACTACCTGGCACCGGAGGAATCCGAACGCCGGCTGGGTAAGGAACTCGACGATGCCGAACGCGCCGCGGAACGCTCCCGTTCCCTGAAATACGCGCCGAACGGGATCCCCGGTTCGGAGACGGTGGTGATCAAGCTGCCGGTGCTGGAGATGGAAGTCCTCCGCAAGCTGGTCGAAGCGCTGGTTGCCCGTGACACCCGTCCCGAGCCCGACGACCGTCCCCTGGACCAAAAACGCGGCGACGCGTTCGCGGAGCTGGTCGCCCAGTGGGCGCAGCACCAGGCCTCACCCAACCGCGGCAGAGGACGCGACTGCGTCACCGTCCTGATCGATCTGCAGAACCTGATGAACGGCGTCGGGTACGGCACCATCGACGACCTCAACCCCGTCCGCCCCATGCCGTGCGGCTGCCAAACCCCCGACGCCCAACGCCAAGCCCAACGCAAGACCAAGCGCAAGGCCAAGGGCCAGGCCCAGGACGAGACCGCCAAGCGCACCGAGGGTTCTGAGGCGGGACAGCCCGGGTCGGGAGAGTCCGGGCCAGACAAGACCCGCCCCGGCACCGCAGAGGCCAAGCCCGCCAACTCCAATCCCAGCAAGCAGAGCGACGACGCCGGAGACACCGCCAGCGAGATGGCCGAGCCCAGCAAACAGACCTGCGACACCGACGTCACCGGGGACGTCAAGCCGCGCGACAACGCCGGGCCGAGCACCAATGCCACCGCGGGCTCCCCGTCGCAATCCGACGTTGACGAAGAAGTCGGCGACCCGGACCTGACGAGGGGCCCGGGCGAGGCAGCCCGGCCAGCAGACACCGGCGCCCCACATCCGGGCGCTGATCCGGGCGGGACGGCAGACCTGCGCGAAACGACCGGGGGCGACGCCGACGACCTGTGCCGGTCCGGTGGCCCGCGGACGACGAGCAGCCGGAATGGTCAACCGGGCAAGGCGAAACTGTCACCGGCCCCGTTCCGCGCACACGACCCACTCGATGCACCCAGCCCACCCGGCCCGGGCATCGCCGCGGACCGAATACCCGGACCGCGAGAACCCGGCCAACCCCCACAACCGAACACCGCAACCGGAACCCGCCCCGATACCGGAACTGACCCCGACGCCGAAAGGGAAGCTGGAACAGGACTCGGATCCGATCCGGAAACAGATACCGGACCCGAGGACTGCGACCTCGGGGCACAAGACGACGCCGACACCGAAACTCAAGGGGGTACGGCGGGGTCGAAGGCTGCTTCCGATCCTGGCGACCCCGATGACGCCACTGATACCGAGGACGCCACTGATCGCGATGACCTCATCGACCCGGACGGCCGCATCGACCCACACGACGGCTGCAGCAAGTGCGGAGGCGGCGGATCAGCCAGGATCCTCGGCCTACGCGGAGAACCCATCTCCGTCGCCACCATCCGCAGGATGGCCTGCGACGCGAACATCATCCCCGTCGTCCTCGGCGGCAACGGCGAAGTCCTCGACGTCGGCATGGCCGACCGCTTCTTCACCGAAGCACAACGCCGCGCCCTCGCCGTCCGCGACGGCAGCCACTGCCACTTCCCCGAATGCCAGGTCCCCGAACGCCGCTGCGTCGCCCACCACATGAACCCCTGGGACAGCTTCGGGCCGACGGACCTGGCGAACGGAGTCCTGCTCTGCAAGGCCCATCACACCTTCGTCCACCACCGCGGCTGGCAGGTCCGCATGGGCGCACACGGCCACCCGGAGTACATCCCGCCGGAGTGGGTGGACCCGCAGCAGAAGGTGCAACGACCGTGACAGGCAGAGTCGGCGCCGAAGTGCGGGCGCCGGGCGATGGTCCAGCCCCCTGGCGCAGTTGGTCGAGCGGGAGAAACGGAGATGCCGCGGGAGGCGTGAAGGGGTCCGCCCTCCCACCGGTGCGTACGAGGGTGCCGCGAAACTCCGCCACGATGTCGACCATGTGCCCTCGCCCGCACGGCCGCTCGGCGAACACGAGCCCGCACCCGGATCGATCGAACCGTACGGGAGCCGCGCGGTCGCATGCGGAAGTTGTCCACAGCCTGCCGATCATGCCGCGCCGGACATCGGGGTGGTGGGCTACAGTCGCTCAGCAGCGAGGATCACCGCGTGCTTTGGGGCACCGGCACCGGGCAGGACGACACCAGGGGGCGGCCGTGCCAGACGTCAGCGCCAACGACTTCGACCGGCTTTTCGACGACGCCATGGCGGCTCTGCGTCCGCTGGCCCAGAAGCCGGATCCCAACGCTGACAGCGATCCCGGCGGCAATCCAGCGGCCGAGCCGGGCACCGCCGGAAGGCCCGCCGACGGCACCGAGGACGCCGAACCCGTCCGCGGCGTGGGTGAGGCACTCGACGGCTACGTCCGGGTGACTGCCAAGCCGGGTGGAGAGCTGGAGACGGTCGAGCTCAACCCGAGGCTGCTGCGTTCTGACTCGGCGACAGTGGCGGAGGCGTTCCGGGAGGCGGCCAACGTCGCGCTCGCCGACCTGCAGGGCAAGCTCACCAGCGCCCTGCCCGCGCTGGCCGACCAGCAGCAGATGCTGGAACGCCTGCAGGAGTTCCAGCAGCAGTCGGTGGTGCAGATGCGGCGCTACCTGCAGGCCATCACCGACGTCCAGGATCGACTCGACAGGGACTGAACGACGAACAGGGACTGAACGACGAACAGGGACTGAACGACGATGGGTGACGAGAACGTCAAGCTCGGGTGGAACCAGCTCAACCTCGCCTCGGGTGACCTCGACAAGGTGGCCCAGGACCTCGCCCGGGACCTGAAGGGCATCAAGGCCGAGCTCGCCGGCTTCGGTGAGCCGTGGGGCGGAGACGAGATCGGGATGCTGATCGGCGTCACCCACCAGGTCGTGTCGGGGTTCGCCTTCGACCAGCTCGAAGGAATCCTCGGTGACCTGACCGCCCACTCCGAGGCCGCCCACCACGTGGCGCGCACCGCGCGCGACAACGAGGAGGGCGGCGGGCAGCTGTTCAGCCAGGTCGGCAACGACGTCGAGGCGGTCTGAGACGACATGGGGCTCCAACTTCCCGGCGAACTCGTCACCGTGCTCGGCATGATCGGCATCAACTGGCCGGAGGGCGACGAGGAGAAGCTGTTCGGGATGGGTCGGACCTGGGTGGACTTCGCCGACCGGCTGAGCACCGTGTCCGGCGGCGCGCAGGGTGCGGCGACCAAGGTCTCCGAAGGACACGAGGGGCCCACCGTCGAGGCTTTCACGAAACTGTGGAACGAACACGGCGGCACCAAGAACCTCGACATCGCCTCCACCGCCGGCACCGGCTTCGGCCTCGGGTTGTTCGTCTACGCCGGGGTGGTGCTGGTCCTGAAGATCAACGCCATGGTCCAGCTGGTGATCCTGGCCTTCCAGATCGCCCAGGCGATCGCGACCGCCGCGGTGACGTTCGGCGGCTCGCTGCTGGAGATCCCGATCTTCCGGCAGATCACCAAGACCATCATCGAGAACCTCCTCTGGATGGCGATCGGCGAGATCATCGGCTGAGGGTACGGCTCAGATCCGGATCCGCCGTCCCGGTCGGCCGACCGCCTTCTGCAGCATCAGGGTCGCCACACCGGCCAGCACGATGGCGGCCATGTTGATGCCGAGCTGGGCCCCGGAGCCGGCGAGTTCGGTGAGGTCACCGAGGGCCAGGGCCGCGGCGAGGTTGCCGGCCGCCGGCACGGTGGTGACCGAGATGAAGACGCCGACGAGCGTGCCGGACTTCGACGCGGTGAGGGACAGTACGCCGGCGATCCCCGCGATGAAGGCGACCACGAACGACCACCGGTCCGGCGTCCAGATGAACCCGGTCAGCGGCCTGGGCCGGTCGATCTGCGCGAGGGTGATCCACCCCGCTGCCCGGGCGAGCAGGCACAGCACCGTGGTGCCCGCGATCGCCACGGCGAAGCCGACGGCCAATGTGAACAGTCCCCGGCGCAGCAGACGGGCCCGGTGATGCACGATCCCGACCGCGATCGCGGCCAGCGCCACGAACTCCGGACCCACCACCATCGCGCCGATCACCAGGATCGAGGAGTCGAGGACGACCGCGATCGCGGCGAGGGTGGTGGCGAGGAAGAGGAACGACAGGAACGTCCACGACAGCGCGGCGTCGTCGGAGGTGTGGCGTACGACCTCCTCCCAGATGACCGCGTCCGCGCCCTCGCCGGGTGCGGCCCGCTCGGCGCGTTCGGCGGCGTCGGAGACGGCGGTGTCGACGGTCTCCATCGCGATCGTCCCGTCGGCCTCCAGGCCGAGGTCTCGCAGCCCGCCCAGGACCCCTTCGACCGATTCGCGGGCGATGTCCGCGTACACCAGGTCACCGGGTGGGCGGATCGACGCACCCGGCACGACGGCGAGGCTGGCGACTCCCACGCAGTCCTCGAGGAGCGCGACGACCTTCTCGGTCCGCTCCGGCGGCGAGGTCACCCGCAGATGCAGCACGCCGGACATGGTAGGTCGCCCACCTACCGTGCTCGGCTCGGGCCGATCAGGTGCACCCCGCCAAGCGCCTCAGGCGGGACCAACCGGCCCGTATCCCCCGCCGCCCGGTGTCTCCACGACCAGCACGTCGCCCGGACCCACCTCCGCCGAGTCGGCGCCGGCCAACTCCACGACGCTGCCGTCGGCGCGTTCGATCCGGTTGTGCCCGAGCGCGCCGGGCTGTCCGCCGGCCATGCCGTACGGCGCGACCCGGCGGTGGCCCGACAGCGTGCTCACCGTCGCCGGCTCCAGGAACCGCAGCCGGCGCACCGCCCCGTCACCACCGCGCCAGCGCCCGGCGCCGCCGCTCCCCCGCCGGATCGCGAAGCTGTCCAGCAGCACCGGCAGCCGCCACTCCAGCACCTCCGGGTCGGTCAGCCGGGAGTTCGTCATGTGCGTCTGCACCACGGCCGCGCCGTCGAAGCCCTCGCCCGCGCCCGACCCGGACGCGACCGTCTCGTAGTACTGGTGCCGCGCGTTCCCGAACGTCACGTTGTTCATCGTCCCCGAGCCCTCGGCCTGCACGCCGAGCGCGGCGTACAGCGCACCGGTCACCGCCTGCGAGGTCTCGACGTTGCCGGCCACCACGGCCGCCGGGAACCTCGGCGCGAGCATGCTGCCCTCGGGTACGACGATGCGCAACGGCCGCAGGCACCCGTCGTTGAGGGGGATGTCGTCGTCGACCAGGGTGCGGAAGACGTACAGCGCGGCCGCCGTCGCCACCGACGCCGGGGCGTTGAAGTTGGTGTCGAGCTGGGCCGAGGTGCCGGTGAAGTCGATGGTGGCGGTACGCGCCGAGCGGTCCACCTCGACCCGCACCTCGATCCGGGCGCCGGAGTCCATCTCGTAGCTGTACGACCCGCCCTCGAGTGTGGCGAGCACCCGGCGTACTGCCTCCTCGGCGTTGTCCTGCACGTGCCGCATGTACGCCTGTACGACGTCCAGCCCGAAGTGGTCGATCATCTTCGCGACCTCCTCCACACCCTTCTCGCTGGCGGCGATCTGGGCGAGCAGGTCGGCGAGGTTGGTGTCGGGGTTGCGGGAGGGGTACGCCGCCTCGGTGAGGAGCCGCCGCGTCTCGTCCTCACGCAGCCGGGCGTTCTCCACCAGCAGCCAGTTGTCGAACAGCACCCCCTCCTCCTCGACCGAGCGGCTGGTCGCCGGCATCGAGCCGGGGGTGAGGCCGCCGATCTCGGCGTGGTGTCCGCGGGAGGCGACGAAGAACAGCACCGTCTCCCCCGCCTGGTCGTACACCGGCGTCACCACGGTCACGTCGGGCAGGTGGGTGCCGCCGTGGTAGGGGTCGTTGACCGCGTAGACGTCGCCGCGTTTCATCGCGTTCCCGCGCCGGCGGATCACCTCCTGCACGCTCGCGCCCATCGAGCCCAGGTGCACCGGCATGTGCGGCGCGTTGGCGATGAGGTTGCCGTCGGGGTCGAACAACGCGCAGGAGAAGTCCAGTCGCTCCTTGATGTTCACCGACTGCGCGGTCGAGGACAGCCGGGCACCCATCTGCTCCGCGATCGACATGAAGAGGTTGTTGAAGATCTCCAGCAGGACCGGGTCGACCTCGGTGCCGACGTTGTCCACGTCGGCGCGGGCGCTGACGCGTTCGATCCGCAGGTGGCCGGTCGCGGCGACGGTGGCCGCCCAGCCGGGTTCGACCACGGTGGTGGCGTTCGCCTCGGTGACGACGGCCGGTCCCGTGACGGTGGTGCCGGCGGCGAGCCGGTCGCGGCGCAGGAGGGGCACGTCGTGCCAGCCCTCACCGGCGTACATCCGTACCGTCGGCTCCTCGACTTCGGGAGCGGTCCCCGCGGCCGGGTCGGCCGGTGCCAGGGCGTCCAGGTCGGGCGGATCGGTGGCGCCGACCGCCTCGACCGACACCGCCTCCACGACCAGCGGCCGGTCCATCAGGAAGGAGTACGTACGCCGGTAGGCCGCCTCGAACTCGGCCACCATCGCCGCCGGGTCGGCCGGCTCGGCCAGCGCCACCGGCACCGCGGTGTCGGTCCCGTCGTAACGCAGGTGCGCGCGGCGAACCACCTCGATGCGTTCGGCCGGCACGTCCTCGGCGAGGAGTTCCTCGCGCGCGGTGCGGGCGAGATCGGCCGCCACCGCCTCGACCCGCTCGATGCCGTCGGCGTCCAGCCCGCACTCGACGGACTGCTCGCGCATGGTGGTGGTGTCGGCCAGGCCGATGCCGAGAGCGGAGAGCACGCCCGCCATCGGCGGCACCAGGACCGTGCGGATGCCGAGCGCGTCGGCCACCGCACAGGCGTGCTGGCCGCCCGCGCCGCCGAAGGTGGTGAGGGCGTACTCGGTGACGTCGTGGCCCTTCTGCACCGAGATCTTCTTCACCGCGTTGGCCATGTTGGCGACCGCGATCGCCACGAACCCGGCGGCGACCTGTTCGGGCGTACGGTCGTCACCGGTCGCGGCGGCGATCCGCTCGGCCAGGTCCGCGAACCCGTCCCGCACGACGGAGACGTCCAGCGGCTGGTCGCCGCCCGGTCCGAAGACGTGCGGGAAGTACGCCGGCTGCACCCGGCCCAGCATCACGTTGGCGTCGGTGACGGTGAGCGGGCCGCCGCCCCGGTAGCAGGCCGGCCCGGGATCCGCACCCGCGGAGTCGGGTCCGACGCGGTAGCGGCTGCCGTCGAAGTGCAGGACCGACCCGCCGCCGGCCGCGACGGTGTGGATGTCGAGCATCGGCGCGCGCAGCCGCACCCCCGCCACCTGGGTGTCGAAGACGCGTTCGTATTCACCGGCGTAGTGCGACACGTCGGTGGACGTCCCGCCCATGTCGAAGCCGATCACCTTGTCGAACCCGGCCAGCCGCGACATCCGCACCATGCCGACGATCCCGCCCGCCGGTCCGGACAGGATGGCGTCCTTGCCGCGGAAGTGGCCCGCCTCGGCCAGCCCGCCGTTGGACTGCATGAACATCAGGCGTACGCCGGACAGCTCGGCGGCCACGTGCTCGACGTAGCGCCGCAGCACCGGGGAGAGGTAGGCGTCGACCACCGTGGTGTCACCGCGAGGGACCACCCGCATCAGCGGGCTGGCCTCACTCGACAGCGAGACCTGTGGGAAACCGATCCGTGCGGCCAGTTCGCCGACCTGCCGCTCGTGCGCGGGGTGGAGGTAGCTGTGCAGGCAGACCACCGCGACCGCGCGGATGCCGTCGGCGTACACCTCGCGCAGCTTCTCCTCCAGCGCGTCGAGGTCCGGAGGGCGCAAAACGGTGCCGTCGGCGGTGACACGTTCGGCCACCTCGACGACCCGCTCGAACAGCATGTCCGGAAGCACGATGTGCCGGTCGAAGATGCGCGGGCGGTTCTGGTAGCCGATCCGCAGCGCGTCGGCGAACCCCTGGGTGATCACCAGCGCGGTCCGCTCGCCGCGGCGTTCGAGCAGCGCGTTGGTGGCCACCGTGGTGCCCATGCGTACCGCCTCGATCACCTCGGCGATCGGCCTCGCATCCGGTTCCTCACCGGCCGCCTCACCAGCTTGGTCGAGCAGCGCCCGGATGCCGGCCACCGCGGCGTCGGCGTAGCGGGCGGGATTGTCGGAGAGCAGCTTGTGGGTCAGCAGCGCACCGGTGGGGGTGCGGGCCACCACGTCGGTGAACGTGCCGCCCCGGTCGATCCAGAACTGCCAGCCTGCGCCCACTGTCCCGCGTGCCACACCGCTCCCTACCGCTTCGTGGAGGACGGCCTCCGGAACAGCACGGGTCCGTAGGGTCCGTCTAGAACAGCACCGTCATGAAGGTGTCGGCGTGGCTGAAGCCGACGCGTGCGTAGGTGTGCCGTGCCGCGTGGTTGAAGTCGTTGACGTACAACGTAGCCACCGGCGCCACGTCGCGCAGACCGGCCGCCGTCACGGCCGCGACCCCGGGCGCGGCCAGCCCTTCGCCCCGCCGGTCCGGGCGCACCCACACACCCTGGATCTGGAACGCCCGCGGGGTCGCCACCCCGATCTCGGCCTTGAAGACGACCTCGCCGTTCTCGAACCGCGCGAACGCATGCCCCCGGGCGATCAGCTCCGCGACCCGGGCGCGGTAGTAGGCCCCGCCGTCGCGCTCCTCCGGGCTCACCCCGAGCTCCTCGCGGAAGAACGCCACGCTGGCGCGGTAGAGCGCGTCGAGCTCGTCGATGCGGACCCTGCGCACGGCCGGGTCGGCCGGCACCGCGGGCTGGTCACGGGTGGTGAGGAACGGCTGCTCGCCGCGCACGCCGCGGGCCGGTCCCCAGGTCGGCTCGAGCGCGTCCCACAGTGGCGCCACCGCGTCGCGCGGACCCCACACCGAGGAGCAGTTACGGCCGTACCGCAGGGCCAGCTCGGCGAACGCCGCGACCGCGGACGGTGTGGCGGCGACGGGTACGAGGTTGGCGCCGGCGAAGCACAGCGAGGTGAGCCGGCCGCCCTCGCCGTACCCCCACAACTGGCCACCCATCCGGCGCAGGTCGCTGCCGGCGGCGCGCACCCGGGCGTCGATGAACACGTTGGTCACCGGGTCCGCGTCCAGCAGCCGCCGGACCGCGCGCAGGTCGGACGTGCGCAGGAGCCGGACCCGCTCGGTGGTGTCGAGCATCCCCCGCCTCCTCGCGATCGTCACCGGCCGGCTTCGCAAAGCACCGGCTGCGCCCCGGCCGGTCCCGACGATCATCGTTCCCGGCCTAGCGCACCGAGACCTCGGGTGCACCGGATGCTACTCCGGCGCCCTTCATCTCCTCACCGATGCGCATGGCCTCGTCGATGAGGGTCTCCACGATCTCACTCTCGGGAACGGTTCGCACGACCTCGCCCTTGACGAAGATCTGGCCCTTGCCGTTGCCGGACGCCACGCCGAGGTCCGCCTCGCGCGCCTCGCCGGGGCCGTTCACCACGCAGCCCATCACGGCGACGCGCAGCGGCACCTCCATGCCCTCAAGGCCCGCGGTCACCTCGTCGGCGAGCTTGTAGACGTCGACCTGGGCGCGTCCGCACGAGGGGCAGGACACGATCTCCAGCTTGCGCGGGCGGAGGTTCAGCGACTCCAGGATCTTGATGCCGACCTTGACCTCCTCCGCCGGCGGGGCCGACAGGGACACCCGGATCGTGTCGCCGATCCCCTTCGACAGCAGGGCGCCGAACGCCACCGCGGACTTGATCGTGCCCTGGAACGCCGGGCCGGCCTCGGTCACGCCGAGGTGCAGCGGGTAGTCGCACTGCTCCGAGAGGAGTTCGTACGCCCGCACCATCACCACCGGGTCGTGGTGCTTCACCGAGATCTTGAAGTCGTGGAAGCCGTGCTCCTCGAACAGGCTCGCCTCCCACAGCGCCGACTCGACCAGCGCCTCCGGGGTCGGCTTGCCGTACTTCTCCAGCAGCCTGGGGTCCAGCGAGCCGGCGTTGACGCCGATCCGGATGGACACGCCCGCGTCGGCGGCGGTGCGGGCGATCTCCTTCACCTGGTCGTCGAACTTGCGGATGTTGCCGGGGTTGACCCGCACCGCGGCACAACCGGCCTCGATGGCGGCGAAGACGTACTTCGGCTGGAAGTGGATGTCGGCGATCACCGGGATCTGCGACTTTGCGGCGATGGCCGGCAGCGCGTCGGCGTCGTCCTGGCTGGGTACCGCTACCCGCACGATGTCGCACCCGGTCGCCGTCAGCTCCGCGATCTGCTGCAGCGTCGCGTTGATGTCGGTGGTCGGCGTCGTCGTCATCGACTGCACCGAGACCGGCGCGTCACCGCCCACCAGCACCTTGCCGACGCGGATCTGCCGGGTCTTGCGGCGTTCGGCGAGGACGGGCGGGGGTGCTGCGGGCATGCCGAGGTCGATGCTGGTCACGAGTTGTCCTTCGCTGCTCGTCGCACGGCTTCCCGTGCGTACGTCTGGATCATTACCCGGCTGGCCGCCCGGATCACTTCTCCGGAGGCGTCGCGGGCCGCTTGCTGGATCACTGGGTACGGCACCTCAGTTCGATATCCGTACCGGATTGACAATGTCGGCGTACAACAGCAGGACGCCCATCACGATGAGCACGCTCGCCACCGCGTACGCCACCGGCAGCGCCCGCGCGACGTCGACGTAGCCGGGGTCGGGGCGCCGCCGCAGCCGCGCCACGGCGCGCCGCAGCGCTTCGTACAACGCGCCCGCGATGTGGCCGCCGTCCATGGGCAGCAGTGGGACGAGGTTGAACAGCGCGACGAAGAGGTTCAGCGCGCCGAGCCACTGCAGGAACGTGGCGATCCGGTCGCCGACCGACACCTGCGACGCGGAGGCGATCTCGCCCGCGACGCGGCTGGCGCCGATCACGCTCATCGGGCTGTCCATCGCCCGCTTCTCCCCGAACGCCGCCTTGGCCACTCCGACCATGCGTTCGGGGATGTGCACCATGGCCTGCGCGGTCGCGGCCGTGAGCCGGCCCATCTCACCGACCACCGCGGCCGGCCCCTGGCGCTCGCGGACCACGGTCGGGCTCACTCCGAGGAAGCCGACGCGCTCCAGCTTCGCGGGGTTGTTCGGGTCGGGCCGGTCGGCCGCGATCAGCGTCGTGTGCAGGGTGCGGCGCGCGCCGTCGCGTTCCACCGTGATCGTGACCGGCCCCGCGCCGGCGTCGCGGATCAGCGCGGACGTCTTGTTCCAGGAGTCGACCGGAGTGCCGTCGAAGGCGACGATCTCGTCGCCGGGCCGCAGGCCGGCCTTCTTCGCCGGCGACAGCGGGTCGGCGGGCGTGCACTTGCGGGCGCCGTCGGCGGCCGGGACCACGCAGTCGGGCACCGCGCTGATCGTCGGCTTGGGCACGTCGGTGCCGAAGCCCATCAGCACGACCCCGAACAACAGGACCGCCAGGATGATGTTCATGAGCGGGCCGCCGCTCATGATGATCAGCTTCTGCCACCACTTCTTGGTGTAGAAGAGGCGGTGCTCCTCACCGGGCGGCGTCTCCTCGGCCGAGGAGTTGCGGGCCTCCTCGATCAGCGTCTGGAACGGCCCGGTGCTGGCCTTGCGCATCCGCCCGTCGGGAGCGGGAGGGAACATCCCGATCATCCGGACGTAGCCGCCGAACGGGATGAGCTTCAGGCCGTACTCCGTCTCGCCGCGCCGGCGCGACCAGACGGTGCGGCCGAACCCGACCATGTACTGCGTGACGCGGACGTCGAACCACTTGGCCGGGGCGAAGTGTCCGACCTCGTGCAGGGCGACCGAGGCCAGGACGCCGACGAAGAAGACGACGGCACCGATGATCGCGATCAGGTCCATGGCACGTCCATGTCAGGTCGATCCCAGGTCGATCGGAGGTTCATGCGGAGGAGCCCTCCCGGTCAGGCGATGCGGCGTGGCCCTCGATGAGTTCGGCGGCGCGGGCACGTGCCCAGGTCTCCGCCTCCAGAACCTCCGGGAGCGTACGGGGGTTCCCGCCGGCTCCGGGGCCCGCCTGGTGAGCGTACTCCCCGACGATCGCGGCCACGGTGTCCACGATGCCGAGGAACGGCAGCCGACCCGCCGTGAACGCCGCGACGCACTCCTCGTTGGACGCGTTGTAGACGGCCGGTGCGAGGCCGCCCCGCTCCCCCGCCTCCCGGGCGAGGCGCACGGACGGGAACGCCTCGTCGTCCAGCGGCTCGAACTCCCAGCTGGCTGCCTTGGTCCAGTCGCAGGCGGGCGCGGCGTCGGGCACGCGGTCCGGCCAGCCGAGCGCGAGCGCGATCGGCAGCCGCATGTCGGGCGGGCTGGCCTGGGCGATCGTGGACCCGTCGGCGAACTCCACCATCGAGTGCACGATCGACTGCGGGTGCACGACCACCTCGATGTCGGCGTACGGGACGTCGAAGAGCTCGTGCGCCTCGATCACCTCCAGCCCCTTGTTGACCAGGGTGGCGGAGTTGATCGTGACCACCGGGCCCATGTTCCAGGTGGGGTGGGCCAGCGCCTGCTCGAGCGTGACGTCGGCAAGCGAGGCTCGGGTGCGGCCACGGAACGGGCCGCCACTGGCGGTGACCACCAGCTTGCGCACCTCCGCCCGGCTGCCGGAGCGCAGGCACTGCGCCAGCGCGGTGTGCTCGGAGTCGACCGGGACGATCTGGCCGGGCTTGGCCGCCGCCCGCACCAGCGGGCCGCCCGCGATCAGGGACTCCTTGTTGGCCAGCGCGAGCGTGCGGCCGGCGTTCAGGGCGGCGAGGGTGGGCGCCAGCCCGACGGAGCCGGTCATGCCGTTCAGAACGGTGTCACAGGGCCAGGTGGCGACCTCCGCGGCCGCGTCCGGGCCGGCGAGGATCTTCGGCACGCTGAACTCGCCGCGGGAGTAGCCCTGCCGCTGGGCCTCGGCGTAGAACGCCAGCTGGAGGTCCTGGACGACGGTCGAGCGGGCCACCGCCACCACGTCGACCCCGAGGTCGAGCGCCTGCCGGGCGAGCAGGTCCACCTGCCCGCCGCCGGCGGCGAGGCCGACGACGCGGAACCGGTCCGGGTTGCGGCGTACGACGTCGATCGCCTGGGTTCCGATCGAGCCGGTCGAGCCGAGGAGCACCACCTCACGCATGAGCACCAGTGTCCCCTATCGGAGTGGGCGGGTGGCGTACGGTCGCGTCTCGGTGGGTTTTTGACCGATCGGTCATATACTCATACCCGTGTCCGTCATCGCCCTCGCTCCGCCGAGCACACGTAGCAGGCCGCCCGGCCGGCCGCGCTGCTTCGACCCGGGCACCGCCCTGGACGCAGCTGTCGAGGCGTTCCTCGCCCGGGGCTACCACGCGACGTCGCTGACCGACCTCACCACCGCCACCGGGCTCCACCGGGGCAGCCTGTACGCCGCGTTCGGCGACAAGCACAGTCTGTTCCTGGCGGCACTGCGCCGGCACGCCGAGCGCAGCCTGGCCGCGCTCGACGCCACGATCACCACCGCGCCCTCGCCGCTGGAGGGCGTCCGGAGGTTCGTCCGCGACCACGCCGAACGCGTTGCCGGGCATCTGGACGGGCAGAGCGAGGGGCAGAGCGAGAAGCGCGGCTGCCTGGTCGCCAACACCACGCTCGAACTACTGCCCGGCGATCAGGAGGTGGCGCGGGAGATCGAGGCCTACCAGCAGCGGATGGCGGCCCGGGTCGCACAGGCTCTGGACCAGGCGCGGGCGGCCGGCGAGCTCACCGCACCGGGCTCGACGACGGCGCTGGCGCGCTACCTCTTCGCGGTGGTCGAGGGGATGTGGCAGCTCGGGCGTACGACGAGCGGCGCCGCCACGCTGCCCGACGTCGCGGAGGTCGCCCTCGCCGCCCTCACCGGGCCGGCCCCCGAAACACAGACACACCGAGACACCGACATCCACCTACCCACGAAAGGTCTCTTCTGATGGCACCCCTGTCCGGCAATGCGGCCCGGCCCGACACCTGGAAGGAGCGGCTGGGCTCCGTCGGCGTCTGGAGCAGCGCCCTGAACTGGGCGTCCGCGGCCTCCGCCCGCGAGGCCGCGGCCGAGATCGAGGAACTTGGCTACGGCTCCCTGTGGGTCTCCGACACCCCGCTGTCGAAGGAGCCGTTCGCCAACGCGGCGGTCCTGCTCGGGGCGACCGCGCGCATCCCGATGGGCACCGGGATCGCCAACGTGTGGGCCCGCGACGCGACGGCCTCCCGGGCCGCCGCGCTCACGCTGGCGGAGTCGTTTCCAGGCCGGTTCGTCCTCGGGCTCGGCGTGAGCCACCCGCCCGCGGTCAAGGCCAGAGGCGGAGAGTACGAACGTCCGCTGGCCAAGATGCGCGACTACCTCGAGCAGATGGAGGACGGTGTCCCCTACGAGGCGGCCCGCCCCTCTGACGACCCGCCGGTGGTGCTCGCCGCCCTGCGCCAGAAGATGCTGGAGCTCGCCCGCGACCGTACGCAGGGCGCGCACCCCTACTTCGTACCGCCCGAGCACACCGCTCGTGCGCGCGAGGTGCTGGGTGCCGGCCCGCTGCTCATCCCCGAACAGGCGGTCCTGGTCGAGAGCGACCCCGAGCGGGCGCGTGCCCTGGGCCGGGAGCACACGTCCTACTACCTCGGGTTGCCCAACTACACGAACAATCTCCGGGCGCTCGGCTTCGCCGACGAGGACTTCGACAAGGGCGGCAGCGACCGGCTGGTCGACGCGATCGTGGCGTGGGGTGACGTCGACGCGGTACACGCGCGGGTGCGCGCACACCTGGACGCCGGCGCCGACCACGTGCTGCTGCAGGCGGTCGCGCCCGAACACGGCCTCGGGCTCGACCAGCTGCGCGAGCTCGCGCCGGCCCTGCTCGGCTGATCGAGGCGGCCGGCCGCTCCGACCGGTCAGCGGGAGGCGGCCGCCGCTTCCGCTGCTTCGACCACGTTGGTGAGCAGCATCGCCCGTGTCATCGGGCCTACCCCGCCGGGCATCGGCGCCAGCCAGCCGGCCACTTCGCGCACACCCGGGTCGACGTCGCCGACCAGGCCGGCGTCGGTCCGGGTGATGCCCACGTCGAGCACCGCCGCGCCGGGCCGCACCATGTCGGCACGGATCAGCCCGGGCACCCCGGCCGCCGCCACCACGATGTCCGCGGCGCCCACGTGCGCGGCCAGGTCCTTCGTCCGGGTGTGGCACAACGTCACGGTGGCGTTCTCCGACCGCCGGGTGAGAATCAGCCCGAGCGGACGGCCGACGGTGATGCCGCGGCCGATCACGCAGACCTCCGCACCGGCCAGCTCCACGTCGTAACGCCGCAGCAGTTCGACGATGCCGCGCGGCGTGCACGGCAGCGGCGCCGGGTTGCCGTGCACCAGCCAGCCGAGGTTCGCCGGGTGCAGCCCGTCGGCGTCCTTGGCCGGATCCATCAGGGCGAGCACGCGGTTGGCGTCCAGCCCCTTCGGCAGCGGCAGCTGGACGATGAACCCGGTGCAGGCAGGGTCGGCGTTCAGCCGGC
The DNA here is from genome assembly GCF_040610475.1 of Actinopolymorpha sp. NPDC004070. Lineage (NCBI taxonomy): Bacteria > Bacillati > Actinomycetota > Actinomycetes > Propionibacteriales > Actinopolymorphaceae > Actinopolymorpha > Actinopolymorpha sp. NPDC004070. The sequence goes on along the minus strand of NZ_JBEXMJ010000007.1, from coordinate 154,860 downwards.
GTACCTCCGCCTCGACCTCCTCCTGGGTGGCGTCGGCGGGCAGCTCGACCTGGATGCTCTCGATCCCGACCTGCGCGCAGTCGCGGTGCTTGCCGCGGACGTACGCGTGACTGCCGGGGTCGTCACCGACGATCACCGTGCCCAGTCCGGGTGCGGCACCCTGCGCGCGCAGCCGGGCCACGCGTTCGGTCAGCTCGGCGCGGATGGCCGCCGCCGTCGCCTTGCCGTCCAGGATCCGTGCGCTGCTCATCGCTCTCCTCGTTCGGGGCCTGTCGGTCACGTCTGTGCGCACTCGCGTACGCCCGTACGTCGTTCCTACTAGGTGGGCGCCGCCCGGCGGCAGGCGGGGCTCACCGGAAGATGACCGTCCGCATGCCGTTCAGGATCACCCGGTGCTCCAGGTGCCAGGTGACCGCCCGGGCCAGGGCGAGGCTTTCGAGGTCGCGGCCCACGGCGGCGAGCTTGGCCGGGGTCAGCGAGTGGTCGACCCGGGCCACCTCCTGCTCGATGATCGGGCCCTCGTCCAGCACCTCGGTGACGTAGTGGGCGGTCGCGCCGATCAGCTTGACGCCGCGCTCGTACGCCTGGTGGTACGGCTTGGCGCCCTTGAAGCTCGGCAGGAACGAGTGGTGGATGTTGATCGCCCGGCCGACCAGCTTCTCGCACAGGTCGTGGGACAGCACCTGCATGTAACGGGCCAGGACCACCAGGTCGACCCGCAGGGCGGACACCAGGTCGAGGATCGCCTGCTCCTGCGCCTGCTTGCTGTCCGGCGTCACCGGCAGGTGGTGGAACGGCAGCCCGGTCTTCTCCACCATCGGGCCCACGTCGGGGTGGTTGGACACCACGGCGGCGATGTCGGCCGGGATCGCGCCGACCCGGCAGCGGTACAGCAGGTCGTTGAGGCAGTGGTCCTGCTTGGAGACCAGCACCAGCAGTCGCTGGCGGGCGCCGAGGTCGCGCAGCTGCCAGTCCATCCCGAAGGTGGCGCCGATCGGGGCGAAGCCGACCTGCAGGTCCTCCAGCGTCGTCTGCGCGGACTCCGCCTGGACGTGCACCCGCATGAAGAAGCCGCCGTCCAGCCGGTCGCTGAACTGCTGGCTGTCGACGATGTTGCAGCCGCGCTCGGCGAGGAACCCGGCCACGGCCTGCACGATGCCGAGGCGGTCGGCACAGGAGAGGGTGAGGACGTACTCCGGCCGGTCGGTGGTGTTGCTCATGGGTCCGATTGTCCCGGGCACCGGCTGCCGGCACGGCCCGACCCCGTCAGCTGCCGGTCACACCGCCCGGCTACGTGGCCGAGACGTGGCCGGCTCCGTGGCCGAAACCTGCCCGGTCAGCCCCGGCGAACCAGACGAACGGGAAATTCCCACCCCTCGGGTCTGGCGTGCCTGATCGGCTGGGTGCTGCTCGTCGGCACCTGGTGGGACGCGTTCCTGTGGCTGCCGCTGATCGCCGTACCGATCATGGTCGCCCAGCTCGTCCTCGGCCGCCGGGTCAACCTCGAGCGGGTGATCGCCTGGATCGAGCTCTCCCTGGCGATCATCTGCGTCGGCTGGACGGTTACGGTGCTGGCGATGATCTGGATCAGCTCACCGGCCTCGGCCTGGGCGGTGCTCATCGCCTGGGGGCTGTTCCGCAACTCGCCGTTCCCCGTGGCGTACGCGCTGGTCGTCGACTCCACGCCGCGGGCCGCGTCGTCGGGGATGGGCCTGGTGGTCGGGATCGCCCTCGGCGTCTCCGGCATCATCGTGCCCACGGTGTCCGGGTGGATCATCGACCACTACGGCTTCACCTGGGACTACGTGATGCTGGCGGCCGCGTGCCTGCTGGCGTTGCTGCCGATCGTGGCGATGCGGGAGACGGTACGCCAGAAGGCGGCGGGGCCGGCCGGGCAACCCGTCGCCGGCTGACTCACGCCCCTCCGTCTCGCGGCCGCGTGTCCCCGCCGGTACCTACTCGTCGAAGGCGGTGGTGTCGAACATCTCCGCCTGGGTCATTGCCCACCAGTCGGTGGCGAGCTCGCGCCGGACGTACTCGTACGGCAGCCAGCCGTAGCCGCCGTCGCCCCAGCTGTCCCCCCACGAGTTGCGGATGAGGAACGCGCCGGTCTGCGTGGTGTTGTCGCCCGGGTTGGTCACCTTGCGCTTGTCGTCGTACCCGACGGCGGCGATCGCGTGACCGCCCAGGACGTTCTCCTTGGCGCTCGGGAACGGGATGTCGCCCGCGCTCGCGGGCTTCTGGATCGACTCGTAGACGGTGAAGCCGAACATTGCCGGGATCCCGGCGGCGAGGTGGCTGCGCACCTCCGCGAGGGCGTCCTCACCGTTCGTGCCGGCCGGGTCGAGCCGGAAGTACTGCAGCGCCTGGTAGCTCTGCGCGAAGGCGAACGCGAACGCGGGCGGGTCCTCGTCGAACTTCTCCACGTCGTAGGGCCAGTACTTCTCCGGCGGGGAGCCGAATGCCGCCAGCGCACCCATCACCGAACGCAGGTAGGCACCCGTGTCGCCTTTCACCCCGAGGAAGTCCCGGGTGACCTTGTAGAGGAACAGCCGGGACAGGTCGATGTACTTTCCACTGGCCCGGCGCTGGTAGTACTCCATGATTCCGCACGCGGCGTTCGCCGTGCACGACCCGAGCTCACCCTGGTCCTCCACCGACGAGCACCACGGCCGCAGGTCGACCTTGGCCGGGAGCTTGTTGGTGGCCCGGCCACCGCCGGCGGTCGTCATCCGGTCCGCCAGCCCGCGCAGGCTGGCCGAGGAGGAGTTCTTCAGCTTGTCCAGCACCGGCGTGGACCGGCTGGTCAGGTCGCGGACGTCGGGGCGGTCGGGCAGCCAGCCCGTGCCGACCGGCCGGGACCGGCCGGGCAGGACGATCGTCTCCATGGCGGTGTCTCCCTGGCGATGCTCTCGTGGCTCTCGTGGAGCGAGAACGGGGCGAACGCGGCCGGGATGACCGCGAACCACCCCGTCACCAGGTGTCTTCCCAGGACGGACCGCGGATATGTCGCCCAGTGGTCCGCCCGCGTCTCCTGGTTGTGCCCGCGCCCGCGGATGCCCGGGCTGCGCGGTGCAGGCGGTCCCGGGCATGATGCGGACATGGGCAGCATGGACAGCACGGACAGTTCCGGACCGGGCCGCCCCGGGCCCCGCCGTCCCCTGCGGCCGGGTGAGACCCGGGTCCAGCGGGCGGACCGGAACTTCGCCGAGATCCTCGGCGAACTGCGGGTGCTGCAGACCGGTGTGCAGATCCTCTTCGGTTTCCTGCTGATCCTCGCGGTGCAGCCGAGGTTCGCCGAGACCTCGAGCTTCAGCCGGGTCACCTACGTCGTCACGTTGCTGCTGTGCTGCGTCGCGACCGCGTTGCTGATGGGACCGGTCGCCTACCACCGCGCGCTGTTCGCGAAGGGCCTCAAGCCGGAGATCGTACGGGTGTCCAACCGGTTCGCGCGGGCGGGCATGCTCGTGCTGCTCCTCGCCATCGACGGTGCCGTGCTGCTGGTGATGGACTTCGTGTTCGGCCTGCCCGTCGCGCTGGCGCCCGCGGCGTTCGTCCTGGTGATGTTCGCGGTGGCGTGGTACGTCCTTCCCACCAGGCGGCTGGCGGCCCTGGACCGGAAGTTGCGCGCGCAACGGAAACTACCCGAGCAGGGGTCCGGGGACGCCGACCATGGCTGACCCGACTCCTGGGCCGACTCGTGGGCTCCGGGTGGCCGTCGTCGCCGACGACCTCACCGGCGCGGCCGACACCGGTGCCGGCTTCCTGCGGGCCCGGATGACCACCACCGTGACCTGGGCCGAGGAGCTTCTCGCCGGCGGGGTCACCGAGTCCTCCCATGGCCACACCGACGTGCTCGCCATCGACGCCGGTACGCGCCGGGTGGCCGCCGGCCGGGCCGCGTCCACGACGGGGCGGGTGGTCGAGGCGCTTCGCGTCGCCGGGACCCGCGTGCTCTACCAGAAGGTCGACTCGATGGCCCGCGGTCATCTCGGGACCGAGGTCGCCGCCGCGTTGCGGGCCTGGCATCCGGACGCGGTGGCGGTGGTGGCGCCGGCGTTCCCGGCCGCGGGCCGCAGCACGGTCGGGGGCGTCCAGCGGGTGCACGGCGTCCCTGCCGAAGGGGGCGATCTCGCGGTCCGGCTGGAAGGCGCCGGCGTGCGCACGGGGCGCGTCGGTCTGGCGGCCGTACGAAGCACCGACCCGCGGACGGTCCTCGAACGCTCCCTGCGGTCCGGCGTTCGGGCCCTGCTGTGCGACGCCGAGACCGACGCCGACCTGGCCGCGATCGCCGGGGCCGCGGCCGCGCTGGCGCGTCCGGTGGTGTGGGTGGGCTCGGCCGGCCTCGCCCACCTACTCCCCACCGCGCTGGAGCTCACCGACGTCCATGACGCCGACGGCACCGATCCGGCTGACAAGCCCGGCTTGACAGGACCAGGCAAGGATGGATTGACAGTCGATCCCGAGCTGAGCGGGTACGGACGCGACGTCCACCCGGCCGGGCCGGTTCTGGTCGCCGTGGGCAGCGTGCACGCGTCGGCCCGCGAGCAGGCTCACCACCTGCTGGCCGACGGGGCCGGCCACGTGGAGGTGCCGGTCCCCACTCTCGACTACCACGTCGAGGTGACCCTCGCGGCGATCCGGCGGCACCTGCACGCGGGCACCGACGTCGTCCTCACCCTCGCCGACGACCTCGGCGCCGCCGGGCCGGACGACCACCGGCTGACCGCCCGGCTCGGTGAGCTCACCAGGCCGTGCGCCGACCTGGTGGCCGGGCTCGTCCTCACCGGCGGGGACACCGCCACGGGTCTGCTGCGCGCCTGGGGTGTACCCGGACTGCGCCTGTACGCCGAGGTCGAACCCGGCGTACCCCTGTCGGTGACGACCGGACCACGGCGGCTGCCGGTCGTCACCAAGGCCGGCGCGTTCGGCGATCCGGCGACGCTGCGGCGCGCCCGGGCCCGGCTCGCCGCGTTCACCGCCTCGCACGTCCCCTCGTCCACCCACTCGTCCGCCCACTCGCCATCCGCCGAAGGAGAACGATGAACCGTCCTGTCATCGCGATCACCATGGGAGACGCCGCGGGCATCGGCCCCGAGGTGGTCGTCAAGGCCCTCGCCCACCGGGAGACCTACGACCTCCTCCGCCCGGTCGTCGTCGGGGATGCCGGCCGGCTGCGGCGCGCGGTCGAGCTCACCGGCACCGGCCTGGACGTACGCGAGGTCGCCTCCCCCGCCGACGCGGCGTACACCGCGGGCACTGTCGACTGCATCGACCTCGGGCTGATCCCGGCCGACCTGGAGTTCGGCAAGCTGTCCGAGGTCGCCGGAAACGCCGCGTTCCGCTACATCGAGCGGGCAGTCGAGCTCGCCACGACCGGCGACGTGGACGCCATCTGCACCGCACCGCTGAACAAGGAGGCACTGCACGCGGCCGGGCACCGCTACCCCGGGCACACCGAGATCCTCGCCGCGCTGACCGGCACGCCCGAGGTGTCGATGATGCTGAGCGCGCCGAAGCTGCGCGTGGTGCACTGCACCACCCACATCGGCCTGGTGGACGCGGTGGAGCGGATCGAGCCCGGGCTGGTCGAGCGTACGATCCGGCGCGGCCACGAGACGCTGGTGCGGTCCGGGGTCGAGGCGCCGCGGATCGCGGTCTGCGGCATCAACCCGCACGCGGGTGAGAACGGCCTGTTCGGCAACGGCGAGGAGGAGACGAAGGTCGCACCCGGCATCGCCGCCGCGCGGGCCGACGGGATCGACGCGCGTGGTCCGCTGCCCGCCGACACGGTGTTCTTCCGGGCCGTACGCGGCGACTTCGACCTGGTGGTCGCGATGTACCACGACCAGGGACACTGCCCGGTCAAGGTGCTCGGCCTGGACTCGGGCGTCAACATCACCGTCGGGCTTCCGGTGGTGCGGACCTCGGTCGACCACGGTACGGCGTTCGACATCGCCGGCACCGGGGACGCGGACGAACGCAGCATGTTGGAGGCGCTGCGGCAGGCGGCCGAACTCGCACCCGAACGCCACGCCGCCTGAGGGTTCGTACGGCTGGCGTCGGCGGCCGTACCGTCCGGTCACCGGCCGGATGGGGTCTGTTCACGGCCGTTCACCGCCTTACCCGCGCGCGATGTCGGCGGTAGCCGCTAGCGTTCCGGCGAAGATCGTTTCCGGCCGGAAGGACGCCCGATGTCGCCTCGCCCCGACCTGGTTGTGCGCGCGTCCCTGGCACCCGCCCTGCGGCGGCGGCGGTTCCTCACCATGGCCGGTGCTCTCGGCGGCGCGGCAGCGGGGTGGGGCGGGCTGGGCGCTTCCGGCACCGCCTGGGCAGCGGCGTCCGGAGCGGGTGTGACCGGTCCGGCGGCTTCGGGCGCAGGTGCCGCCGCCGGATCCGGCGCGCCGCTGTCGTTCGCGGTCCTCACCGACACCCACGCCAACGTCGACGCGACCGCAGGGCTCGCCACCCTGCGCCGCACCTTCGCCTCCGTCGAGGCGGCCGACCCGACGTTCGTCCTCAACTGCGGCGACATCACCGACTACGGCGCCGACGACGAGTTCGAGGCCTACTTGTCCACGATCCCGGCGGGGCTGCGCGACCGGCTCCACCACGTGCCCGGCAACCACGAGGTGCGCTGGGACGTGCACGGCCGCGAGCTCTACCACCGGCTGTTCGGTCCGGCGCCGTACTCCTTCGACGTCGGCGGGCTGCACGTCGTCGGCCTGGACCCGACGCAGCTGCTGCAGGAGCCGGGCCACTTCGGTCGCGACGGCCTGCGCCGGCTCGCCGACGACCTGGCCGCGGCCGGGCCGAGTGTGCTCTTCCTGCACTACCCGATGGGTGGTGAGCACTACTACGTCAACGACCAGGACGCGTTCTTCGAGACGGTGGCCGACCTGCCGGTGCGGGCGATCTTCGCCGGGCACATCCACCGCGAGCAGGTCGTACGCACCAACGGCCTGACCCAGGTCGCGGCCAACGCGGTGAAGAACGGCGCCTACTACTACTGGGTCGACCGGGTGGCCGAGGCCGGGCACACCGTGCTGAAGGTCTCCGCCGTGGCCGTCGCCGCCGACGGCACCGAGACCCGGCGCGACCTCACCACGATCCCGCTGGAGGAGGACCGCGCCACCCGGCAGCTCCGGCCGGTACGCATCGACGTCGGCGCGCCCTCCGGCGGCCGGGTGCGGGTCGACGTCCGGGTGCCCTCGACCGGCTCGACGGGCACCCAGGCACAGGTCTATCCGCAGGAGATCTTCGGCGGTGGCTCGGCCGGCACCTGGGCCGACCTGACCCGCAGCCGCGGCGGCTGGTCCGGCTCGGTCGACGTGGCCGCGCTGGCCGCCGGCGTGCACCGGCTGCAGGTAAGGGTGCTCGGTGCCGGCGGTGCCCGCTGGGACGCGACCCGGCCGTTCACCGTCCCCGCCGACGGCGACGCACCCCGCGACCGGTGGCAGGCGCGGCTACCCGGCAGCATCCAGGGCGCGCTGGCCGAGCATGACGGCCTGGTCGTGGCCGCGACCACCAGCGGCGCGGTCGAGGCGTTCCGTCCCACCCGCGCGGGTCGCGAGGTGGCCTGGCGGAGCACCGTCGGCGCGGTCCACCGGGGTCCGGCGTTCACCGCGGACGGCGGCACCGTCCTGGTGCCGTCCGCCGACCATCACCTGTACGCCCTGGACACGGCGGACGGCAGCGTGCGCTGGCGCTTCGGCGTGCCCGACCCAGTGCTCAGCTCGCCCCTGGTGACGTCGGTGGGAGACGTCGCGACCGTGGTCTTCTCCGCCGGCACGACGTTGTACGCCGTGCACGCCGAGACCGGCGAGCAACGCTGGAAGGCCGACCTGCACGGCTTCTTCGCCGGCCGCGCGGCCTGCGACGGCGAGCGCGTCTACGTCGGCGGCGGGGACGGCCGTGCGTACGCCTTCGACGCCGCGACCGGGACCCAGGCGTGGTCCTACGACACCACCACCCGGCAGGACTCCTACGGCCGTCTGCTCTACGGGCCGTGGGACGACACGGTCGAACTGCTGCCCGGCGGCGGGGTCCTGGTGTCCACCGTGTCCTCGGCCGCCGCACTCGACCGCGCGTCGGGCGAGCGGCGGTGGAGCGTGCCGGGCAGCTACGTCTACTCCCCCTCGCCGGTCACCGAGCGCGGCGTGGTGCTGATCGACGAGTGGGGCCGGGTGCAGCTGGTCGACCCGGCGACGGGGACGCCGGTGTGGAAGGCCGAGATCGGTGCCCGGGCGCTGAACGCCGGGCCGGTCGTCGTCGACGGCCTGATGTGGAACGTCGCGGTGACCGGGTTGCTGGCCTGCGTCGACCTCGCCGACGGGACCGTGCGGCACCGCCGCCAACTCGGACCCGCCAACACCTTCAGCACACCCGTGCTCGTGGACGGCGTACTCGTCACCGGCGACCAGGACGGCACCCTGCGCGGCATCGACCTTCCGTAGACCTGAACGAAGTCGCGGGGGTGTACGGCTCGACAGCGTGGGTCATCGTCCGCCTTCCTGCCTCAGTCGATGCGGGTGCCGGCGAAGTCGAGCATGAGGTCGACCTCGGCGGCGGAGTAGTGCCGGATCACCCAGTCGACCATGCGCAGGCTCATCGACGCCCAGTAGAGGCGCAGGGTCGCGGGCTCGATGGTCCGGTCGATCACGTCGTCCAGCCAGCGCGCGGCGTCCGGGTCGCCGTTCCGGGACGCGACACCGAACCGCAACGTCACCAGGTCGAACCTCCGGTCGCCCCGGCCGATGCCGTCCCAGTCGACGATGCCGCTGATCGCGCCGGTCTCGTCGACCAGCACGTTGCCGGCGTGGAAGTCGAGGTGCACGAGGTCGTCGCCGGTCATCCGGGCGTCGTCGTCGGCGCCGACCTCGCGGATCCACGACAGCAGCCCCCGGGTCCGGGCGTCGTAACGCGCGAGGGGTTCGTGCAGGCAGAAGCCCGGACCGCTGTGCCGGAGGTACAGATCGGGTGGCTCCAGGTCGGTGCAGCCGGCCAACAGGCCGGCGAAGCGTTCGTTGAGCTCGACCATCGCCTGCACGGTGCGGAGATCGTCCCGGGCGGGCGGGGAACCCGGCAGCCGTTCCTGCACGATCGCCACCGCATCGGGCACCTCCGCGATCAGGTCGTACGCCGGAACAGGCACGCCCCGCGCCCGCGCCGCCGCGAGGATCTCCGCGGTGGTGCGGAGTTGGTCGGCACTGGTCCCGGGACCGATGGTGAGTACGCCGTCCCGGCCGTCGGGCCAGCGGACGTACGCGGCGCCGACCTCCCCTCCGGGTGCCGCGCCGAGCAGGGTCAGCCGGGCGTCGGTGTGCTCGTTGACCAGGGCGACGAGGTGGGCGGGGTCGAGGCGGCGTACGGGCGCCAGATCGGGGTGATCATCGGGCATGACCGCAGACGTTACCCTGCGGCCGTACGGATGCCGGCGAGCGCGACGTCGACACCGCGCCGAGCGGCCGCCCGCACCTCCGCCAGCGACTCGCCGTCGGCGATGGCGGTCAGCGCCGCCGCCTGCGCGGCACCCGTGAGCGCGCCCACGAACGCCGCGGCGCTCACCCGGTCGAGCCGGCCGGCGTATGCCTGGCACAGGGCGTCGGTCAGCTGCCGCTGGGCGTCGAAGAGCACGTGCAGCGCCCGGGCCTGAAGCGCCGGCACCGACATCACCAGACGCGCGCGCACCGTGTAGATCAACTCGGCGTGCGCCTCGTCGGCCGGATCACCCGAACCGTCGGCGGCGCCCATCAGGGCCATCAACCCCTCGGCCGCCCGGGCCAGCAGGTCGCCGACGTCCTCCTCGCCCGCGTGGTCGGTGATGATCGAGACGGCGAGGCCGATCCGCTCCCCGGCGTCGGCGAACAGGACCGCTTCCTTGCTCGGGAAGTAGTTGAAGAACGTCTTGGTGGAAACGTCCGCGGCGGCAGCGACCGCGGCGACGGTGGTCTCGTCGTACCCCTGCTCGTCGAACAACCTGAGAGCGGTCTCGATCAGGGTCCGGCGGGTCTGCCGCTTCTTCCGTTCCCGCAGTCCGGCGCCGTCCGACATGCGGACACGTTACCCCAGCTGTATTCCTACACTCGCTGTAATCCTGCGGCCGGCGGAGGTCGGTCGAAGCCCGCCGTCAGGACTCCTTCGCGGCCAGCTGCCCGCAGGCTCCGTCGATCTCCTGGCCGCGGGTGTCGCGGACGGTGACGGGCACGCCGTGCGCCTCCAGCCGGCGGACGAACTCCCGCTCGTCCTCGGGCCGGGAGGCGGTCCACTTCGACCCGGGCGTGGGGTTGAGCGGGATGAGGTTGACGTGCACCAGATGTCCGGCCAGCAGCCGGCCCAGCAGGTCGGCGCGGAACGCCTGGTCGTTGACGTCCTTGATCAGGGCGTACTCGATCGAGACCCGGCGCTTCGTGCGGTCGGCGTACTCCCACGCGGCGTCCAGCACCTCGCCGACCTTCCACCGCGTGTTGACCGGCACCAGCTCGTCGCGCAGCTCGTCGTCGGGCGCGTGCAGCGACAGGGCCAGCGTCACCGCCAGCCCCTCCTCGGTGAGCTGCCGGATCCGCGGGACCAGCCCGACGGTGGAGACGGTGACGCCGCGCTGGGACATCCCGAGACCGTCCGGAACCGCCTCGGTGAGCCGGCGTACGGTGGAGATCACCGTCTTGTAGTTGGCCAGCGGCTCGCCCATGCCCATGAACACGACGTTGGAGACCCGGCCGGGACCGCCGGCCACGGCACCACTGGCGAGCAGTCGCGCACCGGCGACCACCTGCCCGACGATCTCCGCGGCGGAGAGGTTGCGGGTCAGACCCGCCTGGCCGGTGGCGCAGAACGGGCAGGCCATCCCGCATCCGGCCTGGCTGGACACGCACATGGTGACCCGGCCCGGGTACCGCATCAGGACGCTCTCCACCAGTGCGCCGTCGAACAGCCGCCACACCGTCTTGACCGTCGCCCCGCCGTCGCAGGTGAGCGTGCGTACGGGCGTCAACAGGTCCGGCAGCAAACCGGCACCGATGCGTTCGCGGCTGCCCAGCGGCAGGTCGGTCATCTCCTCGGCGGAGTCGAGGAACCGGCCGAAGTAGTGCTTCGACAGCTGGCGGGCGCGGTAGGCCGGCTCGCCGAGCTCGACCAGCGCCTCCCGGCGTTCGGCCGGAGTGAGGTCGGCGAGGTGGCGGGGCGGGCGGCCGCGGCGCGGCGGGGCGAAGACGAGATCAACAGGAGCAGCCATGACGGCTCCCAGTGTCACACAGGGCGCCAACCGGGCCGGTCACTCGCTCGTCGTACGCCTCTCCGGCGCCTGCTTCCTGGCTGCCGCTCCACCGGGTGCCGCTCCACCGGGTGCCTCTCCCCCGGCCGGCTCTCCTGGGAGAGGTACGTCCGGAACGCCCCGCCACGTCCCGCAGGTAGCCCAGGATGATCTCGCGTTCGTCCGGCGAGCGCTCCTCGGTGACCGAGAGCACCTGCCGGCGCCGGTCGGCGGTTCTGGTGGCCCGGCCGCCGCGAAGCACACCGGGCCTGAGCGGACGCGGGATCGACGGGTGAAAATTGGGGTCGGCGGCGAATTCTCGCCGAATTCCCGCCGACTTTCCGGCAAGGCGATTTCCGAGAATTCAATGAATGCCCCGAATTCCCGGGCCGGAGCTCCGGGTCCGGCCGCGGTCGGCAATTAGCGGGCCGTGACCTCCCGCCGCAGCTCTCATTTCCGTACGGCAGTACGGAGTTCCCCCTTGCCGGCGGCCGGACGGGATACGCTCCGGCGGAGAAGCTACCGGCAGGAGGAGGGGCACCGATGCGGCTGACCGGCGAGGAGGCGCGACGGCGGTTCGCGGCGAGCCGCACCGCCGCCCTGGCCATGGTGGACGCGGACAGCCGACCCCACGTGGTGGTGGTGACGTTCGCCGTGGCAGGCGATCTGGTCCTCACCGCCGTCGACCACAAGCCGAAGACGACGCCGCGCCTGCACCGGCTTCGCCTGGTGACGGAGAATCCGCAGGTGTCGCTGCTCGCCGACCACTACGACGACGCCGACTGGACCCGTCTGTGGTGGGCACGGGCGGATGGCCGGGCGCAGGTGGTGACCGAAGCCGCCGAACGCGCCGAGCCGGTCCGGTTGCTCAGCGGGAAGTACGCGCAGTACGCCGAGACGCCGCCGGCCGGCCCGGTGATCCGGGTACAGGTCGACCGCTGGACCGGCTGGGCCTACACCGATGGATCCGAATAAGCCGAACGAGCCAAGAATGAGCCGGCCCGGGTTCGACACCGACGAGATTCGGGCGTCACCGCGGGGGTTCCCCGGGGCACGTTCCGGACGAATTCAGCAGCGGTTGGAATTCGCTCTTCCGGCGGGCAGAGAATTCGTGTCGGGCACCTTACCAGCGACCACCGACAACTCGACTTTCTCGTGAAATCCCCTTGGCGGGCAGCCCAGGTTTCGTGCTAGAAAGTCCTGGTCTCACGCGCGGCGCCGGCACCGGACACGATCGTGCGACCATCCACCCCGTTGGTTCGTCGGAGGAAGCTCGTGCCCACGCCCAGATCGGAGTTCACCGTCGCCGACCAGCGCCGGTCCGACCTACGCGGTCCGGTTCGCTGGATCCTGTCCCACCCCCTGCGGCACCGCCGCTACGCCACCGGGTTCCTGCTCGGTTCGCTGCTCATGGTGGTGCTCAACTCCGCGATCCCGGGGCTGACCGGTTCGGCGTTCGACGCAGTGGTGACCGGCGGCGACGAGGGGCGGCGCAAGCTCGCCGGCGTCGTGGTCGCTCTCGTGGGCCTCGTCCTCCTGCGCGGGGTCTTCGACCTCATCGCCCGGCTGTGCACCGAGGTGCTCGCCAAGCGCATGGAGCGCGACGCGCGCGAGGAGCTCTACACCAGCCTGCTCGGCAAGAGCCAGACGTTCCACAACCGGCAGCGGGTGGGCGACCTGATGGCCCGCGCCGCCAACGACGTCCGCCAGCTCAGCACGATGATCTCCCCCGGCTTCGACCTGATCGTCGACTCGATGCTGCAGGGGCTCGTCCCGATCGTCTTCATCGCGTTCATCGACCCCCGGCTACTGCTGGCACCAGTGCTGTTCGCGGTGTCGTTCTACTTCGCGATCCGGCACTACATGCGCCGGCTCAACCCCGTCTCCACCGCGATGCGCGACCAGTTCGGCAATCTCAACGCCGGCCTGAACGAGGCCGTACGCGGCATCGAGGTGGTCAAGGTCACCGCGCAGGAGGAGCAGGAGAGCCGCCGGTTCGAGAGCAACGCCCGCAGCTACCGCGACTCCTTCGTCAAGCAGGGCATGATCCAGGCGCGCTATCTCCCGACGCTGCTACTCGCGGTCGCCACCGGCGGCGCGCTCCTGCACGGGCTGGTTCTCTACCGTGCGGGCGACCTCTCACTGGGTGATCTGGTCGCCTACCTCGGCCTGATGGGTCTGCTCGGGTTCCCGACCGGCATCTCCATCTTCTCGTTCTCCCTGGTCCAGATCGGGGTCGTCAGCGCGCGGCGCATCCTCACCCTGATCCAGGAGGAGACCGAGCTCGACCAGAACACCGCCGGTCACCAGGGCACGATGCGAGGCGAGATCGTCTTCGAGAATGTCTCCTTCGGCTACGGCGGTGAGCCGGTCGTACGCGACCTCAGCTTCCGCGCCGAGCCCGGCCAGACGGTGGCGATCGTGGGCGAGACCGGCTCGGGCAAGAGCACCCTCACCAAGCTGGTCAACCGGATCTACGACGCCGACCAGGGCCGGGTGCTGATCGACGGGGTGGACCTGCGCGACTGGAACCTCGACTCGCTGCGGTCCCAGATCTCCACGATCGAGCAGGACATCGTGCTGTTCTCCCGGCCGATCGCGGAGAACATCGCGTTCAGCCTCGGCCAGCGCGCGCACCGCGACGAGGTGATCCGGGCGGCCAAGGACGCCCAGGCGCACGCGTTCATCGAGGAGCTCGAGGACGGCTACGACACGGTGATCGGCGAGCGCGGTGTCACCCTGTCCGGCGGTCAGCGCCAGCGGCTGGCCATCGCCCGGGCGCTGCTCACCGACCCCGCGGTCCTCATCCTCGACGATTCAACCAGCGCCATCGACAGTGCCACCGAGGACGAGATCCAGCAGGCGATCCGGCGGATCCTGCAGGGCCGCACCACGCTGCTCATCACCCACCGGCTGTCCCAGATCCGCTGGGCCGACAAGGTGCTGCTGATCCAGCGCGGCGCCCTCGTCGACCAGGGGACCCACGACGAACTCCTCCAGCGGTGCGGGCTGTATCGCCGGATCTTCGCCCACTACGACGAGGTGGCCCATCCCGAGGCACTGCCCGCCGAGGTCGAGTCCGACGGGTCTCTTACGACCGACGGGGCCGTGGAGCTCCACGGCCTCGGGGGGCGCGACGAGGCGTTCACGGACGGAGTCCTGCAACCGGCACCCGCGGGCGTCCCCGGGCGCACGGCCGGTCTGGACCACGATGGCGAGGAACTGTAATGGGCTTCTTGATGGACGGCCTCTCGGCCGAGGACTACGACCGCACCTACTCCGACCGCGATCTCGTCGGGCGCATCCTCGGCTACTTCCGGCCCAAGCTGGCGGCCATGGGGGTGGTCGCGGCGATGCTCGTCCTGACCTCGCTGCTGCAGGCGGTGCTACCGCTGGTGATCAGCTGGGGCCTGGACCGGGTGGTCAAGGACGACTCCGCCAACTTCATCGCGGTCCTGGTCGGGCTCATCCTGCTCTCCGGCGTCTTCGCCTGGGTCACCAACTTCGTCCGGCAGGCGTTCAGCGCCCGGGTCGTCGGTGACGTGGTGCTGCAGCTGCGGGAAGACGCGTTCGCCGCGATCCTCAAGCGCGACCTGTCCTTCTACGACGAGAACCCCTCCGGCAAGATCGTCAGCCGGGTCACCTCCGACACCGACGACTTCGCCAACGTCGTCACCCTGACGATGAACCTCCTGAGCCAGCTGCTGCTGGTCGGGGTCATCACCGGCCTGCTGTTCTCCCGCGACGTCGGCCTCGCGCTGCTCACCCTCGCGCTCACCCCGGTGGTCATCGCGCTCGCGCTCGCGTTCCGGCGGATCGCCCGCGACACCACGCGAAAGGCGCAGCGCTCCCTGGCCAGGGTCAACTCCAACGTCCAGGAAACGATGGGCGGCATCGCGGTCGCCAAGAACTTCCGCCAGGAACAGACCATCTACGACGAGTTCCGGCCGATCAACGAGCAGAACTACCGCGTGACCCTGCGCCAGGGAATGGTCTTCGGGGCGATCTTCCCGCTGCTGTTCCTGGTCGCCGGGCTGGGCACGGTCATGCTCGTGCACGTCGGTGGCCACAGCGTGCTCGACGGCAGGGTGTCGGCCGGTGACTGGTACCTCTTCCTGCAGGCCGTGGCGCTGTTCTGGTTCCCGCTGACCAGCATCGCGTCGTTCTGGTCGCAGTTCCAGCAGGGCCTGGCCGCCGCCGAGCGCGTCTTCGCCCTGATCGACGCCACCCCGCGGGTGCTGCAGTCCAACCCCGGTCCGGTGGGCCGGCTCAGCGGCGATATCGAGTTCACCGACGTGACGTTCGGCTACGTGCCCACCCAGCCCGTGCTCAAGCACTTCTCCCTGCACATCCGGGCCGGGGAGATGATCGCCCTGGTCGGGCACACCGGGGCGGGCAAGTCCACGCTCGGCAAGCTGATCACCCGCTTCTACGAGTTCCAGGGCGGCCACATCTACCTCGACGGTCGCGACATCCGATCGCTCGACCTGCACGACTACCGCCGTCAGCTCGGTGTGGTCCCGCAGGTGCCGTTCCTGTTCGGCGGCACCGTGGCCGACAACATCCGCTACCCCCGGCCTGAGGCCAGCGACGAGGAGGTCCTCCAGGCGGCACGGCACATCGGCAACGGCGACTGGCTGGCCGCGCTGCCGAACGGCCTGGCCACCGAGGTGGGCGAACACGGGCAGGCCCTGTCCATGGGGCAACGCCAACTGGTCGCGCTCGCACGGCTGCTGATCCAGGACCCCGCCATCGTCATTCTCGACGAGGCGACTGCGAGCGTCGATCCGCTCACCGAGGCGCAGATCCAGGAGGGACTCGACGTCGTCCTCGAAGGGCGTACGTCGATCGTGATCGCCCACCGGCTGTCCACGATTCAGCACGCCGACCGGATCGTCGTGCTCCGTGACGGTGGGATCGTCGAGGAAGGCGACCACGCGTCGCTGATGCGTCGGGGCGGGCAGTACTGCGAGGTCTACAACACGTACTTCCGCCACCAGTCACCGAACTACCGGCCGGGCACCGGGTTCGTACCCGTCGGCGCCTAGCGTCTGTCCAGCGGGTCACGATCGGTTCCCATGCCCTTGCGCGCCGGGGACCGGTCCTGATCCGCTCAGGACGGCCGGTAGGGGCCAGGCCCGGGAGAAGTCGGGACGGGCTCGTCGACTCCCCAAGGCGCGATGATCTCGGCGTCCTCGCCGTCGAGCCGGAGGACGCAGTGGTCCGGCATCCTCAGCCGTTCCCACGCCTGCAGGTCGGGCGGGCGCCGCGTCAGCGCGGCGACCACCAGAGTCCAGGCCGTCCCGTGACCGACCAGCACCACGTCGTCGTCGGGGCAACTGTCGACGATCCGCCGGACGGCGCCCACCACACGCTCGGTGGTGTCGACGGCTGCCTCCCACCCCGGCGCCGCCGGGACGTCCGGCTCGGTCATGCAACGCCGGACCAGGGCCGACCACGCCGCCGCGTCCAGCCACGGCCCCGCCGGCCGCGTCATCTCCCGCAGCCCGTCGACGAAGCCGACGGAGGTATCCGTCAGCGCCCGGGCGGTGGCCCGTGCCTTCGGCTCCGGCGAGGAGAACCACCGCGCCCGCACCGGAAGCCTCCCCGACTCGAGCAGGGCCGTCAGTCCCGCGCCGGCGTCGGGATGCAGCGGCCACTCCTCCGCCGGACGGGACTCCTCCGGCGCGGACCGGCCGTGGCGTACCAGATGGATCGTCTGGGCCACGGTCAGCTCACCACCGGAACCAGCAGGCTCAGCACCAGCCAGCTCACCAACGCGGTCGGCAGCAGCGAATCCAGCCGGTCCATCACCCCGCCGTGCCCGGGCAGCAGGCTGCCCATGTCCTTGATGCCGACGTCCCGCTTCAGCATGGACTCCACCAAGTCTCCCAAGGTGGCGGTGACCGTCGCGGCCGCTCCGAGGATCAGCCCGGCCCACCACGATCCCTCCAGCAGGACCATCACGCCGGCGACGCCGATGGCCAGGCAGAAGACGGCCGAACCGGCCAGCCCCTCGTAGGTCTTCGCCGGACTGATCGAGGGCGCCAGCGGATGGCGGCCGAAGAGTACGCCCGCGGTGTAGCCGCCGACGTCGCTGGCGACGGTGACGGCGACGAAGACGACGACCCGGAGCGGACCGTCCTCGGGCCGGAGCATCAGCATCGCGAAGCCGGCGAGGAACGGAACGTACATCGCCACGAAGACACCGGCGGTGACGTCGCGAACGAAGCCGTCACGTCCCCCGGTCAACCGGCCCATACAGAGGGCGAGCGCCGTCAGCCCGAACGCGCCGGCGAGCGCCGGGGTCTGCCCGACGTAGGCACCGACCAGCATCCCGACCACCCCCGCCAGGAGCGGCACCAAGGGAAGGCGCACACCGGCGGGCTGGAGAGCACGGGAAAGCTCGATGACGGCGACGCAGACGGCGACCACCACGAAGCCGACGAACACGGCCTTGACGATGAACAGGGAGGCGAGCACCACGACGCCCAGCAGCAAACCGACACCGATCGCGGCCACCAGGTTGCGGCCCGGACGGGGCCGCGGACGCGCCGGAACGGCGTCCGGCCCGGGGTCGGTGTGGGACGCGTCGCCGCCGGAGGAGGGATGGGTCACGATGTCCTGCACCGGCAGCTTCCTCGCAGGTCTTGCGGATGTGGAGCCACGACTAGACCTCGAGGATCTCTTCTTCCTTGTGCTTGAGAACACCGTCGACCTGCTCGACGTACTTGCGCGTCAGCGAGTCGAGGTGCTTCTCCGCGCGAGCCACGTCGTCCTCGCCGGCCTCGCCGTCGCGGGACAGGCGGTCCAGCGCCTCCTTCGCGTGCCGGCGGACGCCGCGGACCGAGACCCGCGCCTCCTCCGCCTTCTGCCTGGCGAGCTTGACGTACTCCTTGCGGCGCTCCTGGGTCAGCTCAGGCAGCGCGATCCGGATCACACTGCCGTCGTTGGCGGGGTTGACGCCGAGGTCGGAGTCGCGGATCGACTTCTCGATCGCCGCCATGGAGTTCTTGTCGTACGGAGAGATCACAACAAGCCGGGCCTCCGGAATCTGGAAGGAGGCAAGCTGCTGGATCGGCGTGGGCGTGCCGTAGTACTCCGCCTGGATCTTCGCGAACATGGCCGGATGCGCACGGCCGGTCCGAATCGCGGCGAACTCGTCTTTGGCAAAGTCAACGGCCTTGCCCATCTTCTGTTCCGCGTCGCGGAGAGTCTGGTCGATGGTCACGGTCGCGGTCTCCTTCGTCCTCGGTTGCCCGGCCTGCGGCCCCGGGGGCGCTCCGGCTGGGGTTTGGCCTTCACGAGTGCTTTCTGCGGGTGGCGCGTTCGGCACGTCGTTCGCTTCGTGGCCGGAACCGCGCACGCGCCGCGAGGCCGACCACTTCGCTCACTGCGACCCGAACTGCTCCGTCAGGAGTCGGCCGAGACGAGTGTTCCGATCCTCTCACCCCGGACGACCCGAGCGATGTTGCCGTCCTCGAGCAGGTTGAAGACGATGATCGGCAAGCGGTGCTCCATACACAGGCTGAACGCGGTCGCGTCCGCGACCCGCAGCCGCCTGCGCAGGCACTCGCCGAAGCTGATCTGCTCGAATTTCGTCGCTTCGGGCACCTGCTTGGGGTCGGCGTCGTAGACCCCGTCGACGGAGGTGGCTTTCATCAGCACCTCGGCACCGACCTCGAGTGCGCGTTGCGCGGCCACCGTGTCGGTGGAGAAGTACGGCATCCCGGATCCGGCGCCGAAGATGACGACCCGGCCCTTCTCCATGTGGCGGATCGCCCGCCTCGGGATGTAGGGCTCGGCGATCTGTCCCATGGTGATCGCCGTCTGCACGCGGGTGTCGACGTGCTCCTTCTCCAGGAAGTCCTGGAGCGCGAGGCAGTTCATCACCGTGCCCAGCATGCCCATGTAGTCGGCGCGGACCCGGTCCATGCCGCCCTGCTGAAGCTCGGCGCCGCGGAAGAAGTTGCCGCCGCCCACCACGACCGCGACCTGGACGCCGCTGCGCACGACGTCGGCGAGCTGCTTGGCGATGCTCGCCACGACGTTCGGGTCGACTCCGAGCCGCCCGCCACCGAAGACCTCGCCGGACAACTTCAGGAGTACGCGGTCGAAGGGGCGCTCCTGGGGGGCGGAGGGCGGGATGGCTGCGGCCGTCATCGGCAGGTTTCCTTCGGTACGGCCTTCACGATCCCGCCTCCAGTGAGGGTTGAGGTCAGTCGCACCGGCGGGGTACGGGGCGCGCACCCCGCCGGTGCGACTGGACGGCTCAGGACTGGCCGACCTCGAAGCGCACGAAGCGCTTCACGGTGACCCCGGCGTCGCTGAGGAGCTGGCCGACCGTCTTGTGCTGGTCGTGGACGGAGGGCTGCTCCACCAGAACCGCGTCCTTGAAGAAGCCGTTGACCCGGCCCTCGACGATGCGCGGGAGCGCCTGCTCGGGCTTGCCCTCGGAGCGGGCGGTCTCCTCGGCGATCCGCCGCTCGCTCTCGACGACCTCTGCGGGTACGTCGTCGCGGATGGCGTACTGCGGGCGCATCGCGGCAACCTGCATCGCCGCGCTCTTCGCGGCCTCCTCGTCGGCACCTTCGTACTCGAGGAGAACGCCGACCTGCGGCGGCAGGTCGGTGGCGCGCCGGTGGAGGTAGACGGCGGTCGGCCCGTCGAAGACCGCAACGCGGCCGATCGCGAGCTTCTCACCGATCACCGCGGCGAGGGCGTCGACCGCCTCGTTGGCGGTCTTGCCGTCGGGAAGCGTCGCCGCGGCCAGCGCCGGAGCGGAGTCGGCCTTCGAGCCGGCAGCGGCAGCGGCGAGCTCGGCGCCCAGCGCCTGGAACTGTTCGTTCTTGGCCACGAAGTCGGTCTCGCAGTTGAGCTCGACCAGGGCGCCGTCCTTGGCGACGACGATGCCGTTGGCGGCGGTGCGCTCGGCTCCGCGCTTGGCGGCCTTGGCCGCGCCCTTGACCCGCAGAACCTCGACGGCGCGCTCGAAGTCGCCGTCGGCTTCCTGAAGGGCGTTCTTGCAGTCCATCATCCCGGCCCCGGTGGCTTCCCGGAGCCGCTTCACGTCGGCTGCTGTGATGGTGCTCATCTGAAGTGGATCGCTCTCTTGCTCAGTGGGCGTCAGTGGATGCCTCGAACTCGGGCGGCTTGCGCTGCCGAGCTCAGGCGTTGCCGTCGGACTCGCCGGCCGGAGCGTCGGCGGTGGCCGTGGCCTGCGCCGGAGCGGCCTGCTCGGTGCTGGCGGCCTCGGTGCTCGCAGCCTCGGGGGTCGCAGCCTCGGGGGTCGCCGACTCGGTGCTCGCGGCAGCCTGCCCGCCGTTCACGGCCTTCTCACCCTCGCCACCTGCGGCGGCCTCGGCCTCCGAGCGCGCCAAGAGCTCCCGCTCCCACTCCGGCAGCGGCTCCTCGGCACCGAGCTCGGCGCCGACCTGCGTCTCCTCGCCACCACCGGCACGGGCCATCAGCCCGTCGGCGACCGCGTCGGAGATGATCCGGGTGAGCAGCGAGACCGAACGGATCGCGTCGTCGTTGCCCGGGATCGGGAAGTCGACTTCGTCGGGGTCGCAGTTGGTGTCCAGGATCGCGATGACCGGGATGCCGAGCTTCTTGGCCTCGTCGACGGCGAGGTGCTCCTTCTTGGTGTCGACGATCCACACCGCGCTGGGCAGCCGCTGCATCCGGCGGATACCGCCGAGGGTGCGGTCGAGTTTGTCCCGCTCGCGGCGAAGCTGCAGGAGCTCCTTCTTGGTCATGCCCGAGCCGGCCACGTCGTCGAAGTCGAGCTCCTCGAGCTCCTTGAGGCGCTGCAGCCGCTTGTAGACGGTCTGGAAGTTGGTGAGCATGCCGCCCAGCCAGCGCTGGTTGACATAGGGCATCCCGACCCGGGTCGCCTGCTCGGCGATGGCCTCCTGGGCCTGCTTCTTCGTACCCACGAAAAGGATCGAGCCGCCGTGCTCCACGGTGTCCTTGACGTACTGGTACGCACGATCGATGTACGACAGCGACTGCTGCAGGTCGATGATGTAGATGCCGTTGCGCTCGGTGAAGATGTAGCGCTTCATCTTCGGGTTCCAGCGCCGGGTCTGGTGTCCGAAGTGAACGCCGCTCTCGAGCAGCTGCCTCATCGTGACGACGGCCATGGCCGTATGTCCTCCTCTGCGCTCCGTGGGAGCGCGCTCTCGGTTCGGTGGCCTCGACCCGGTTGGTCGTGCCCCTGACGCCCGCGCACACCCAAGCCCCGCCTGGCTTCATGCCCGCAGGGACCGAGAGGTGTGCCCGCGTCGTCGGAACGACTTGGAGAGCGGGCGTGCGTAATGTGTTGGTCTGATATCGGTGATGTCGCTGATATCGAATTGTGGTGCTTCGTCGTGCTTGCTGTGCCGTGCAACCCGTTCGGACCGGCAGGCCCAGCACCGGCCCGGGCTACGCGGTGGCGTACTCCGAGACGGCGGGTAGACGGATTGCCCGGTGAAGTGTACTCGATCGCCGGAGTTGGTCCCGGCGCCGCGTCCGGGCGGCCGATTTCGTCCACAGCCTCCCGACCGGCGGCCCCGTCCACAGTGGCTGCGTTCCTTCGGGCAGGGCCTCCCGCCGCCCGAAACGATCAGCCCATGACTCCCTCCCACCTCTTTTCCGCACGTCCGGCGGTCCCACGCCGCACCGCCCTGTTGATCACGGCCGGCCTGGCGCTCGTGGTGCTTCTGGCGGACGCGGCAGCCGCGTCCGCGGTGGCGTTCGCGACGTCTTCCACTCATGCGTCTGCGGCGGCCTCGGCCGCGGCCCCGTCACGCTGGGTGTGGCCGCTGTCACCGCGCCCGGAGATCGTCCGTCGCTTCGATCCGCCCGACGCACCGTGGGGCCGGGGGCACCGCGGTGTCGATCTGCTGGGCTCTGACGGTCAGCCGGTCCGCGCCGCCGGTGCGGGCGTGGTCACCTACGCCGGTCTCCTCGCCGGGCGCGGAATGGTCACGGTCCGGCACGGAGACCTCCGTACGACCTACCAACCGGTGACCCCGGAGGTCTCGGTCGGTGCCCACGTCGACGCGGGCACCGAGGTGGGCCTGCTGCGTACGGCCGGCGGTCACTGTGCGCCGCGAACGTGCCTGCACTGGGGGCTACTTCGCGGCGACGACTACCTCGACCCGCTGTCGCTGCTCGGTACCGGCCCGCCGCGCCTGCTCCCCCTCGACGGGCACCGGTCCACCGAGGCGGTGGCGCCGGCCCTGCGGCCACACCGAGCCGGTCGCGGGGACCGCCGAGATCTAGGCCCTGCGTCGGCAGCACCGACCACGACGGCCACGCTGGTAGCCGGCCCGTCGGGCCCCTCGGCTTCGTCGAGCTCGTCGGGTCCGGCGGCAGCATCGTTGCTGACGAACGTGCGCTGGACCCCGTTCACCCTTCCGCCACCTTCCGCCATCCGGCCGGCGGCGAACTCGCCGAGCGTGCCCTCCCCACCGGACGAGCCCGCCCGAAGGGGCGAGTCAGCCCCGGGGACCGGGGCCACGCGGCCGAAGTACGTCCGAGGGGCCGAGTTCTCTCCAGCAGCGATACCGATGGCGCTGTCCTCGCTCGCGACACCGTCCCCGCGTGCCGATGACACGGCCGGCCAGGACCGCCGGCTCGGCGCCTCGAGGACCGGGATGCCGACGCTGCTCACCACTGTCATGGCTCCCGCGGCAGGTGCCCTCGCCGGTGCGGTCGCGGCGGGTCTGCTGGTCCGTCGCAGCGGCGCCCCGATGGTCCGGCCACCGCTGCCGCCCCGGCCGCCCTCTGCGCCGCCCGCCCCGGCGTTCGGCTCCGCGCTCGGGCCGGCACCGTCCCGGAGACGACGGCCGGCACCGGTCGTGGACCTCGCCTCGATGCGCCGCCGGTCCGGGCGAGCCGCCTGACCAGGCAGGGTCCGGCGGTGCTCAGCCCAGGAGGTGGGCGAGGCCGGTCGCGAGGCGTTCGTACTCCTCGGCCGCGTTGTACGCCTGGGCCGAGACCCGCACGAAGCCGCGTTCACGCCAGCAGGTGACCGCCACCTCGATGCGCAGGTCCTTCGCGATGCGGCCGGACAGTGCGTGCGCGCCTTCCTGGTCGGTGGCCACTCCCGCCGGCAACGGAATGATCCGCATGGACAACTCGGGCGCACCTCCGCCGGCTTCCGGTGCGACGCCGAGGGCGGCGCCCACCACCTGCTGTCCGTACGCCGCGAGCGCGTTGTTGTGGTCGCGCAGCCGCTGCGGCTGCCAGGCGGTGAAGAAGTCGAGGGCGTCGGGAACGGCCAGCCAGGCAGAGTCGTCCGCGGTCCCCTGCTGGTCGAACGCGGCCGGGAACTCGTGTTCCTCGCTCCAGGACGCGACCAGCGGACGGATCCGGTCGCGCCACGGCTGGGCGATCCACAGGCCGGCCACCCCGCGCGGGGCGAATGCCCACTTGTGGAAGTTGCCCACCCAGAAGTCGGCTCCGAGCCGCTCGACCTGGACCGGCAGCATCCCCGGTACGTGCGCGCCGTCGACCAGGGTCGCGACGCCTCGTTCCGTCGCGGCGGCGGCGAGAGCCGCGACCGGGAACAGCCGCGCTGTCTGGGACGTGATGTGGTCGATGATCAGCAGGCGCGTCCGGCTGGTGAACGCGGCGAGGACGGCGCTGGTCACCTCCTCGTCGGAGGCGAGCAGATCCACCGGGGCCGTCACGACGCGTGCGCCCGCCGAACGTGCCCAGCGGTGAGCGGCGAGGGTCACCGCTCCGTAGCTGTGGTCGGTCAGGATCACCTCGTCGTCCGGTCCGAGCGGGAACGACGCGAGCACCGTGCTCACACCCGCGGTCGCGTTGCCGACCAGCCCCAGGGAGTCCGGCGCGGCACCGAGGAAGGCCGCGGCGCGCACCCGAGCGGCCTGGACGGCAGGGATGCGGATCTCGCGGTAGTAGTTCATCGGGTTCGCGTCGGACAGGTCGCGCCACCGGGCCTGGGCGGCTCGAACCGTCCGCGGGACGGCGCCGAAGGACCCGTGGTTGAGGTGCGCGACCTCGGGATCGAGGTCCCATGCCGCCCGGGTGTCTCCCCAGTCGGGCGAGCCTGCCGGATCTGACTTCGCCGTCGGCGCCTCACCGGTCATCGCCGTCACGTCCCAGGTCACGACGGGCGATTGTGCCACGCTCACCAGGGCGGACGTACGTCCCACGCTCAGTTGCCTCCGGCAC
Organism: Actinopolymorpha sp. NPDC004070; assembly: GCF_040610475.1. Taxonomy (NCBI): domain Bacteria; kingdom Bacillati; phylum Actinomycetota; class Actinomycetes; order Propionibacteriales; family Actinopolymorphaceae; genus Actinopolymorpha; species Actinopolymorpha sp. NPDC004070. Next base: position 130,418 of record NZ_JBEXMJ010000007.1, on the reverse strand, counting down.
ACCCGAGTCGCCGGGGGCTGGACCCCGGTGGACAGAACACCTACGCGCGTGGATGTGCTTGTTGGTAGACCTTACGCAGCCGATCCGCGGAGACGTGGGTGTAGATCTGCGTGGTCGCCATCGAGGCGTGCCCGAGGAGTTCCTGCACGCTGCGCAGGTCGGCGCCACCCTCGAGCAGGTGGGTCGCGACGGAGTGGCGCAGGCCGTGGGGCGCGAGGTCGGGCGCGTCGGGAACGTCACCGAGCCGGGCGTGCACCAGTCTGCGGACCGCCCGCTGGTCGAGCCGGCCACCACGCGCCCCGAGGAACAACGCGGGCCCGCTCCTGTCGCTGCACAGCTTTCCGCGGGCGGTCCGCAGGTAGTCGCTCAGCGCCTCGGCCGCCGGGACGCCGAACGGCACCGACCGCTCCTTCCGCCCCTTGCCGAGCACTCGCACCAGCCGGCGTCCCTGGTCTACGTCGTCCACGTCCAGGGCGACGAGCTCACCCACCCGGACGCCCGTCGCGTAGAGAACTTCGAGGACGGCGCGGTCACGGCAGCCGACCGGCGACCCGTCGTCACTGGCGACGGCGGCGACCCGCAGCAGTTGGCCGGCCTCTTCCTGGCGCAGCACGCCGGGCAGCGTGCGGTGTGGTTTGGGCGAGCCAAGAAGCAGCCCGGGATCCTCGGCCAGCAGTCCGGTGCGGTGTGCCCAGGCGGTGAAGGTCCGGGCCGCTGCCGCGCGGCGGGCGAGGGTGGTTCGAGCTCGTCCGCCGGCCTGGATCCCGGCCAGCCAGTCGCGCAGCAGGTGGATGTCGACCAGGCCGAGCGGGCCGTCCATGCCGTCCATGCCGTCCATGCCGTCCATGCCGTCCATGCCGTCCATGCCGTCCATGCCGTCCATGCCGTCCACGTCTTCCGGGTCGTCCCGGACCGACTGCACGTGGTCGAGCAGACTCCGGATGTCCCCCAGGTAGGCACGAACCGAGTGCTCGGACAGGTCACGCTCGGCCCGGAGGTGGCGGGCGAAGGCAGCGAGGGTGGGCTCGGCCCACCGGGGGGCGGGCCCACCGGAGGTGCGTTCGGCGTTCACGACTACGACCATGCCGCATTCGACGGCTTCACGGGTGAGCGACCGGCCGGGCAGGCGCGGCGTCATGGTCCGCTCGACTGGTGCCGGCGGGTGTCGCGCTCCCGGGACGACAGCCGCCAGCCGGTGCCCTGGCGTTCGACGAACCCGAGCAGGAACAGCTCCCCGAGTGCGGCGAGGACTTCGTCGGCTGCCACCCCGGCTGATTGGGCGATGGACGCCACTCCCCCCGCCCGCAGGACCGGCACCGCCTCCAGGACCTGGCGCGCCCGTGCGTCCAGACCGTCCCGTGACCGGCTGACCCCGGTCTTCGGTGGCGCCAGGTCGACACCCAGTCGGCCGATCTGCTCCACCACCTCCTCGGCGTCGGTCACCAGGACGGCACCGCCCTCGCGGACCAGCCGGTGCACTCCTGCCGAGGCCACGGAAGTCACCGGCCCCGGCACGCCCATCACCTCCCGATGACAACGGTCGGCCCAGCTCGCGGTGTTGAGCGCCCCACTGCGCAGTGCCGCCTCCACCACGACGGTGCCGAGGGTCATCGCCGCGATCAGGCGGTTGCGGATGAGGAACCGCGGCCGGCGCGGTGTCGATCCGGGTGGCACCTCGCTGACCACCAGTCCGGCGTCGGCGATCCAGCCCAGGAGCTGTTCGTGCGCGCGGGGATAAGGAACATCGACGCCGGAGGCGAGTACGGCGACCGTGCAGCCGCCTGCGGCGAGCGCACCGCGGTGCGCGGCCGCGTCGATCCCGAACGCGCCGCCGGACACGATCGTCACGGCGTGGTCGGCCGCGCCGGAGGCGAGTTCGGCCGCGACGTAGAGGCCGTATTCGGTGGCCGCCCGGGCTCCCACGAACGCACAGGACCGATCGGTCACGACCCGCAGGTCCGCGCGGCCGCGCACCCACAGCGCCAGCGGCGGACCACCGCGTCCGTCGATGGTGCCGGCCACGTCGAGCACGTCCAGCGACGGCGGCCACTCGGCGTCGCCAGGACACACCAGCCGGGCGCCGACGGCGGCGGCGGTCTCCAGGTCGCGGTCGGGGTCGACGGACGCCAGCCGGGACTGGTAGTCGCCGAGCCTGCGGCCCGGGAATCGGCTCGTGCGGATGGCGTCGTAGGCGGCCTCGGGTCCGTGCTCGGCGACGAAACGAGCGAGGGCCAGGTCACCGGGTTCACCGAGGCGGGTCAGAGCGGCCCGGGCCCGGCGTTCGGCCAGGGAGACCTCGCCTCCGCCTTCCTGTGTGGAGTAGTCGACAGCGCCCGCTCCGGGAGAACCCGGCGAATCCGGAGAGCCCGGAGGGCACGGGAAGCCTGAAGAGCCAGAGGGCCCCGCGGAGCCGGGTTCACCTACGCCGTCCAGGCCGAGTTGGCCGGACGCGTCGCCAGCTGGGTGGGTCACGTCACCGGCTCCATCGTTTCGTCGTGGGTTCCCCCGCCTCCACGGACGGCACCGGTGCGGCAGGGGATGCCGCGCCGCGCCGTCCGGTGTCCCGGCGGAAGGGCTCCCTGCCCAGCCGCAGGGTCAGCGCCGCGAACACGTCCTGCCGTCCGGGGCGGTCACGTCCGGCCAGGTCCGCCAGTGTCCAGGCCAACCGGAGCACCCGGTCGGCACCCCGGGCGGTGATCCACCCGGAGCTGAGCTGACTCTCCACGGCGGGCAACGCGTCCGGCTCGGGCGGCCAGTGCCGCCGCAGCTCGTAGCCGGGCACGTGGGCGTTCAGCGACCACGGATCGTGCACGAAGCGGTGGGCCTGGCGTTGTCGAGCCGTTCGTACCCGCTCCGCGACGACGGTGCTGGGCTCGACCAGGCTCTGGTCGGCGACCATCTCGGCCCGGGCGACCGGCTCGACGAGCTGCATGATGTCGATCCGGTCCTTGATCGGACCGGACAGCCGATGCTGGTAACGGCTCCTCGCCTGGGGAGTGCAGGTGCAGTAGAGGCCCTTGCCGTAGGCGCGTCCGCACGGGCACGGGTTGGACGCGATCACCAGCTGGAAGCGGGCCGGGAACCTTGCCGTCCCGGCAGCCCTGGCGATGACCACCTCGCCGTGCTCGAGCGGCTGGCGCAGCGCGTCCAGAACCGTGGGCCGGAATTCGGGAGCTTCGTCCAGAAACAAAATGCCCCGATGTGCCAGCGACACCGCGCCGGGCCTGGCCATCCGGGCACCTCCACCGACGATCGCCGGCAGGGAGGCGGAGTGGTGGGGATCGCAGAACGGCGGGCGCACCACCAGCGGAGCGCTCGAGGGCAACAGCCCGGCCACGGAGTGGATGGCGGTCACCTCCAGCGCCTCACGCTGGTCGAGGTCGGGGAGCAACCCGGGCATCCGCTCGGCCAGCATCGTCTTGCCCGCGCCGGGCGGCCCGGACATCGCGAGGTGATGTCCACCCGCGGCGGCCACCTCGACCGCCCTCCGGGCGCCGGCCTGCCCGAGCACCTCGCCGAGGTCGAGACCGGCCAGCCGGTCCGAACGCGGCAGCACGCTGTTCTCGGCGGCCGCGGGATCGTCCTCGGCGAGATAGGGCGGCTCGTCGGGCAACTCCTCCCCGCACAGCAGAGCCAGCGTCTGCCGCAGCGACCGCACACCGAAGACCTCCACCCCGGCCACCAACCTGGCCTCACCGACGTTGGGCTCGGGTACGACGAACCTCGTCCGGCCCACCGTGGCCGCGGCCAGCACGGACGGCAACGTGCCCCGGATGGGCTTGAGGCGGCCGTCGAGTCCGAGCTCACCGAGCAGCACCACGTCGTCGAGCCGGTCCTGCGGAACCGCCTGGGTCGCCCCCAGCACCGCCATCGCGATGGCCAGGTCGAAATGGGCGCCGGCCTTGGGCAACGTCGCCGGTGACAGGGCCACCGTCAGCTTGCGCTGCGGCCAGCCCTGCCCGGAGTTGGCGACGGCGGCCCGCACCCGCGAACGCGCCTCGGCCAGGGCGGCGTCGGGCAGGCCCACCAGGCTGAACCCGGGCAGGCCGTTGCCGATGTGGGCCTCCACGTCGACGACGTGTCCCTCGACCCCGGACAGGGACACCGATCGTGCTCGGGCGAGCGTCATCCGTCGATCCCCCGTACGTGCTCGATGTGGGCGGGAGCGGATCCGCGGCGCAGCACGCCGACCACGTCGATCCGGACCGACCGCGGCCGAAGGTCGTGGTCGGCGAGGAAACGCGCGGCGAGCCGGCGCAGCCGCGCGGCCTTGTCCGCCGTCACCGCCTCCAGCGGGGTCCCGAACATCACGCCGGACCTCGTCTTGACCTCACACACCACCAGGGTCTGCTCGTCCCGCGCGACGATGTCGATCTCGCCGATGTCGCAGCGCCAGTTGCGGGCCAGGACGACGAACCCTGCGTCTTGCAGATGCCGGGCAGCCAGCTCCTCGCCGTGGCGCCCGACCAGGTCTTTCACTCGCATCGGTGCTCACCTCCGCGACCACTGTGGCCGGGCGGGCGGGCTGGTTTCGGGGCGGCGAGGCGGGCTGTGGACAAGACCGCCGGCGTACCGACTGTGGACAGAAACCGGTCGCCGCCCGGGTGTTGTGGGTGAGGGCTGATATGACGGGACTCCGCGCAGGAGGGAGGCGCCGATGGCCCAGACCGTCGCCGGGGCGGCCGTTCGCCAGCTGGTCGAGGCCGGCGTCCGGACCGCGTACACCGTTCCGGGGGAGTCCTTTCTCCCCCTGCTCGACGCCTGGGAGGCCGAGCCCGGTGTCCGCCTGGTCTCCACCCGGCACGAGGCCGGCGCGGCGTTCATGGCGGAGGCGGAGGGCAAGCTGACCGGGCGGCCCGCCCTCGCGCTGGCCAGCCGCGGCCCCGGTGCGGCCAACCTCGCCATCGGCGTACACACCGCGCGGCAGGACCAGACGCCGCTGGTCGCGATCCTCGGCCAGGTGGAGTCCGGGGCGCTGGGCCGGGAGTCGTTCCAGGAGGTCGACCTCGCCGCCATGTACGCCCCGCTCACCGGATGGGCGCGGGAGGCACGCACCGCCGAGGAGGTCCCCGGCCTGCTGGCCGAGGCCCACCGGGCGGCGACCGGCCCATGCCCCGGACCGGTGGCGCTCGCCGTGCCCGCGGACTTCTGGACCGCGGCGTACGACGGCGCGGTCCGGCTCACCACCGGACACGACCGGCACGGCGACACCGGCGACTCCACCGCCACATCGGCTGACCGGTTCGCCGAACACCTCGCCGGCCTGTTGTCCTCGGCTCACCGGCCGGTGGCGATCTGCGGTCCCGGCGACCGGGTGGGCCGGGACACCCTGCGGGCCGCCGGCGAGGTCGCCGGCTTCGGGGTCTACTCGGCGTTCCGGCGGCAGGACTGCTTCGACGAGGACCACCCACACTTCCTCGGCCACCTCGGCCTCGGCGTACCCGACGACGTACGCGAGGCGCTGGAGAACGCCGACTTGGTGATGGTCCTCGGCACCCGCCTGGACGCGATCACCTCCCAGGACCACCGCTACCCGCTACCCCACCAGCACCTGGTCCTGGTGGGCATCGGCCTGCCCAGGCCCCGGCATCCGGGCCTCACCACCGTCCTGGAAGCCGACCCGCACGCCGTCCTGAATGCTCTCGTCCGGCGCGCTACCGAGCCGACCTCGGCCGGCCCGCGCACCCAATGGGCGTCGGTCTGGGAACGCCACCACACCGCCGCGGTCAGGTACGCCCGCGCCACCGGAGAGTCCACCCGGCCCGGCACCGTGCACCCGGCCGAGGTGGTCGCCACGCTGCGGCGGCTCGTCCCGGACGACGTGATCCTCACCAACGACGCCGGCAACTTCTCCGCCTTCTTCCACCGGCACTGGGGGTTCCGCACCACCCACCGGCTGCTGGCACCCTGCAACGGCGCGATGGGGTACGCCGTCCCGGCCGCCGTCGCCGCCAAACTGCACCGGCCGCTGAACACCGTCGTCGCGCTGGTCGGGGACGGCGGCGTCCTGATGACCGGGCAGGAGATCGAGACAGCGGTGCGGTACGCCGCGCCGATCGTCGTCCTCGCGTTCCAGAACGGCATGTACGGCACCATCGCCATGCACCAGGCGACCTCGCACGGGCGGCTCGCCGGCGTGGACATCGGCCGGCTCGACCTGGCCACCTGGGCCCGCGGCCTGGGTGCTGCGGGCTTCGTCCTCGACGACCCGTCGCATACGGAGGCCGTCCTGACCGAGGCCCTGCGCTCTGACCGGCCCTGCGTGGTGGACGTCCGCACCGACCCCGACGTCATCGCGCCGGGCCGGCGGCTCTCCGGCCTGCTCGACCCACCGGGCACCCGCTCGTAGTCCCCAGCGACAACCCCTCAGCAAGCCTGCAGAAAGGGAGACACCGTGACCCGCCTTCGCCCCGAGGACCTGCGCAGCCACGCGTGGTACGGCGACCCCGGCCTGCGCGCCTTCGGCCACCGTTCCCGCACCCGCCAGATGGGCATCAGCGCCGAGGAGCACCTGGGCAAGCCGGTGATCGGGGTGATCAACACCTGGAGTGAGATCAACCCCTGCCACACCCACCTGCGCCAGCGGGCCGAGGAGGTCAAACGCGGTGTGTGGCAGGCGGGCGGCTATCCGGTCGAGATGCCCGCGATCTCGTTGTCGGAGCCGTTCCAGAAGCCGAGCACGATGCTCTACCGCAACCTGCTCGCCATGGAGACCGAGGAACTGCTGCGGTCGTACCCCATCGACGGCGCGGTCCTGCTCGGCGGCTGCGACAAGACCACCCCGGCGCTGCTGATGGGCGCGGTGAGCATGGACGTGCCGTCGGTGTTCGTCCCGGCCGGGCCGATGCTGCGCGGCAACTGGCGCGGCACCGTCCTGGGCAGCGGCAGCGACGTGTGGAAGTACTGGGCGGACAAGCGGGCGGGGGTGATCGGCGACCAGGAGTGGAGCGAGCTCGAGGACGGCATCGCGCGCTCCCCCGGGCACTGCATGACGATGGGTACGGCGTCCACGATGACCTCCGCTGCGGAGGCGCTCGGCATGACGCTGCCGGGCGCGGCCTCGATCCCGGCGGCGGACTCCGCGCACGCCCGGATGGCCGCGGCCAGTGGCCGGCTCGCGGTGGAGATGGTGTGGAACGACCGCAAGCCGTCCACGATCCTCGATCGGCGCGCCTACCTCGACGCGGTGACCACGGTGCTCGCACTCGGCGGCTCCACCAACGCCGTCATCCACCTGATCGCGATGGCGGGCCGGAGCAGGGTGGAGTTGACGCTGGACGACTTCGACGAGCTCTCCCGGCGGGTGCCCGTGCTGGCCAACATCCGCCCCACCGGCGCCTACCTCATGGAGGACTTCTTCTACGCCGGTGGGCTGCGCGCGCTGCTCGCCCAGCTTCGCGACCTGCTGCACCTGGACCGGATCAACGTGACCGGCCGGACGCAGGCCGAGGTGCTGGAGGGCGCCGAGGTGTACGACGCGGACGTGATCCGCCCGTTGGACAAGCCGGTGTGGCCCGAGGGCGGCCTGGCCGTGCTCCGCGGCAACCTCGCCCCGGCCGGCGCGGTGGTCAAGCACGCGGCGGCCGACCCGCGCTTCCACCGGCACACCGGGCCGGCGGTGGTCTTCGACGGCTACCAGGACCTGCAGCGCCGGATCAACGACGAGTCGCTGCCGATCACCCCGGACACGGTGCTGGTGCTCCGTGGCGCGGGACCGCACGGCGGTCCGGGAATGCCGGAGTACGGCATGCTGCCGATCCCCGACCGGCTGCTCAAGCAGGGCGTGCGGGACATGCTGCGGATCTCCGACGCAAGGATGAGCGGCACGAGCTACGGCGCCTGCGTTCTGCACGTCTCGCCGGAGTCGCACGTCGGCGGGCCGCTCGCCCTGGTCCGCGACGGTGACCTGGTGACCCTCGACGTCGCCGAACGCCGGCTGAGCCTGGAGGTGTCCGACACCGAGCTGGCCGAACGCCGAGCCGCGTGGACGCCGCCGACCCCGGCGTACGGGCGAGGCTACGGCGCGTTGTACCTCTCCCACATCACCCAGGCCGAGGAGGGGTGCGACTTCGACTTCCTCGCCCGCGAGGGCGAGGTCGCCGCGCCCGAGGCCCACTGAGTGGCGTAGGACCTCAGGGCACAGGACCTCACTCAGGCCGGGGCGGGTTGCCCTTCGCCCAGGCGCGGTAACGCTCCCTGGTCTGCTCGTTCGGCGGGTAGATCCCGGGCAGCGCCGCGCCCGCCTCGATCTCGGCCTGAACGAACTCCTCCAGGTGCTCCTGCGCGACCGCGTCCCGGGCCACCTCGGCGGCCAGCTCGCGCGGGACGCACACCACGCCCTCGCCGTCACCGACCAGCACGTCGCCCGGATACACCGGAACCTCCGCGCAGCCGATGGGGACCTGCAGGTCGACGGCGTGGTGCTGGACGAGGTTGGTGGTGGCCGAGACTCCCGCGGCGTACGCCGGCAGCCCCAGCGTGGCGAACGTCGGCGAGTCGCGGACCGAGCCGTCGGTCACCACGCCGGCCGCGCCGCGGCGCAGCAGCCGGGTGCCGAGAATGCCGCCCAGCGAGGCCGCCCGGCCCTGGCCCCGGCAGTCCATCACCAGCACCTGACCGGGCCCGACCGACTCCACCGCCTTGCGCTGCGGGTGCTCGGGGTCCTTGAAAACGGTGAGTACGTCGAGATCCTCCCGCGCCGGGATGTAGCGCAGGGTGAACGCCGTGCCGACCATCCGCGCCGCGCCGGGGTTCAGCGGCCGCAGGCCGAAGAGGAACGTGTTGCGCAGCCCACGCGACATCAGTTGGGTGGTCAGCGTCGCGGTCGACACCTGCCGCAGCGCGGCGATCGTGTCCGGTGCCAGCGGGTCGGAAGCGGACTCACGAACGTCGGTCATCTCCAGCGGTCCCCTCTCGGCCGGGCGGATGGATCCCTCGCTCGCTCAGCGGTCCTGCAGCGCGTCCAGGGCGACCGCCATCGCGCACGCCAGCCGCCGGTCGAGGGCGGGGTCGCGCACGGTCACGTCGTAGTGGTCGCGGAACCCGAACCGGCGTACGACCGACATCACCGGCCGGCCGTCCTCGGCTGCGAAGTCGAAGTGGTACGGCAACGGGAAGTTGTCCTGCATCCGGCGCAGGACGGCGATCAGCTGGCTGCGTTCGCGCCCGACACACTCCCCCACGCCCGGCTGGGACAGGTGCCACGTCGAGCGCAGCAGCGACCGGCGGAAGTCCTTGCGGAACGACCCGACCACCGAGCCGTCGGCGGCGGTCACGTCGTAGGTGGCGCCGAGGTCGACGACCGAGCGAGCCTTGAAACCGAACAGCGGCGTCTGCATCGCCTCGTCGGCGTACAGCGTCACCTGCTCCCGGAACGCCATCCGCTTCTGCTGGGCCACCGCGACCAGCTCGTCGCCGGTGCGGATCTCGTAGCGGTTGACGGTCAGCCGCAGCTGCTGGCGTACCTCGAAGTGGTCGTTGGATCCGAACCTGGCCTGGAAACCGCTCGGATCGGTCACCGGCTGCCGCCGCCGCCGAAGGGGCCGTCGTCCTTGGGCACGTCGAAGTCGCTCTTGGCCAGCTCCTCGACGTTGACGTCCTTGAACGTCACCACCTTGACGTTCTTCACGAACCGGGCAGGGCGGTACATGTCCCACACCCAGGCGTCGGACATGGTGACCTCGAAGTAGGTCTCCCCGCCCTCACTGCGGACCTTCAGGTCGACGTGGTTGGCGAGGTAGAACCGGCGGTCGGTCTCTACGACGTACTTGAAGATTCCGACGACGTCGCGGTATTCGCGGTAGAGCTGGAGCTCCATCTCGGTTTCGTACTTCTCGAGGTCTTCGGCGCTCATCGCGCGCGCTCCCCTCCCCGAGCTCGGTTCCCCGTGGTCACGCTCACCAGGTCCTCGCAGTCGGTCGGTTGGTCGTCGGTCTGCCGGTCGCCGTCCGGGACGGAGGCCGTCCCGGAACCATTCTGGCCCATGACGCTGGACCTGCCCGGCACGGACCCGGCCGGGGCCGATCCGTCCGATTCGTCCCCTGCTTCCTGCTCGTCCGCGGAGGCCGGAACCGATCCGGTGCGGTCGACGCCCGCGGCGCGCATGACGTTGATGTAGCGCAGCCGGTGCTCCGGACACGGTCCGTGCCGGTCGAGGGCCGCCTGGTGGTCGGCGGTGCAGTAGCCCTTGTGGGTCGCGAAGTCGTACGCGGGATAGCGCTCGGACAGCTCGCACATCAGCCGGTCGCGGGTGACCTTCGCGATCACCGAGGCGGCGGCGATGCAGGCGATGACCCGGTCGCCCTTCCACACCGCGAGACCGGGGGCGCCGAGCCCGTCGACCGGGAAGCCGTCGGTGAGGACGTACGCCGGTCGGGTGTCCAGCGCGAACAGCGCCCGGCGCAACGCCTCGATGTTGACCCGGTGCATGCCGAGCCGGTCGCACTCGGCCGGGGGTACGACGACGACCGACCAGGCGACCGCCCGCCGGACGATCTCGGCGTAGCAGCGTTCGCGGGCCGCGGCGGTCAGCAGCTTGGAGTCGGCGAGCCCGCGTACCTCACCGCGACTTCCCTCCGGCAGGATCACCGCCGCGGACACCAGCGGACCCGCACAGGCGCCCCGCCCGGCCTCGTCGACGCCGGCCACGGGGGTGAGTCCGCCGCGGACCAGGGCGCGTTCGTACGCGTAGAGGCCCGAGTCTCGCCGGACCACCACTCGGCGTACGGCTGGCATTGTGGCCTGACCTCCCGGTCAGCGGCCCGCCCGGGACCGGCGGCGGCGTCGCTGCACCCCGCGCCGCAGTCCGGCGAGCGGGAACACGACACCCGCCCCGGCGAGGACGGGCACGGCGTCGGTCAGCGGGGACCCGACGGTCGCGGTCGAGACGGTCGAATCCCTCGGCGCGGCTGGCCCGCCGGCCAGGCCGGCGTCGCCGTAGGCGCCCGGCCGGGTGAGCAGGTCGACCCGGTTCAGCGGCCACACGATCACGAACGCGCGGCCGACCACGTGGTCGACCGGGATGGTTCCGCCACCGGGGTCGCCCAGGTGGGAACGGGAGTCGGCGGAGGCGGAGCGGTGGTCGCCCATCACCCACAGCCGGTCGGCCGGCACGCGGATGTCGAACGACATCGCCGACGGCGGGTCGCCCGGGTGGAGGTAGCCGCCCTCGGTGATCGCCTTGCCGTTGACCGTCACGCGGTTCTGCTTGTCACAGCAGACCACGTGGTCACCGGGCAGGCCGATCACCCGCTTGATGAAGTCCTTCTCGCCGACGGTGGAGAAGCCGAACAGCTCGCCCACCCTGTGCAGCAACTTCTGCACCGAACCGCTGGGCGGAGCGAGGTCGACCTCGCTCTCCCAGGAGTCGGCGCCGTTGAACACGATCACGTCGCCGCGCTGGATCTCGCCCAGGCGGTAGGACAGCTTGTTGACGAGCACCCGGTCGCCGGGGACGAGGGTGTTCTCCATCGACTCCGACGGGATGTAGAACGCCTGGACCAGGAAGGTCTTGATCAGGAGGGCAAGACCGAGAGCCAGGACGACCAGGACGGGGAGCTCGCGCCAGAAGGAGCGCTCCTTGCCACGGTTGCGCCGGGCGTCACCCGTGTCCGACTCCTTGGACTCCACAGTCGACGCCCTCCCGGTTGCCGGCTCGCGGCCGGCAGCGATCTCCCGTTCATCCACCCGTCGAGCCTAGTCCGACAGGCTCAGTGCGCGGCGGTGGACTCGCGCTTCTCCTTGATCTTCGCGGCCTTGCCGCGCAGACCCCGCACGTAGTAGAGCTTCGCGCGGCGCACGTCGCCGCGGGTGGCGACCTCGATCTTCTCGATGATCGGGGTGTGCAGGGGGAACGTGCGCTCCACCCCGACGCCGAAGCTCACCTTGCGGACGGTGAAGGTCTCCTTCAGCCCGGCACCGGCGCGCTTGAGGCAGACGCCCTGGAAGACCTGGACCCGGGTCCGGTTACCTTCGACGACCTTGACGTGCACCTTCAGCGTGTCGCCGGCCTGGAACGCGGGAACGTCGGAACGCAGGGAGGCGGCGTCGACGGCATCGAGCGAACTCATGTCTTCTCCTCGTGGTGCCACAGGTCACCATCGGTAGATGGTTGGTACGTGGGTGTTGCGATCGGGCCAGTGCCCGGCGCTCCCCCTGAGGCAGGAACGCTTGCCGGCTGGACCCGCAGGTGGGCAGCCAGCGGCCAAGTCTGGCATACCGAGCTGGGAACGCCCACAGCGACCCGGAAAGCCGGAGCCGGTTCGCCCGACCTGAGCGGATCTCGGCCGGGTTCAGCCGGATCGGCCCTCCGCCCCGTGGTCCGGCTCCCCGCCCGGCTCCCCGCCCGGCTCGTCGCCGGCCGGCGCCTGCTCCGCGATCACCTTCCGGTCCTGGGCGTCGAGCTCCTCCGCGGGCAGCCGGTGCAGCAGGTCGGGCCGGCGCCTCGCCGTCCGGCGCAGCGCCTCGTCCCGGCGCCAGCGGGCGATCCGGCCGTGATGGCCGGACAGCAGGACGGGCGGAACCTCACGCTCCCGCCAGGTCGCCGGCTTGGTGTAGACGGGGTACTCCAGGAGCCCCGCCATCGACCCGGTGCCGTGGGACTCCTCGGTCAGGGACTCCGGGTTGCCGAGCACGCCGGGCAGCAGCCGGGCAACCGCCTCGACGATCACCAGGACCGCCACCTCCCCGCCCGCGAGTACGTAGTCGCCGAGAGACACCTCGTCCACGCGCATCCGGGCGCCGGCGTACTCCACCACCCGCTGGTCGATCCCCTCGTACCGTCCGCAGCCGAACACCAGCCACGGCTCGGCGGCGAGTTCGGCGGCGAGGTCCTGGGTGAACGGCCGCCCGGACGGCGTGGGTACGACGAACCTCGGCTGGGCGCCGTCGGGCGGCGCCAGGGCGTCCAGCGCCTCGCCCCACGGCTCGGGCCTCATCACCATGCCGGCGCCGCCACCGTACGGAGTGTCGTCGACGGTGCGGTGCCGGTCGTGGGTCCAGTCGCGCAGGTCGTGGACGCGCAGGTCGAGGATGCCGCTGTCGACCGCCTTGCCCACCAGCGACAGCCGGAGCGGGGCGAGGTAGTCGGGGAAGATCGAGACGACGTCCAGCCTCACCGGGAACCCTCCGGCCCCTGGCCGGACCCGTCGGCGGGCACCTCACCGGACACGTCACCGGACACGTCGTCGGACACGTCGTCGTCCTCGAGCTCACCGAGGAGCCCCGGCGGCGGGTCGATCAGTATCCGCCGGTTCTCGAGGTCGACCTCCGGAACGATCGCGGCGACGAACGGCACGAGCACCTCGCCCGCGTCCGGCGTGCGGACGGCGAGCAGGTCCTGCATCGGCAGGTGCACGACCTCGGTCACCTCCCCCACAATCTCCCCGGCGACGGTCAGGGCGGCGAGCCCGACCAACTGGTGGTCGTAGAACTCGTCGGGGTCGTCAGGGCGCTCGTCGTCGGAGACCACGGCCACCAGGTCGGTCCCGCGCAGCCCTTCGGCGGCGGTCCGGTCGCGTACGCCGTCGAAGCACACCAGCAGCCGGCCGCTGCTCCAGCGCACCGCGGCGATCCGCAGCTCACCCTTGTCGGTGGTGAACGACGCGCCCGGCACGAACCGCTCCTCGGGCGCGTCGGTGCGGACCTGCACCGCGACCTCGCCACGGAGCCCGTGGGCACGGCCGATCCGGCCGACGAGCAACTCCATCAGGACAGCCTCCGGGGACAGGACGACGAGTCGGAACGAGCGAGTCAGGACGTGCGAAGGGCCGGCGGCGCCGCGTTCGGCCGAACCGAACGGGACGCTGCCGGCCCCAGGCCCTGCTGTCTGGTCAGCGGCCGCGGCCACCGCGCGCGGCGCCGACCTCTACGAAGTCGATGCGCGGGCTGCGGCCCTTGTCGAGAGCGCCGACCACCGTACGGATGGCCTGCGCGGTGCGGCCGCGACGTCCGATCACCCGGCCGAAGTCCTCCGGATGGACGCGGACCTCGAACGTGCGACCGCGCCGAAGCTCCCGCGTGCTCACCCGGACGTCATCGGGGTGGGCGACGATGCCGCGGACGACGTGCTCCAGCGCCTCGACCAGCATGGATCAGGCCTCGCTCTCGCCCTGCGCGGCCTCGGTGCCGGCGGACTCGCCGGTGGTCTCGGCCTGGTCGGCGGGCTTGTCCTCGGCCTTGGGCTTGCGAGCCGCGGACTTCTTGCTGACGGCCTCGCCCTGCGGCTCGGAGTGCGCGTCGCGCAACGCGTCGTCGAACAGCGCGCGCTTGTCGGCCTTGGGCGCCGGCGTCTTCAGCGGCTCGGGGGCGGGCTCGCCCTTGAACTTCTGCCAGTCACCGGTGCGCTTCAGGATCGCGAGGACCGGCTCGGACGGCTGCGCCCCCACGGACAACCAGTGCTGTGCACGCTCGGAGTCGACCTCGATGAAGCTGGGGTCGCTCTTGGGGTGGTACTTGCCGATCTGCTCGATCGTCTTTCCGTCGCGCTTGACGCGCGAGTCGGCCACGACGATGCGGTAGTAGGGCGCACGGATCTTGCCCATGCGCTTCAGCCTGATCTTGACGGCCACGAGTGTGGAGTCTCCCTGTGTGGTCGAAAGGGTGAGCGGGCGGCACCGCGTGGGGTGCGGAACCGACCTCTCGAAGGGAGCCGGCCGGCCGCGGAGGTGAGAGGGCTACGCGACAGACGGACTCGGCCGACCATTGTGCCAGACGGGGCGGAGTACGTGGTCCACACGGGTGGACGCCGGCCGAACGACGACGAGACGGTACGCGCGAACGGGGGCGAACCGGACGTTTCCCGCCCCGGCTGCAGGCGCTCGGGCTCTACGCCACGACCCGGCCGCGCAGCACCACCCGGACGGGATCGGCCAGCGTGCGGAGGTCGGCCACCGGGTCGCCGGCGTACACCACGAAGTCGGCCGGTGCGCCCTCCTCCAGCCGCGCCGGCCGGCCGAGCCACTCCCGGGCCCGCCACGAACCGGCCGCCAGCGCGTCGGCGGGCGACATCCCGGCGCACTCGGCGAGCATCCGGATCTCGGTCGCCACCAGACCGTGCGGGAGTACGCCACCCGCGTCGGTGCCGGCGTAGATCGGCACCCCGGCCTCGTAGGCGGCTCGCAGCGTGTCGTCGACCCGGGCGTGCAGGTCGCGCATGTGCCGGGCGTACGCCGGGAACTTCGCCTCGCCCTGGGCGGCGTACTCCGGGAAGTTGTCGATCTGCCGTCGGGTCGGCACCAGCGCCACCTGGCGGCGGGCCATTTCTGCGATCAGACCCTCGGTCAGCCCGGTGCCGTGTTCGAGGCAGTCGATCCCGGCGGCGAGCAGGTCGGGCAGCGCGTCCTCGCCGAAGACGTGCGCGGTCACCCGGGCGCCGAGCTCGTGGGCCTTCGCGATGCCGGCGGCCAGCGCGTCGCCGGGCCAGCAGGGCGCGAGGTCGCCCACACCCCGGTCGATCCAGTCGCCGACGAGCTTGACCCAGCCGTCACCGCGGGTGGCCTGCTCGGCCACGGTGCCGACGAGTTCGAGCGGCTCGACCTCGGCGCCGTAGTTGCGGATGTAGCGCTTGGTGCGGGCGATGTGCCGGCCGGCCCGGATGATGCGGGGCAGGTCGTCGCGGTCGTCGATCCAGCGGGTGTCGGCGGCGCTGCCCGCGTCCCGGATCAGCAGCGTGCCGGCGTCGCGGTCGGCGACCGCCTGCTGTTCCTGCACCGGGGGCGGCACGGCACCGTCGGCGTCCAGGCCGACGTGGCAGTGGGCGTCGACCAGCCCGGGTACGACGTATCCCTCGCCGATGAGGTCGGCGTCCGGCACCGGCGTGTAGCTGATCCGGCCGCCGACGACGTACAGGTCGCGGTGCTCGCCCTCGGGCAGGACGACACCGCGAACCCGCAACGCTCCCTCAGACCTCGTGCCGCTCACTTGCCGTCTTTCGGCAACAGGTCGCGCAGCTCCTTCGGCAGCTCGAAGCCCTCCGGGACCTCGGTCGGGGAGTTCAGGTCGGGCAGGCCGTTGCCGCCGAACGCGGCCGGAACGCCGCCCTGCTCCTCGCCCTGGTCGCGGGCGGCCACCGCGTCGGCGGCGGCCTGCCGCGCCCGCTTGGCCGGGTTGCCCGAGCGCCCGCCGGCGCGCTGGTTGGCCTTGCCCTTCTTGCCCTTCTTGCCCTTGCGGTTGCCGCCGCCCATGCCGCCGCCCATGCCCGGGATGTTGGGCATCCCCGGGATGTTGGGCATGCCCTTGCCCTGGCTGAGCTGACTCATCATCTTGCGGGCCTCGAGGAACCGCTCCACCAGCAGGTTGACGTCGGAGACCGTGGTGCCCGAACCCTTGGAGATGCGCAGCCGGCGCGAGCCGTTGATCAGCTTGGGGTCGTCCCGCTCGGCCGGCGTCATCGAACGGATGATCGCCTCGATCCGGTCCAGCTCCCGGTCGTCGATCTGCTCGACCTGGTTACGGACGTCGCCGAGGCCGGGGAGCATGCCGAGGATCTTCGACAGCGACCCCATCTTGCGGACGGCCTGCATCTGGGCGAGGAAGTCCTCGAGGGTGAAGCCGCGCTCGGTCTTGAGCTTGTCCGCCACCCGGGCGGCCTGCTCCTCGTCGAAGGCCTTCTCGGCGGTCTCGATGAGGGTGAGGACGTCACCCATCCCGAGGATGCGGGAGGCCATCCGGTCGGGGTGGAAGACGTCGAAATCGTCCAACTTCTCGCCGTTGGAGGCGAACATCACCGGCCGGCCGGTCACGTGCCGCACCGACAGCGCGGCGCCACCGCGCGCGTCGCCGTCGAGCTTGGACAACACCACGCCGTCGAAGCCCACGCCGTCGCGGAACGCCTCGGCGGTGGTGACGGCGTCCTGGCCGATCAGCGCGTCGACGACGAACAGGATCTCGTCGGGCGAGACCGCGTCCCGGATGTCGGCGGCCTGCTGCATCATCTCGGCGTCGATGCCGAGCCGGCCCGCGGTGTCGACGATCACCACGTCGTAGAGCTTGGAGCGGGCGTGCTCGATGCTGCGCCGCGCGACGTCGACCGGGTCGCCCACGCCGCTGCCGGGCTCGGGTGCGAAGACCTCGACCCCGGCGCGCTGGCCGACGACCTGCAACTGCTCGACGGCGTTGGGGCGCTGCAGGTCGGCGGCGACCAGCAGCGGGGTGTGGCCCTGGCCCTTCAGCCAGAGGCCGAGCTTGCCCGCGAGCGTGGTCTTACCAGCACCCTGCAGACCGGCCAGCATGATGACGGTCGGCGGGGTCTTGGCGTACCGCAGCCGGCGGGTGTCGCCGCCGAGGATCTCGATGAGCTCCTCGTTGACGATCTTGATGACCTGCTCGGCCGGGTTGAGGGCCTGGTGGACCGCGGCTCCCCGCGCCCGCTCCTTGAGCTGCGCGATGAAGGCACGCACGACCGGCAGCGCGACGTCGGCCTCCAGCAGCGCGATCCGGATCTCCCGCGCACTGGTGTCGATGTCGTCGTCGGTGAGCCGGCCCTTGCCGCGGAGCCGCTTGAACGTCGCCTCGAGGCGATCCTGAAGGGTGGCGAACACGGTGGCAGTCTGGTCCTCGTTAGACGTGGTGGGGTCCTGGCCAGGGTAGCCGTCCGGGCGCCCGCGGTCGGCGGCGCCGGAGGTTTGGCGTCGATCTCACCCGGTTTCGGTAGGTCGCCCCCACTGTGTCACCGGTTGTTGCCGCTGTCATCCGGGCCGGGGTCCAGGGCCGTACGCACCGACTCGGCCACCCCCGCCGCCACGGACTCCTCCAGCGGCCCGCCCAGGGGCCGGGTCAGGTAGAAGACGTCCACCGCGTTGTCCGCCCAGGTGCTCACGTGTGCCGACCGGACCGAGCATCCGGTCGCGGCCACCGCCGCGCAGATCTGGTGGAACAACCCCGGCCGGTCATGTGCACGTACTTCCAGCACCGTGGCGGCGGCCGACGCGCCGGGCTCGACCCGCACGTCGGCCGGGCCGTGCGCCGACCGCGCGGCGTGCGCGTCGTCCATCCTGGCCACCCGCGGTGTCACCCGGTCGCGGCCGGACAGCGCGGCGTCCAGCCGTTCGCGCAGCACGGCGGGGTCGGGCGGCTCCCCCGCGACGATCCAGATCGACACGCCCACGTCGCCCGCTGCCTGGGCCTCGGTGTGAACGGACGCCGAGCGCACCGACAGCCGGGCCAGGGCCAGTACGCCCGCGACGGTGGCGAGGGAGCCGACCCGGCCGGGCGCGACGACGGTGATCCGGAACGGCTCCCCCTCGACTTCGGGCGGCTCCACCACGACACCGGGCACGTGTTCCCGGGCGAGCTCCCGCTGCCACTGGGCGAGCGGGCCCGGCGCCGGCACCTGGCCGCGTTCGAGGTGGCGGCGTACGTGGTCGACGAGCCGGCCGACCAGTGCGGCCCGCCACGGCGTCCACGCCGCCGAACCGGTGGCCCGGGCGTCCGCCTCGGTCAGCGCGGCCAGCAGGTCGAGGGTGTCCGCGTCGCCCACCACGGCGGTGACCTGCCGGATCGTGGTCGGGTCGTCGAGGTCGCGGCGGGTCGCGGTGTCGGCGAGGAGCAGGTGGTGGCGGACGAGCAGCACGAGCGTGGCGGTGTCGGCCTGGTCGAACCCCCACCTCGGGGCCAGCCGGGCGGCGATCTCCGCACCGAGAACGCTGTGGTCGCCGCGGTCGCCGCGGTCGCCGCGTCCGCCCTTGCCGAGGTCGTGCAGCAGCGCGCCGACCAGCAGCAGGTCCGGCCGGTAGACCCGGCGGACCAGCCTGGAGGCCTCCACACAGGTGTCCAGCAGGTGGCGGTCGACGGTGTGCCGGTGCACCGGGGAGTACTGCGGCGCGCACCGCACCCGGTCCCACTCCGGCACCAGGTCGTTCACCAGCCCGGCCTGGTCGCAGGTCTCCCACACCGCGAGCAGGTCCGGCCCGGTGCCGAGCAGCGCGGTGAACAACCGGCGGGCCTCCGCGGGCCACGGCGTCGGCAGCGTGCCGGGGGTGCTCCCCAGCCGGTCGGCGGTGTGGGGCGCCAGCAGCAGGCCGTGGTCGGCCGCCGCGTACGCCGCCCGCAGCGGCAGCAGCGGATCGCTGCCGAGGCGTGCCTCGGGGGCCAGTACGACCTCGCCGTCGACGGCGGCGACACCGGGTGCCAGCGGGGTGAGGGCGGGGCCGGGACGCGGGCGGATACGGCTGCCGCGCCGGCTCGATCGGCCGGCCAGGGCCCGTCCGGCCCGTCGCCAGGCGACGTCGGCGGTGTGGCTCATCGTGCGGCCGAGGTGGTAGACGTACCGCAGCAGGGCGTCCCGGTCGGGCAGCCCGCATCCGGCCGCCACGTCCGCCTGCAGGTCGGCGCGCAGCCGGTCGGTCGGCCGCCGGCCGCCGACCTCGTGCAGCACGTCGCGGACGTCGAGCAGGCCCGACCGCAGCCGGGCGACGTTCGCCTGCGGTACGTCCACCAGCCAGGTGGCGGCCAGCGCCCGCATGACGACACCGTCACGCAGCCCGCCGCGTGCCTCCTTCAGGTCCGGCTCCAGCAGGGCCGCGATCTCACCGACCCGGGCGGCGCGTTCGCGGCAGCTTCGCTCCAGCTCCGGAAGCCGGCGCGGCGCGGTCCGTCGCCATCCGGCGAGCAGCGTGGTCCGGAGCTGGATGGTCAGTGCGGCGTCGCCGGCCACGTGCCGGGCGTCCAGCAGGGACAGGGCGGTACGCAGGTCGCCGGCGGCCGCCTCGGAGGTCTCGGCGACGGTGCGCACGCTGTGGTCGAGGGCCACCCGGTCGTCCCACAGCGGATACCACAGGCGTTCGGCGATCGCGGCGACGTCGGGACAGCGGTCGTCGTACAGCAGGAGGACGTCGAGGTCGCTGGCGGCGGACAGTTCCTCCCGGCCGTAGCCGCCGAGCGCGACGACCGACACCCCGCCGGCGTTGGGCGGGGTGTCGAGGTCTTCGAGGGCGCCGGCGAGCAGCGACCGCAGCCGCTCGTCGGCCGCCCGGGTGCGTGCGGCCCGCGAGCGGCCGACCTGGGTCAGCCGCTCGCGGGCCGATGGCGCCAGCGAGGACGCGGGTGAAAGTGGCATCCGGCAGGTTCCCGTAGCGAGCCGCCGTGGGCCGCTACAGCGCCTCCGGCCCGTGCTCGCCGGTTCGTACCCGCACCACGGTCTCCACCGGGACGACCCACACCTTGCCGTCCCCGATCTTGCCGGTGTGTGCGCTCTTGGCCACGACGTCGACGATGTCGTCCACGTCGGCGTCGTCGACCACGATCTCCACCCGGACCTTGGGCACCAGGTCCACTTCGTACTCCGCGCCCCGGTAGACCTCGGTGTGTCCCTTCTGACGCCCGTACCCGCTCGCCTCGGTGACCGTCATGCCGGAGACTCCGAACGTCTCCAGGGCCGCG
The DNA here is from genome assembly GCF_040610475.1 of Actinopolymorpha sp. NPDC004070. Taxonomy (NCBI): domain Bacteria; kingdom Bacillati; phylum Actinomycetota; class Actinomycetes; order Propionibacteriales; family Actinopolymorphaceae; genus Actinopolymorpha; species Actinopolymorpha sp. NPDC004070. The sequence continues at coordinate 110,042 of NZ_JBEXMJ010000007.1, read as the reverse complement.
CGTACCTCGTCCAACCGGTGTGGCTTGATGACGGCGGTCACCAGCTTCATCGGGTCCAGCTCCCTTCCTTCTCCTCGGCCGGCGCGTCCGCCGGCCCGTCCTCTGCGTCCTGACCCGACTCCTCCGACGCCGGCTCCTCAGACCCCGACTCCTCCGACGCCGACTTCTCCGGCGCCGGCGACTCGACGACGCGGGCGCCGTGCTCGGTACGCGTCGTCGCGCTCCGGGAGAGGGCGTGGGTGCGTGAACCGCCGCCGATGGTGCTGAAGTCGTACGCGGTCTCCGCGTGCTCGGTGAGGTCGATGCCGCTCACCTCGTCATCCTCACTGATCCGGAAGCCCATCGTCTTGTCGATGACCTTCCCGATGACGTACGTCAGCCCGAAGGAGTACGCGAGCACCGCCACCGCCGCCACCGTCTGGCGCCACAACTGGTCGAACCCGCCCCCGTAGAACAGGCCGTTCACCCCGGCCGGCGCCGCCGCGGAGGCAACGAAGCCGATGATCAGCGTGCCCGCCAGGCCGCCGACGAGGTGGACGCCCACCACGTCGAGGGAGTCGTCGAAACCGAACTTCGTCTTCAGCCCGACGGCCAGCGCACACAGCACACCCGCGGCCAGGCCGACCAGGATCGCGCCCAGCGGCGTGACCGACGCACACGCCGGGGTGATCGCCACCAGACCGGCGACCGCACCGGACGCCGCGCCGAGGGTGGTGGGCTTGCCGTCCCGGATCTTCTCCACCAGGATCCAGGCGAGCAGGGCGGCGGCCGTGGCCACCTGGGTGTTGATGAACGCCACACCCGCGGTGCCGTTGGCCGACAGCGCCGACCCCGCGTTGAACCCGAACCATCCGAACCACAGCAGGCCCGCCCCCAGCAGGACCAGCGGAAGGTTGTGCGGCCGCATCGGGTCCCGGCGCCAGCCGACCCGGCGGCCGAGGACCAGTGCCAGCGCGAGACCCGCCGCGCCGGCGTTGATGTGCACGGCGGTGCCGCCGGCGAAGTCGAGCGCCTTCAGCTTGTCGGCGATCCAGCCGCCGTTGCCGTTGTCGAAGAAGAAGACCCAGTGGGCGACCGGGAAGTAGACGATGGTCGCCCACGCGACGATGAACACGATCCACGCGCTGAACTTCGTACGGTCGGCGATCGCACCGGAGATCAGCGCCACCGTGATGATGGCGAACATCGCCTGGAACGCCACGAACACCGTCGTCGGAATCGTGCCGGACAAGGACTTCTCGCCGATCAGGCCCTCCAGGCCGAAGTCGCCGAGCCCGCCGATCAGCCCCCCGCCGACGTCCTTGGAGAACGCCAGCGAGTAGCCGTAGAGCACCCAGAGAATGCTCACGACGCCGATCGCGGCGAAGTTCATCATGAGCATGTTGAGAACGCCCTTGGCCCGGACCATGCCGCCGTAGAACAGCGCCAGTCCGGGTGTCATCAGTAGTACAAGTGCGGCACTGGCCAACACCCATGCGGTGTCGCCGGCACTGAGCTGGGGCATCGCGTCTCCTCCTGTGGAGATCCGAAGCTGTGCGCTGGGGGGGCTTCGGGAGCCCGGCCGACCGGAGTCGGCAGCGGCAACGGCGCCGCCTTCGAGCGAGCTCACGAGGATGCGGCAAGACTTGTCGGGGCGTGTTTCGTGAGCGGGAGTGCGATGTTTCGGGCCGATGACGGAGCCGGGCGCGAGTGTGAATTCCGTGTGAACGTGGGGACGGATCCCCTCACTCCTCACATGGAGGTACGACCAGTGCGCGCAGCGGGACGGCGGCCTTGACCAGCATCTCGTCCCATTCGTCCGCCGGGTCCGAGTCCAGCACGATCGCCCCGCCCGCGCCGACGGTGAGCCGTCCGCGGTGGATCACGGCAGTCCGGATCACCACGCTCAGGTCGGCGGTGCCGGCCAGCCCGAAGTGGCCGAGCGCCCCGGAGTAGATGCCGCGCGCCCGGGTCTCCAGCCGGTCGAGGATGCGCATCGTGGACAGCTTCGGCGCACCGGTCATCGAGCCGGGCGGGAAACAGGCCCGGGCGGCGCGCACCGCGGTCACGTCGGCCCGCAGCCGGCCGCGCACCGTGGAGACGAGCTGGTGGACGGTGGCGTAGGACTCCACCGAGCAGAACGCGGGTACGCCGATGCTGCCCGGCTCGCACACCCGGCCCAGGTCGTTGCGGACGAGGTCCACGATCATCAGGTTCTCCGCCTGCGCCTTGGTACTCGCCGACAGCTCCTTGCGGGCCAGGTCGTCGGCCGCCGGGTCGTCGCCGCGGGGCGAGGTGCCCTTGATCGGCCGGGACTCGGCGTACCCCTGGGCGTCCACCCGAAGGAAGCGTTCCGGCGACGCGGACAGGACGTGGACGTCGTCCAGGCGCAGGTAGGCGGCGTACGGCGCGGGGTTGCGGCGGCGCAGCCGGCAGTACGCCTCGAAGGCTTCGGCCGTCTCACCCGCCCCGCCCGCGAAGGGCAGCTCCGCCGTGTCGGTGAGGCAGATCTCGTAGCTGTCACCGGCCCGCAGCCGGTCCAGGCAGTGCCGTACGTCGCGCAGGTAGGTCTCCCGCGGACGTGCCAGCCAGGGTTCGGGATCGGGCTCCGGGCCCCCGTCCAGCACCGCGTCGTTTGGCTTCTCCGGGGCACTCGAGGTGAGGCCCGCGAGCCTGGCGGCCGCGGTGTCCAGCCAGCATGCGGGAGTCTCCGCGGTGCCGAGCTCGACCACCCAGGCGCGTCCGGCGACGTGGTCCAGGGCGAGGTATCTCGTCGCCGCCAGCCAGTACGCGTCCGGCAGCTCCGACCGGTGCGGTGAGGGCGCACCGTCATGGGCCCTCAGTTCGTAGCCGAAGTAGCCGACGTAGCCGCAGGCGAGATCGGCGGGCAGCCCCGCCGGGACGTCGGTTCGCCGGTCGGCAAGCCGGCGTTCGAGCCGTTCGTAGATGGTGGTCGTACCCGGCGCGACCGACGGCGCCGGAACGCGGTCGGTGAGGATGTCGGCGTGCGGGCCGGCACACTCACCGAGGACGGAGTACCTCGCGGATCCGCCGGCCATCGGGCTGATCTCGCTCATGGCGCTCATGGCACTGTCCAGCCAGTAGGCGTAGCGACTGGCACCGAAGAGGGCGCGGAACGCCTGCTCGGCGTCCGGCATGGCCGGCAGCTCCCGGCAGCGCAGCACCCACCTCGTCACCCGGCTCAGCGTAGGCCGCCGGCACCGGGCCACTGTCAACCCGGCCTGGACAGCCGCGTCGACTCCCATGCCCAACCTCTGTCAATGCCGGGTTTCACCCGCTCGGCGTACCGGGAGACGATGTGCCCGTTCGGTGAGGCCCTGCTGCCCTGTTCGGCCGAACGATCACCGGCATAGCGTCGCTGGTGGAGTCGTCCGGAAGGCATGTCCTCGGGAAGACATGATGGCCGAGTACGAGGAGCTGGCCCGGGAGCTCAGCAGACTCGTGGCGCAGAACGGACCGCACGCGCCGCGGCGGATCTGCGAGGCCGTCGTGGCCTCGTCGCTGGCCGACGGCGCGGCGGTGACGTTGATCAGCGACCCGGATCGGCAGGAGCCGATCTGTGCCACCGACGAGATCGCCACCCGCCTGGACGAGCTGCAGTTCAGCCTCGCCGAGGGGCCCTGCCTGGACGCCCACAGTCTCGGCCACCCGGTGCTCGTGTCCGACATAGCCGATCCCGCGGACACCCGATGGCCGGGGTTCGCCGACGGGGCCCGTGCCACACACGCCCGGGCGCTGTACGCGCTGCCGATGCGGATCGGGGGCGCCAGGCTGGGGATCCTGGACCTGTACCGGCTGGCGCACGGGCCGCTGTCCCGGGACGAGCTGACGATCGCGCTGCGGGCCGCGGACGCGGCGACCTGGGCGGTGCTCAATCCCAGTGCCGGGGGCCGGACGGCTCCACCGGAGCTGCTGGAGGAACTCATCGGCGGAGGGCTGGCGCGGGCGGAGGTTCATCAGGCCACCGGGATGGTCGCCGTCCAGCTGAACGTTCCGGTCGCCACGGCGTTGGCACGGCTACGGGCCCACGCCTTCGCCGAGGACCGGCCGCTGATCGACGTGGCCCGCGACGTGGTGGCACGCAGGCTGGCCCTCGATCCGGGCGATGACACCGACCCCGAAATCGACACCGACACCGACCTGGGCTGACGGTGATCATCATGACGACCACACCCACCCGAGGCGAAGGACCCACCCGAGGCGAGAACGCCTTTCCGGTGCAGTTCGCGGACCTCACCGAATCACTGGTCCACGACTACGACCCGATCGAACTGCTCGACCGGGTGACGGCGATGTGCGTCGACCTGCTGCCGGTGCAGGCGGCCGGGGTGATGCTCGCCGACCAGTGGGGAGCGCTGGGCACCATCGCCTCGTCCAGTGAACAGATGCATCTGCTGGAACTGCTGCAGCTGCAGACCGACCACGGTCCCTGCCTGGAGTGCTTCCGCACCGGCGAGCCGCTCAACACCGTCGACCTCGGCGGGCCGGACGCGAGCAGGTGGCCGGAGTTCGCCGAGCGGGCCACCGCCGCCGGGTTCCGGGGGATCGCGGCCATGCCGATGCGGCTGCGCGGTGACCTGATCGGTGCGCTGAACCTGCTCAGCGAGCAACCGGTGCCGCTGTCGCCGTACCAGCACCGGGTCGGCCAGGCACTCGCCGACCTGGCCACGATCGCGGTCGTCCACGAACGCACCCTGCGCCGCCCGGAGCTTCCGGTCGAGCAGCGGCTCGCGGTGCTCAACCAGCGCGTGATCATCGAGCAGGCCACCGGCATGATCGCCCAGCACGGCGGCTACGACATGGCCGAGGCGTACGCCGTACTGCGCCGGCGCGCGCGGGAGACCGGCCGGCGCCTCACCGACCTGGCCACCGCCCTGGTCGAGGGACAGCTCGCCGTCTCCGAGGCCGACCCACCCGCGACGTAGTGACCGGGCCCGCGGCGGGCTCACCCGACAATCGAGGCAGGTGACACATGCCGCTGGACCGCCTGCGACTGATCGACGAGCTGGCCGCGATCGTGACCGACGCCGATCGGGTCACCGAACTCCCCCAGCGCGTGTGCGACACCGTCGTGGACCTGCTGCCGATCGACGGCGTGGGACTGTCCCTGATGAACTCCGGCATCGCCGGCGGCCGCACCCTGCTGGGCGCCAGCAACGACGTCGGCGCGGAGATCGAGGAGCTGCAGTACAGGCTGGGTGAGGGCCCTTGTGTGTCGGCGTTCCACGACAACCAACCGGTCCTGGTCCCGGACCTGCAGTCGGCGGAGGCGACCGTTCGCTGGCCGATGTTCACCCGCGAGATAGCACCCATGGGAGTGCGGGCGATCTTCGCCATGCCGCTGCGGGTCGGCACCGCAAGTCTGGGGGTGCTGGACTTCCATCGCGTCCACCCCGGTCCGTTGCTGGAGGTCATCGAGGCACTTCTGGTGGCCGACGCCGTGGCGGTCGTGCTGTTCAACTACCAGCTCCGGCAACAGCAGACGGACACCCTGCCCGACCTGTACGAACTGTCCCGGCTGCAGCACGAGTTGGTCCACCTCGCGATCGGGATGGTCTCCGGCCAGCTCGACATCCCCAACGAGCAGGCCATCGACCTGCTGCGTGCCTACGCCTACGAACACGGCGAACGCCTCAACGACGTCGCCGAGCAGGTCGTGGAACGCCGCCTGCGCCTGACCCTCGACACCTGAGGGGAGGGCCAGGCGCTCGGCCGCCGTGGGCTAGGCGGGTGAGAGCACGTCCTCCAGCTCGGTCAGCAGCCGCGCCTTCGAGCGCGCGCCGACCAGCGACTTCACCATCTCCCCGCCGCGGTAGACCTGCATCGTCGGTACGGCCATGACATGGGTGGCCATCCCGGTCTGCGGGTTCTCGTCGTAGTTGATCTTGACCACCCGGAGGCGGTCGGCGTACTCCCCGGCGATCTGCTCGAGCACCGGCCCGAGCATCCGGCACGGCCCGCACCAGGTCGCCCAGAACTCCACCAGCACGGGCAGATCACTGCCCAGCACCCGGTCGGCGAAGGTCGCGTCGGTGACCGCCTCGAGTTCCTTGCCGGCGGACGGGCAGGACGCGCGGGAGGGGTTGTCGTTCAGCAGCATGTCGAATCTCCAACGGTGTGGTCGATCTGGGCGGAGGCCCTCCGCTGCACGGCGGTCGCCAACTGCGCCTGGATCTGGTCGCGTACGGCGCCCAGCCGGGTGAGGCAGTCGTCGATCTCGGCGAGCTTGGCGCGGTAGACCTGCACGGAGTGGGGGCACACGTCGCCGGCCTCGTGCCCGGACCGCAGGCACTCCACGAACGGCCGCGTCTCCTCCAGCGAGAACCCGATCGCCAGCAGGGACCGGATCTCCTCGACGATCCGCCGGTCGGTGTCGCCGTAGTCGCGGTAGCCGTTCGCCGCCCGCCGGGCCGCCAGCAGCCCCTGCGACTCGTAGTACCGCAACGCCCGCGTGGTCGTGCCGGTTCGTTCGGCAAGCTCTCCGATGCGCATCTGGCCTCCTCGACCACCGAACCTAAACCTTGACGTCGGCGTCAACGCCAGCGCGCGGCCGGAGATTTCCGCGGCAGTTCGGCTCCTGCGGGGTCTAAAGGCCCAGGGCGGATCCTTCGGTACGCGGGTCACTGCCGCCGGTGAGCACACCGGTCACCGGGTCGCGGGCGATCACCTGGGCTCCGCTCTCCGCGCTCCAGTCGCCGCCGACCGCCACGTCGTGCCCGCGCTCGGCCAGCGCCGCGGCGTACTCCGCGCCGGCCCGGCCCTCCAGGGTCAGCGTGAACCTGCCGTCCTCCCCTGCCGACGGGGAGCTGATCCACAGCGGCTGCTCGACCGTCTGCTGCGGGTCCAAGCCGTGGTCGAGCAGCCCGGTGATCACCTGGAGGTTCCACTGGGGCTGGCGGTCACCGCCCGGCGTGCCGCCGACGACGCTCATCCGGCCCTGCTGGTCGGCGATCAGGTAGCAGTTGAGCGTGTGCATCGGCTTCTTGCCGGGCGCGAAGACGTTGGGCGAGGCCTCGTCGAGGGAGAACGCCTGGCAGCGGTTGTTGAGCAGGACCCCGGTGTCCCCGGCCACCAGGCCGCTGCCGAAGTTGGCCGCCACGGACTGGATCAACGAGACCATCATGCCGTCACGGTCGGTGACGCACAGGTAGGTGGTGTGGCCGGGATCGAACGCGCCGGCGGGCACGTCGTGGCGGGCCTGCCGCCCGATCAGGCCGGCCCGCTCGGTCGCCCAGTCCTTGGACAGCAGCCGCTCGGTCGGCGAGGCGACGAACGCCGCGTCGCCGCAGCAGTGGGCGTACCGATCGGCGAACGCCAGCTTGGTCGCCTCGACCAGGAGATGGGTACGTTCTGGTGAGGCGGCGCCCATGCCGGCGAGGTCGAAGTGTTCGGCGATGTTCAGCGCCTCCAGCATCACCAGCCCCTGGCTGGGCAGGCAGGTCTGGAACACCCGGTGGCCCCGGTACGTCGTGGACAGCGGAGCCGACACGTCGGTGTGGTGGTCCTTGAAGTCCGCCGCCGACAGTGCACCGCCGGCCTGCGCCATGAACGCGCCGATCCGCTCGGCGATCTCGCCCTGGTAGAAGACCTCGGGGCCGTTCGCGGCGACCTGCTCGAGGGTGCGCGCAAGGTCGGCCTGCGCGAGCACACTGCCCGGCACTGGCGGCCTGCCGTCGGGAAGGAACACCCGCGCCGAGGTCGGCGCAGCGGCCAGCAGGTCGGCGAACTTCGTGATGAAGCCCACCAGCACCGGCGAGACCGGATGCCCGTACGCATAGCCGATCGCGGGCCGGGCGAGGTCGGCGAACGTCCGGGTGCCGTGGCGCTCGAGCAACGTGAACCAGCCGTGCACCGCGCCGGGCACCGTCACCGACAGCGGGCCTCGCCCCGGCAGGTGGACCCCGTCGCCGGCGGCCCGCATCGACGCAGGACTCGCCGCACGGGGCGCGATTCCGCTGCCCTGGAAGGACGTCACGGTGCCATCGGGACCGGTCGCCGCGGGGTCGTGCACCAGCGCGAACAGGTCTCCGCCCAGCCCGCACATCTCCGGCATCACCACCGCCGCCACCAGCGCCGAGGCCACCGCGGCGTCCACGGCGTTGCCGCCGTCGGCGAGCACCCGCTGCCCGGTGCCGGTCACCAGCGGATGGGCCGAGGCCACCATCCCGCCCTCGGCGAACACCGGGGCGATCCGGCGGCGGGACCAGGGGAAGCCGGTGGTTTCCGTGGTCCCCGTGGTTTCCGTGCTCATCGTGCTCCCTTCTCGGGCCGGAGTCGTCCGGCGTACAGCAGCATGATCGTGAAGTTGTCGGCGTACGGCGAGTTCTGCAGCAGCGGGTCGCTGTCGGGCGGCCACGCGGTGACCCGGACCCCTTCCAGGGCAGGGTTGTTGCCGTGCCGTTCGAACAGCGGGATCATCGGCAGCAACTCGTTGAAGGCCAGGCCGAGAGTGGTGACGGTGGCCCGCTGCGCCGCCTCGTCGAGCCCCTCACCCGCCTGGATCACCAGCCGCTGCAGGTCCACGCGGCCGCGCACCTTCGTGGCCTGCCGCAACGCGAACCCCATCCCCCTGCCACCCTGGTTCGCCGCCACCGGGATGTTGTGGATGAACAGGTCCTGCACGAAGGCGAAGTGCGGATGCGGGTGCGCCGAGGTGCCCCACGACTGGATGGCCAGGGAGAAGTTGCCCTTGTCCACGTCGATCGGCTGCTGGGACTCGGTGACTCCGCGCGGGGTGACCCTGATGCCGAAGTCGGACAGCTGACGGGCGGCGTTCTCACCGGAGGCCGACCAGTCGGCGTACTCCGCGGGGAAGGTGATCTCGTACTCCGCGGGCTTTCCCTGCGGTGTCAACCACCGCTTGCCCTGACGGCGCCATCCCGCTCCGGTCAGCAGCCCGGCCGCCTTGTCCTGGTCGAACTCGTAGGGGTCCAGCCGATCGCGGTCGGCCGCGGACATCCACTGGGGTACGAGGTTGTCGGAGAACCCCGCCAGGTAACGCACGCCACGGCCGGACCTTGCCAACGACACCTTGCCGTTGAGGTCCCGGTCGATCGCGTGCGCGACCGCCCGCCGGGCCGCCGGGTCGGCGAACTCCCGCAGCCGCGCGAGGTTGAACAGCAGCGCGGGCCCGGAGTAGACCGGCGGCCGGATGATCCGGAAGCCCTTCCTGACAAGCTGCTTCTCGGTCGCCACCGGAAAGCCGTGGGTGGCGTAGTCGAGCCTCTTCGCGAGCACGACCGGAGTGATCGTGGTCGTCTCGCCGTTGTGGACGATCACCTTGTCGAAGGCGATCCTGTCCGCGGCGTACCCGTGGGGGTTCTTCACCAACGTCAGCTGGGCGTTGGTGATGGTGTCGTAGCTGTAGTCGAACGGGCCGGACACGACCGCACGTTCGGGCCGGAACGCCTGGAACTCCTCGTTCAACTGCTTGCCCTCGGGGGTGTCCAGGTCCTTGCCGGAGCCGAAGAGCCGCTGCGCGCGGCGCGCCCACGGACCGTAGGTGGCGTCCGCGTGCAGGTGCTGTCGGAGCACGTAGCGTTCCACCACGGTCGAGGGCTTCTTCATGGTGAGCACGACCGTGCGCTCGTCGGGCGCGCTGACGTCGTCGAGGTAGTCCCAGAGCGAGTTCCGCATGATCCGCAGGCACCAGAAGGTGGTCACCGCGTCCTTGCTGGTGATCGGCCTGCCGTCACTCCACTTCAGCCCGGACCGTAGCGTGCAGGTGAAGGTGCGGGCCGCCTCGTCGACGTGCCACTTCTCCAGCAGCATCGGTTCCCACTTCTGTTCCTTCCACCGGTACATCGCGCCCGGCGCGAGGATCAGGTCGAGGTAGAAGTGGTCACCGAGGATGGCATCGGTCACGCCGTCCATCAGGTTGAAGTGGCCCTTGGGCGGCACCTGGTACGCCGTACCGCCGTGGAACTCCGTGGGCGCACCGGCCGCACCCGGATCGCCGCCCTGCCGGCATCCGGCCAGCGCCCAGGCACCGGCACCGGCTCCCATCGCGGCCAGGACGTCCCGCCGGGTCAGCTGTGGAGCGCTCGAAAAGTGTGAGGGCATCTGCCGATTGTCCAGGCGGTACGCGACGGCTGGATAGCGTCGGGCAGCCCGCAGTCCTCGATAGGACAGGAGTTTCCGGATCCGGATGACCGGCGTGTTACATCAGACCAGTGCTTCGTACACTCGCCCGATCGCGTCGGAGGCGATCGCGAGGCCCTCCTCGGCCTCGTCCTCGGTGAGGGTGAGCGGCGGTCCGATCCGGACGACGTTCCCGTGCAGTCCACCCTTGCCGACCAGCAGCCCATCGCGCCGGCACTCCGCCAGCACCATCGTGGCGGCCCGCGGACTGGGCGCGTCGGTGCCCGGCTCGACCAGCTCCAGACCGATCATCAGGCCCTTGCCGCGTACGTCGCCGACGATGCTCGTACCGTCGGCCAGGGCCCGCAGCCCCGACATCAGCTTCGCGCCGAGCTTGGCGGCGTTGGCCTGCAGGTCGTGGGCGAGCAGGTAGTCCAGGGTGGCGTTCGCGGCGGCCATCGCCAGCGGGTTGCCGCCGAACGTCGACAGCCCGCTCGCGTTCAGCCCGTCCATCAGGTCCGCGCGGGCGACCACGCCGCCGATCGCCAGCCCGCCCGCGGCGCCCTTGGCGAACGTCAGCACGTCGGGCACCACGTCGTGTGCCTGGTAACCCCAGAAGTGCTCGCCCGTGCGGCCCCAGCCGGTCTGCACCTCGTCGGTGACGAAGTGGATGCCGTACTCGTCCAGCACCTGCTTCATCGCGCCGAACAGCCCGTCCGGCGGGGTGGCGAACCCGCCCACGCCCTGGATCGGCTCGGTGATCATGCAGGCGACGTCACCCGCGGTGGTGGTCTGGATGACGTCGCGCAGGTCCTCCACGCACGCCTCGATGTAGTCGGCGTCGGACAGATGGCGGAACGGGCTGCGGTAGCGGTAGCCGCCGTACACGTAGCTCACGTGCACCGGCGACAGCGAGCTCGTGCCCCAGCTGCGGTTGCCGGTGATCGCCACCGTCGCGAACGCCCGGCCGTGGTAGGAGTTGCGCAGCGCCAGCACCTGGTTGCTGCGCCGGGCGTGGGTGGTGAGCAGTAGCGCGGCCTCGTTGGCCTCGGTACCGGAGTTGACGAAGAACACCTTCGCGTCGGGGATGCCGGACAGCTCCGCGACCCGCTCGGCGTACTCCACCTGCGCCCGGCCGAGGTAGGCGGTGGAGGTGTGCACCACGCCGGTGTCGAGCTGGCGGCGGACGGCCTCGGTGATCTCGGGTACGCCGTAGCCGAGGGAGTTGCTCAGGATCCCGGCGAAGAAGTCCAGGTAGGTCCGGCCGTCGCCGCCGGTGATCCGCCGCCCCTGCCCGCCGACGATCTCCAGCGGGTCGTCGTAGTAGAGCGCCTGCCAGTTCGGCATCACCGCCCGGTGCCGGGCGAGCAGGTCGCCGCCCCGGTCGATGCTCCCGTCGCCGCCCCGGTCGGTGCTGGTCATCGCCACTCCTCCTGCGTCGGTGTGCTGACCCCAGCCTCGCACAGCAGGTCGGCCGAGACCTCCCAGAGGCTATCGGCGATGGCCGGATCGAGCGCCCATTCCTTGACGCCGTGGGGGTGCCGCGCGAGGTCGGCGTCGTTCGGCACGGTGTACGCCTCCTGCGCGTCGTCGAGGTAGTGCCCGCCGGAGTGCGCGAAGGCCGGGTGGACGGCCGCGACGATGCTGGTCGCGGCCCCCTGCCCCACCGTCTTGTAGGTGAAGACGCCGGCGGCCTCGGCCGCGTCCAGCGACTGCCGTTGTTGCGGGGTGAAGTTCCGTTGCAGCCCGGTGGCGACGCCGCCGGGGTTGACCGCGTTGGCGACGATCCCGTCCGGCCCCCATCGCCGGGTGGCCTCGACGGCGAACAGCGAGTTCGCCGTCTTCGACTGGGCGTAGGCGAGCTGCGGGTCGTAGTCGCGACGCTCGAAGTGCAGGTCACCGAAGTCGACCCCGGAACGCATGTGCGCGGTCGAGCTCACCGCGACGATCCGAGCCCCGTCCCGGTCCGAAGCCCCCAGGGCCAGCGCGCCGTGCAGGCCGGCAGCGAGCGCGAAGTGGCCGAGATGGTTGGTCGCGAACTGCAGCTCCCAACCCTCGCGAGTTCGCTCGAGGCCGCCGGTGACCACGCCGGCATTGTTGATCAGCAGGTGCAGCGGGCCGTGCCACGCGTCGGCGAACCGTACGACGGAAGTCGCCTCGGCCAGGTCGAGCCGAGCGACGTGGGGTCGGATTCCTCCGGTGGACGCAGCGATCGCGCCGGCGACAGCGTCGCCCGCGGTCGGGTTCCGGACGGCGAGGGTGACCTCCGCGCCGGCGGCGGCCAGCGCGCGAGCGGTCTCGGTCCCGATTCCGGAGGAACCTCCCGTCACGACGGCGCGGACCCCGGTCAGGTCGACGCCTGCCAGTACGTCGTCCGCGGTGCTGGCGGCGGTGAACGGGGTGGAGATGAGCGGGGACTGGGCCATGACCGCGACTATACACATTAGACCCAAGTTGTATAGCTAGACCATCGCTCCGTATGCTCGGCCCATGAGCAGCCCCGACGGCGGCCGCCCGTCCTCGGCACCCGGTGACACCGACCGGCGGACCACGGTCCTGGACGCCGCCCTGTCCACGTTCGCCCGGTTCGGTTACCGGAAGACTTCGATGGAGGAGGTGGCCCGGGCCGCGCGGATCTCCCGGCCGGGGCTCTACTTCCTGTTCGCCTCGAAGGAGGAGCTGTTCCGGGCCGCGGTCACCCAGGCCCTGGAGCGTGACCTCTCGGCGGTCGAGCGCGTCCTGGCCGACACCGAGCGACCCCTGACCGAGCGGCTCGTCGAGGCGTTCGACCAATGGGCGGGCCGCTACGTCGGCCCGCTGAGCCGCGACGTCACGGAGGTGATCGAGGCCAACCCCGAACTGCTCGGCGAGATCCTCCAGACCGCGCCACGACGGTTCGAGGAACTGGTCACCGCCGCGATCGCCGTGCGGACAGGACGGAAGGCGGCGGTCGGTATCGCCCGGACGATGATCAGCGCGTCGATCGGCCTCAAGCACCAGGCGCCGTCACGGGAGTTCTTCCTCGAACGCCTCAAGGTGGCCGTCGAGCTGCTGACCCGCTGAGCGGGCAGGCCGGGCGGTGCGGTCAGCGGTCGAGGTCGACGTAGATGTCCAGGCCGGCGACCTCGGTGAAGCCCAGCCGCGCGTAAAGCCGGGCCGCCTCCTCGGTCTCGGGGTTCAGGTGGGCGAGCGTCGCGCCGTCGCCGAACCCCCAGTCCAGGATGTCGGCGGTGAGCGCGGCGCCGATGCCGCGCCGCCGGGCACGCGGCAGGACGCCCACGCCGAAGACGCCGACGCTCTCCCCACCAGGGCCGCTGGTGCGGATGCCGGTGGCCACGCCGACCGGTTCGCCGCCGAGCAGGGCCAGCACGGACCGGAAGCCGTCCGCGCCGAGCTGTGGGCGTACCCAGGCGAGGTTCTGCTCCACCGGGTCGCCGAACGCCTCCGCGTCCACGGTGGCGAACAGTTCCGCCTTGCCGGGACCGGCCGGTGCGATGACGAGCCCGGACGGCGGCGCGGCGGGACGTTCGTACGCCGACGACACCAGCGCCATGCACCGCTTCCGGAACAGCCATCGCCCGTACGGCCAGGCGGTGCCCGCCGGCACCCGAACTCCCCATGGCACGCCACGGGGGGCGTACCACGCGCTCACCTGCGCCAGGTCGAACGTCGCCGGGTCGGTCACGTCGCCGTTGTTCCACTGCGGATACGGCAGTCCGGAGGCCATCACCGCACAGCCCGGCAGCCGCGCCGCGCCGCCGCCCCCGGCCACCCGGATCCGGCCCATCGCCTGCCAGGCGTCGGCGTGCGCCGCCCACACCCGTGCGTCCACCGGCAGGTCGGGCCGAATCGCCTCGTCGGCGGTCATCGCCGGTCGTCAGTCCGCGAGCAGCGCGTCGACGAACTCCTCCGGCACGAACGGCGCCAGGTCGTCAGCGCCCTCACCGAGGCCGACGAGCTTCACCGGCACGCCGAGCTCACGCTGGACGGCGATGATGATGCCGCCCTTGGCGGTGCTGTCCAGCTTGGTGAGCACGATGCCGGTGACGTCGACCACCTCGGAGAACACCCTGGCCTGGGTGAGGCCGTTCTGCCCGGTGGTGGCGTCGATGACCAGCAGCACCTCGCTCACCGGCGCCTGCTTCTCGATCACCCGCTTGACCTTGCCGAGCTCGTCCATCAGGCCGGTCTTGGTGTGCAGCCGGCCGGCGGTGTCGACGATCACCACGTCGGACTCCTGCTCGACCCCGGCCTTCACCGCGTCGAACGCCACACTTGCCGGGTCGCCGCCCTCGGGACCGCGCACGGTGGGTACGCCGACCCGCTCACCCCAGGTGGCCAGCTGGGCGACCGCGGCGGCACGGAAGGTGTCCGCCGCACCCAGGATGACGTCCTTGTCCTCGGCCACGAGTACCCGGGCGAGCTTGCCGCAGGTGGTCGTCTTGCCGGTGCCGTTGACGCCGACGACCAGCACCACGGCGGGGTTGGTGAGGGTCCGGTCGGCGTGCACCGAGCGGTCCATATCGGTGCCGACGAGGTGCAGCAACTCCGAGCGGAGGATCTCCCGCGCCTGCTCGGGGCTGGCGATGCCCTCGACCCGCACCCGGGTGCGCAGCCGCTCGACCAGCTCCTGGGTCGGCCCCACCCCGACGTCGGCGGACAGCAGGGAGTCCTCGATCTCCTCCCAGGTGTCCTCGTCGATGCGGTCCCGGGACAGCATCGCCAGCAGGCCCTTGCCGAGCGTGCTCTGCGAACGCGCCAGCCGGGAACGCAGCCGGACCAGGCGGCCCTGGGCGGGTTCGGGCCGCTCCACGGTGGGTGCGGGCGGCTCGACGAGATCGACTTCCTCGGTGGGCGGTGCGGGGGCGCCGGTGCCGCTCGGGCGCTCGGCGGTCGTGACCGGGCCCTCCGCCTCGGACTCCTCCTCCGCGGGCCGCGCGATGGTGCCGGTGCCCCGGTCGGCCTGCGGCGGCAGCTCACGGCGGCGGACCCTGGTGATCAGGAACGTTCCGGCGGCGCCGAGGGCGATGACTGCGATGACGATGGCTGCGACGACGTACTCCACGATCGTTCATCCTCCCAGACCGGGCCGGGAACCGCCGACGCCCGGGGCGGTCAGGGCTGGTCGGCCGCCGGAAGCCGTACCTCGGCCCGTACGCCGGGCCCCGCGTCGGCCAGCGTCACCGTGCCGCCGTGGAGGCGGGTCAGCTCCCGCACGATCGCCAGGCCCAGCCCGCTGCCGCCGTCGTCGCGGGCCCGGGCGTCGTCCAGCCGGGTGAACCGGTCGAACACCCGGTCCCGGTCCGCGGCCGCGATCCCCGGGCCGTCGTCGGCGACCGTGATCAGCACGCCCTCCCCCGGGCCGTCCACCGGGTCGTCCCCCGGCTCCTCCACCGTGACCAGCACCTGGGTGGCGGCGTGCCGGACGGCGTTGTCGGCGAGGTTGCCGATCAGCTGCCGCAGCGCGCCCGGCGTGCCGCGTACCCACCGGGCCCCGGGCGCGTCCACCCGGACCGGCACGCGCGCGTCGGCGTACCGGCCGGCCAGCTCCTTGGCCAGCGCGGCCACGTCCACCCGCTCGGCCGGCCGGGGCAGGGCGCCCTCGTCGGCGCGGGCCAGCAGCAACAGGTCGTTGGTCAGGTCGGCCAGCCGGTTCACGTCGGTGAGCAGGTCGGTGAGCAACTCCCCCGCCGAGCCGCCCGACGAGCCGCCCGACGACCCGCCCGACGGGCCGGACGAGTCCAGCCGGACGGCGACCTCCAGTTGGGTACGCATGCTGGCCAGCGGGCTGCGAAGCTCGTGCGCGGCGTCGGCGACGAACGCCCGCTGCCGACCGCGGGTCGACTCCAGTCGCCCGAGCATGTCGTTCAGCGTCACCGCGAGCCGGTGCACCTCGTCGTTGCCCGCGGGCACCGGCAGCCGCCGCGCCGAGCTCGTCCCGGTGATCTCCGCCGCGCCCCGCCGCAGCGCCTCCACCGGCGCGAGGGTCCAGCCGACCACCCGCCACGCGACCGCCGCCAGCAGCCCGACCAGGATCGGGAACGCCACCAGCAGGGTCCCCTTGACGACGCTGATCGACTCGGCCATCCCGCGTTCGGACACCGCGACCAGCACCGTCCGCTCGCCCGGCAGCGGTTCGCCGACCACCCGGACCGCACCGGTGATCCCCAGCTGTTCTCCGTCCACGGTCAGCCGGGCACCGCTGCGCGCCGACGCGAGGTCACCCGGGCGGAGCGCCGGCACCAGCCGGTCAGCCCCCGCCGACGCCGCCATCACCCGTCCCTGCCCGTCGACCACCTGCACGAACGCCACCCCGCCGCCGACCGGAATCGGGTCGGACAACCGACCGGCGTGGGCGAGCGCGGCGACGTCACGAGCGGTGCCGACCGCGCCCTCGTCCAGGTTGCGCTGCAGCGTGAACTCCAGCGTCCGGACCAGGATCAGGCCCCCCAGCGCGAGCCCGGCGGCCACCCCGACCGAGCCGATCAGGATCAGCCGGCCGCGCAGCGTCAGCCGGTGCCACCGGCCGGTCAGCCCGCTCGCGTTCACCGGTTCACCTCACGGTCGCCCCGGCTCACCGCGACTCACCGCGACTCACCGCGCCTCACCGCGACCCTGTGGTCGCAGCGTCGGCGGCCAGCCGGTAGCCCGCCCCCCGCACGGTCTCCAGCGCCGACCGGCCGATCTTGCGGCGGAGGTAGCCGACGTACACCTCGACGACGTTCGGGTCGGTGGCGTCGGTGGCGTCCCACACGTGGTCGAGCAGCTCGATCTTGGTCACCACGTCGCCGGGTCGCCGGATGAGGTACTCCAGCAACGCGAACTCCCGTGCGGTCAGCGTGATCTCCGTACCCGCCCGGGTCACCCGCCGGCTGGCCGGGTCGAGGGTGAGGTCACCGGCGGCGAGTACGGTCGGGCGTTCCGGGGCGCCGCGGCGGAGCAGGGCGCGCAGCCTGGCCACCAGTACGACGTAGGAGAACGGCTTGGTGAGGTAGTCGTCGGCGCCCGCGTCGAGCCCGTCGGCCTGGTCGTACTCGCCGTCCTTGGCCGACAGCATCAGCACCGGCACCCAGCGCTGGTCGGCGCGCAGCGCGCGTACGACGTCGTACCCGGACATGGAGGGCAGCATCACGTCCAGCACCACCACGTCGTACCCGCCGTGCAGCGCGCGGTCCAGCCCGTCGCGGCCGTCGGTGGCGAGGTCGACCACGAAACCCTCGGCGGTCAGGCCGCGCACCAGGGCACGGCCGAGCCGAGGTTCGTCCTCGACGAGCAGCAGTCGCACGCACACCAGCGTGACACGCGCCGAGCGGCCCGGGCGAGCGGGCGCGAACGGAATGTCTCGCGGGAGGGACCTCCTCTCGGACTTCTCCGGGTCGCACCCAGGGGTCTTCTCAGGGACCTTCTCAGCGTGCTCACAGGCGGCACCACGCAGGATGGAGGCCGACGTCCCTTCACTCCTTGAGGAGATCTCGTGAGGAGGCCCGGCTTGTTCCCGTCCCGCCCCGCCCTGCGCTGGCTGGCCCCGGTGGCCGTCCTGGCGCTGGTGCTCACCGCCGGCACGGCCGGCACCATGTTGCGGGCCGACGCGGCCGGCGCACTGCCGCCCCGGACCGCCGCCCAACTGCTCGTCGACCTGCAGAAGGCCGACCCCGCGCCGTTCTCCGGCACCGTCTCCCAGCAGTCCGACCTCGGACTTCCCAAGCTTCCCGCCCTGGACGGCGGAGGCGGCAGCTCCGACCTCAGCTCGCTCGTCAGCGGCAACCACACCTTGCGCGTGTGGTTCGACGGTCCGCAGCGGGTACGCCTGGCGCTGCTCGGCACGCTGGGCGAGTCCGATGTCGTACGCAACGGCTCCGACCTGTGGCTCTGGTCCAGCCAGGAGCGCTCGGCAACCCACCGCACGCTGCCGGCGAAGTCGGAGCACGCCGCTCCGGATCCGTCGAAGCTGCCCGCGGACCTGCCGAAGACGCCGCAGGAAGCCGCCGACCAGGCGCTGAAGGCGCTCGACCCGACCACGAAGGTCACCACCGACGGCACCGCGAAGGTGGCCGGCCGGTCGGCGTACCTGCTGATCCTCACCCCGCGCGACAGCTCCTCCCTGGTCGGCCAGGTCCGGCTGGCGATCGACGGCGCCCGGCACGTTCCGCTGCAGGTGCAGGTCTTCGCCAAGGGCGCGAGCGACCCGGCGTTCCAGGTCGGGTTCACCTCGATCAGCTTCACCCGGCCCAGCGCAGACCAGTTCCGGTTCACCCCGCCGCCCGGTACGAAGGTGACCGAAGCCGGGAAGGAGTCCGTCCGCAAGCACCACGAACGGAGTGCTCCGGCCCGGTCGGCGCAGGAGCCGCGGGTGGTCGGCAAGGGCTGGACCAGTGTGGTCGTGGCCACGATGCCGTCCGACCAGGCCGGGCGGCCCGGCGGCCAGCCCGATGGCCGGCCCGGTCAGCAGCCCAATGGCAAGCTCGGTGAGTTCGGCCAGGTGCTGAACGCCCTGCCGAAAGTCAGCGGCAGTTGGGGCAGCGGACGCGTCCTGAAGGGCTCGCTGTTCTCGGTGCTGGTCACCGACGACGGCCGGGTGCTGGCCGGTGCGGTGTCCCCGGACAGGCTGTACTCCGTCGCCGGCTCGACGAAGTGAACCGGACGTACGAGATGAACGAGGACGGGGCGCCGTGAGCGAGTCCGCGTCCACGGTGGTGCCCGCCGACCGGCACGGCGGGCACCACGAGGACACCCCGGCGATCCGTACGTACGGACTGCGCAAGAGGTTCCGGTCCGGTCAGGTCGCGGTCGACGACCTCGACCTGACCGTCCCCACCGGTGCCGTCTACGGCTTTCTCGGGCCGAACGGCTCGGGCAAGACGACCACGATCCGGATGCTGCTCGGCCTCGTCCGGCCGACCGCCGGCCGGCACGAGCTCCTCGGCCGGGCGATCCCCCGGGAGTCCGCCCAGGCACTCCCCCGGATCGGTGCGCTGGTCGAGGGTCCGGCGTTCCACCCCTACCTGTCCGGACGCGCCAACCTGCACCGGCTGGACGCCGCCGACCGTACGGCCGACCCGGCGACCGCACGGCGACGAGTTGACGCCGCCCTGGACCGGGTGGGACTGCTCGCGGCCGCCCGCAAGCGCTATCGCGCCTACTCCCTCGGCATGCGGCAGCGGCTGGGGCTGGCGGCCGTACTGCTCCAGCCGCGGGACCTGCTGATCCTCGACGAACCCACCAACGGCCTGGACCCGCAGGGCACCCGCGAGGTGCGCAACCTGGTCACCGACCTCGCGCGCGACGGCGCGACCGTCATGTTGTCCACGCACCTGCTGTCGGAGGTCGAGCAGATCTGTTCCCACGTGGGCGTCATGCACGTGGGGAAACTGCTGACCCAGGCACCGCTGGAACAGGTGCGGTCGAGCGCGCAGGCCCGGGTCCGGGTGGAGACCGAACGCCCCGACCTCGCCGAGGGGACGCTGCGCAGGTTCGGGTTGACAGGACTCGCGGTGGCCGGGACGAAGGTCAGCGCGCTGATCGGTGACGTGCCGCCGGAGAAGATCGTGCCCGTGCTGGTGGAGGACGGTGTGCCCGTACGCGCGTTCGGTGTGCAGACACCGGGGCTGGAGGACGTGTTCGTGTCACTGACCGGGGAGGGCTTCGATGTCAGCGGCTGAGCCGATCGTCGACCGGGCGAGCGCGCGGCCGCACCGCCGGGTGAGCCCGCGGTTCTTCTGGTCGGAGCTGACGCTGCTGTTCGGCCGCCGGCGCAACTGGGCGGGGATGGCGGTGCTCGCCGCCGTACCCCTCATCATCGCCATCTCGGTGAAGTTGTCCTCGCCGTCCTCCGGCGGTGGGGGCGAGGACGGCCCGAACTTCTTCGCCGGCATCACCTCCAACGGCCTGTTCGTGGCGCTCGCCGCACTCACGGTCGAGCTCCCGTTGTTCCTTCCGCTCGCGGTGTCGGCGATCGCCGGTGACGCGGTGGCCGGAGAGGCCAACCAGGGAACGTTGCGCGGCCTGCTCGCCGTACCGGTCGAACGCACCCGGCTGCTGGCGGTGAAGTACGCCGGCATCGTGGTGTTCGCGTTTGCCTGCACGCTGCTGGTCGCGGTCGTGGGCGCGGGTGCCGGGCTGATCCTGTTCGGCGGCGGGCCGATGCTGTTGCTGTCCGGTGTCCAGGTGGGGTTCGCCGACGGGCTGGGCCGGTTGCTGCTGGTGTGTGCCTACCTCGCCGTCTGCCTGTCCACGTTGGGCGCGATCGGGTTGTTCGTGTCCACGCTGACCGAACAGCCCATCGGGGCCACCATCGCCACGGTGATCCTCAGCCTCACCAGCCAGATCCTGGGCGTGATCCCCCAGCTGGACTGGCTGCATCCGTACCTCCCCACCCACTACTGGACCGGGTTCGGCGACCTGCTGCGCTCGCCGATCGCCACCGAGTCGGTGGCGCCGGGGCTGTGGCTCTCCCTCGCCTACATCGTGGTTTTCCTCGCCGCTGCGTGGGCGAGGTTCGCCGGCCGCGACGTGACCAGCTGAACCGGCGGCCCACTGGCAGGCGTTCAGAAGGGCGGGAGGTCGTCGTCGGCCGGCCGCGCTCCGGCGGTGGCTGTTGCGGGTTCGACCGGCACCACGGGGTCGGTGAGGGATGGTGCCCCGCTGCTGTAGCTGCGGCCGAAGGGGTCGGTGAGGGTGTGCTCTCCGGGCCCGGTCTGCTTCAGTTTCCAGTCTCGTTCCGTCTTGGCCTTGTGGTGGCGCGGGCACAGCGGTGCGATGTTGTCCACACCGGTCTCCCCGCCGTCGGCGTACTCGGTGTTGTGGTCCAGGTGACACGTCGCCGCGGGCCTGCGGCAGGTGGTCCACACACACCGCTGGTCGCGGGCATGCACCAACTCGGCCTGGAGTCCGCGCAGGAACCTCGCCGGCAGCGGATGCAAATGCAGTAACCGCCCCGTGACCGGATGACTGACCCCGACACTGAACCTGGCTTCGGGATTGGTGAGGTTGTTCGCCACCAACCGCTCGGCCACCTCGGTGATCACCGGTCCCCACCCGCCGAGCTCCCCGGGCCGGGTGGACAACCCCATCAGCGTGGTCAACGGCACGTTCAGCTGGATCTTGGCGCGCGTTCGGATCGGCCCCCAGCTCGGCTGCGTGGAAGACCAGGGCGGTGGTTCGGCTGGCGGTGTCGAGTTGTCCGGTGGCGGGTCGGGTGGAACTGGCTGCTCCGGCGGGTCGGCCGTCTCATCCAGTGGCCGATTCTGCCGCGGGATCTGCCCCGACGCAGAAGGTTTGGCGGGAGGAGCATCGCTGTCAGCGGTGGCCGAATCCTCCGCGGGCGCATCGCACTCCGTCGAGTTCTGCCCGGCTGCGTAGCGGTCTGCGGCGTTCTTCCCAGCTGCGTGGTGAGCGGCGGTGTCGTGGACCGGAACACCGTGCATCGCGGCCGCCCCGCACACGCTGCAGCTGGGGACCGGAGCCGGGGCACAGTCACCACACTCACACCAACTGTCGTGCAGGTCGTGGTCGGGGAACCGGTGAACGGCACACTGCCCCTTCCCGTCCTGATCGGTATCGCTCTGCGCCGGCTCGGTATTGGTCTCGGGCCGCACGTCATTTTGGGCCGGCGACTCATCCTCGAGCTGCTCCGTGTCGGCCTGCCCCTGCCGCGCACTGCCTCCGGCGGGGCACTGCTCTGGCTCGTCCTGCTCTGGCTCGTCATCTTCAGTCTCGGCTGGCGGCTGGTCCTGGTCGGCGTGGTCGTCGCCGGCCGTGGGTGCGGAGCAGCCGGTGATGTCGGCGGTGCCGGCGAGCAGGGAGTAGGCCACGTCTGCACGCAACTGGCTGAGGTTGCGGGGGTCGCCGCTGGACTTGACGGCCCGGGCGATGGCGTCGACGTAGCCGTACGCCTCCGCCGCTTGATCAGCGGACAGTCCGCGGATGGCGAGGTCGGCGACTCCGTCGACGGCGGGCCAGATCGCGACATTGCGCCCGGCCCTTGCGGCACGGTGGCGTTTGGTTGCTGCTTCGGGGTCGGCCTTGACCACCTCGGCCTCCACCTTCGCCCGCAACAACCCGCCACGAAGTTCCAGCACCTTGGGGAAGATCGCGTCCTCGATCGCGCCCCACAGATGCGGTTTGGCGTCGGTGATCCGGTCCACGAGAATGCGGACCTCAGCCAACTCCAACCGCCCCGACGCCAACGCCGCACGCACCCGGGGCAGCCGGGGAAGGGTGGTGGCCAGCGTCAGATACCAGTCGGCGTGATAGCCGGACCACCCCAGCAGAGCCTCCAGAACGACCTGGGTCATCGAGTCCAACTCGACACTGCGTTGCGCCGGCTCCTCAGGCATACCGGGGGCGGCGTGGGCCAACTCGTTCACATCGGACAGGCACTCGGCCTCAAGCCAGCCGATCAGCTTCCGACGCGCCCTGACCAGCTCTTCCAGCTCGAACCCGTTACACAGTCTGCGGTCCACCGAGGCAACCAGCACCGCAAGCCGCGGCCCAGCAGGCATGTCCGCCAACCCCGATGGCAGCACCCCCACGACCACCCGGGTCCCCACCCAGGTGGTCGTCGCCGAAGCACTCACCGCCATCGCTCATGTGTTCGATTCTACCGGACAAGATCAGCCGATTCCCGCAGGAAACCCCTTACCCACAGGGCAGATTGGACCCGTTCTCACCGATGCTCGGCGGTGAAGCGCCGTCGCGGCGTGGGTGGGCTCTCCAGTCGAGACATTGGCAGCTACCGGAGGCTGACCGGATTGACTAGCCTCGCCACCATGGTCGAGGACGGGACA
Source organism: Actinopolymorpha sp. NPDC004070 (assembly GCF_040610475.1). Lineage (NCBI taxonomy): Bacteria > Bacillati > Actinomycetota > Actinomycetes > Propionibacteriales > Actinopolymorphaceae > Actinopolymorpha > Actinopolymorpha sp. NPDC004070. Next base: position 87,177 of record NZ_JBEXMJ010000007.1, on the reverse strand, counting down.
CTACGGGTCGGCGACATCGAGTTCGGGCTGAGCAAGACGGGTTCGGGACCTGCACTGCTGCTGTTACCCGGTGGTGGAGGCTGCGGCGACTACCTCGCACCGGTCGCGCGACAGGTCGACGCACTGGTCACCACCTACCGGGTCGAGCCGCGCGGCTGCGGCCGGTCCACGCACGACGGCAACTACGAGCTGTCCACGACACTGGGCGATCTGGAAGCCCTGCGGCACCTGCTCGGGATCGAGCGCTGGATCGTCGGAGGCCACTCCCATGGCGCCTTTCTGGCGCTGGCGTACGCGCTGGCACATCCCGAACGGACCACCGCCGTTCTCTACATCGCAGGCGCCGGCCTGCAGAACGACCGGTCCTGGCATGCGGCCTACGACGCCGGTCGTGACACCGGCGCGGATCGGGAGGTCCCGCAAGGCACCTACACCTGGAACCCGGAGTGCAACGCCGTCGCCAACGCCGACTACAAGCGGTACGTGCGCCGCTGTGGCCTGTGGCGCGACGTCGCGAACCTCCGGGTCCCCTTCCGTGCTGTGCATGGAGAAACGGACGTACGACCGGTGTGGCCCGTGGAACAGCTCGTCGCCGCGTTGCCGGACGCCCAGCTTCGGATCGTGTCCGGGGCGCCTCACGACCTGTGGTACACCCATCCGGACGAACTCGGCGCCGTCCTCCGCGACTATCTCGTCAAGCTCGGATTGACATGACAAGAGCCGTCGCCGTTGCCCGCAGGCTCAGCGGAGGTCGATCATGTCGCTGAGGCCGGGGCCGGTGTCCAGCAACACGACCGGTGCGCCGGTGTCGTGTTCGACCTCATCGATCAGCGCCCGGACCGGTGCGGTGATCGCCGCGGCGTCCCGGGCGCCGCGCATCGCTGGGTCCACGTGGTCGCAGAACGTCAACGCGATCTGCGTGGGCCCGTTGAGCATCGCGGCGTAGCTCAGGAGCTCCCGGTCCAGCCGGCCCGCCTTGCGCCGGGGCCGTCCGGTGACCACGCCGTACTCCGCGATGCCGCGCCGGAGCACCTCCTCCTCCGGCAGTTCGTACGGCAGGGGTCCCTCACCGACCCTGGTCGGCAACGCCTTGACCACCATCAGCACGTCCTGCACCAGCCGCCAGTTCAGGCCCACGTCGTCCATCGCCGCGGCGGCCGTGCAGTTGCCGGAGGTGGTGTAGGGGTACTCGTCGCTGAATCCCAACGACAGCATGGTTCCCTGCGACCCCTCCACCAGGACCAGGCCGTCGCGGGCCACATCGTTGACGTGCCGGGCGACGTCGGTGAGGTACGGCGCGAGAGCCGGCTCGTCGCGCGCCTGGCGGGCCCGGCGGAGTACGAAGTCGGCTCGGGCGGCGCCGTTGCCGGTGAGGGTCGAGCCGACCGTCGTTGCCAGGTGCGCGTCCGCGCGTTCGGCCTCGACGTGCTCGGGTTCGATGAGCGCGCAGCGCCCGTCGACGAGTGCCCGTCCGGTGAGGCCGAACCTCGCCACCTCCTCCGCCAGCACGGCCGGGTCGACGAGAACGCCGGACCCCACGGCCACGGTCGTGCCCGGGTTGATCCACCCGGTCGGAAGCTGCCGGGCACGAACGAGCGTGCCGTCGTCCAGGGTCACGCTCGCGCCGGCGTTGGTGCCGACACCCGCGCGTACTGCCAACGGCGCCTTGTCACGAACGGCGAGGTGCGCGCACACCTTGCCCTTGCCGGAGTCTCCCCACAACGCGTCCACGATGACGACCGCACCCATGTCAACCCATCCTTTACAGACGTTCGAGCACACGGATTCCCTGCACGGCAGGCTTCTGCGCGCCGTGCAGGAACTGATGTCCCACCGCCTCGATCAGGCGGTCCCGCACTACTCCGACGGGAGCAGCTCCTCCACCACCGGCGCGTCCGCGCCGAACCCGACCACCGACAGCAGCGCACTGGCCTGCTCGGCCGGGAGCAGCTTGGACCTCAGGTCGACCAGGTGCGGACCGAACGTCTCCTCCAGTTGCGGCCGGAGCTGGTCGTAGATGGCGGCGAGGTAGGCCTCGTCCCGGATGAGTTTCTCCACCACCCGCAGCAACGCGGGATGCTCGGTGTGCACCGCCGCTGCGGGCTCGTCCAGGGACGCGATGAGGGCCGTGGTGGAGTCCACGGCAAGGGTGAGCAGGTGACCGCCGACGGTCTTCGCGGGCGGCTCGTGGCGATAGACCTCGCCGAAGTCGACCGGCACGTCACCGAAGACGTTCACGACGACGTGACATCCGGATCGAGCGGCCGCGCGCAGCGGCTCGCCCAGCCAGTCCAGGTCGTCTGCCCACAGGCAAACCGCCACCCGGTCCCGGGCATCGGCGACGAGGGCGCCGGCGCGCTCGATCACCGACTCCCGGCCCTTCAGGCTCCAGAACGCGGTGGGCTGCGCCGGCCCGGACAGTGCGGCCAGATCGGCGACCAGCGCGTCGCACCGCCGGGCGGTCTCGTGCTTGATCCGCCCCAGCACCTGAGCCGGTGGCTGGGCGAGGAAGCGGGCGGGCCCGTCGCCGACCTGCTCCACCACGCCGCGTTCGGTCAGCGAGGCGAGCACCTGGTAGACGTTCGCGCGCTGCAGCCCGGCGAGTTTGGCGAGCTCGTAGCCGGTCGCCGACGGCTGCCGCAGCGCCGCGACGTAGACCCGGGCCTCCTGGGAGGAGAACCCCACCCGCATCAGTTCGTCGATCACGTGACGCGAGCCTAGAGGAGACGTAGTAGTGATCGCAACTACTACTTCGCGGCGCCGGCGCGGCGGCTTTCTCCTGGTGATGGTGGCGTGGAGGCGACTGCGGCCGGCGGCAGCACGGCTGGATGACCGGGGGGTTCACCGGCCTGTTTCCCGCCTCGGCCTTCGTCACCGTGGTCGAAGCGGGCCTCGTCGTGTCCGGCGTTCTGCTGATCGTGACCGGAGGATGAGCCGCCGGCGCCCGGCCTACTGACCCGCGGCGTCCGGTTCGCGGCTCAGGCGGCGCGCACCCGGCGTTCGAGGTCCAGCAGGAACTGCTTGCGCTCCAGCCCGCCGCCGTACCCGGTGAGGCTGCCGGTCGACCCCACCACCCGGTGGCAGGGCACGATGATTCCGATCGGGTTGCGGCCGTTGGCCAGCCCGACCGCCCTCGACGCCGCCGGCCGGCCGATCTCGCGGGCGAGTTCGCCGTAGCCACGGGTCTCGCCGTACGGGATGGACCGCAGCGCCGCCCACACCTGCTGCTGGAACGCCGTTCCCACCGGCGCGAGCGGAAGGTCGAACTCCCGGAGCCGGCCGGCGAAGTACGCCTCCAGTTGCGCGGTGACCTCCTCGAACCCGTCCGGGTCCGGGACACCGAACGTCTCCTGGCCGGGCCGATGGCGCTGGCCGGTCATGTAGAGGCCGGCGAGCACGCCGTCGGTGGCGACCAGCGTGAGCGGGCCGACAGGGCTGTCGACGACGGTGTGGGTACGCCGGTCGGCCCCCGGTGCCGCGGGACGGGCCGTCGCCGCGGAGATCGCCGCTCTCGTCGTCGTTGCCGTGGCGGTGGTGGAAGTACGCATGCCGTCAACCTAACCTGTCGCCGGAACCGATCCTGGCGGGAATCCGACATCGTGCTGAGGCTCGCGTACACCGTCAACGCGGCAAGGCCGAACGGGCCCGCTCCCTCCACGACGGAGGAAGCGGGCCCGTTCGAACGGTCACGGCGGATCGCGACGGATCGCCGCGGACCGACTCAGCTGAAGCGCGGGATGACCTCTGAGGCGAACCGCTGCATCGGCTCGTGGTCGTAGGCCACGCCGGGGATGTAGGTGATGAGGTAGTCGGAGCCGGCCTCGACCAGCGCCTCCACCTTCGCCGCGATCTCGTCGGCGGTGCCCACGACGTTGGCGTTGGCGAACTGCTCGTAGCTCTGCCGGCCACGGGCCTTGGCGGTCGCCTTCTCCGGGTCGGCGCCGGCCTCGATCGGGAACACGTTCAGACTGGTCGACTTGATGATCGAGTCGTAGTCGCGGCCCAGCTTGTCACAGTGCGCCCTGAGCACCGACGCCTTGTGCTTGAACGCCTCCGGGTCACCGCCACCGATGTTGGCCGCGTCGCCGTACTTTGCCACCAGCTTCAGCGTGACCTTCTCGCCACCGCCGCCGATCCAGAACGACGGGTGCGGCTTGCGTGCGCCCTTCGGCTCGTTGTACGGCTTGTCGATGGAGTAGTACTTGCCGTTGAAGACCGGCGCGTCCTCGGTCCACATCTTGTAGATGAGCTCGGTGGCCTCGCGGAACGCACCCATCCGGTCGCGCAGCTCCGGCCACTCGTAGCCGTAGGCCTTCCACTCGTGCTCGTACCACCCGGCGCCGATACCGGCGTAGAGGCGGCCGTGGCTCGCGACGTCGACCGTGGACGCGATCTTGGCGTACAGCGCCGGATGACGGTAGCCGTTGCAGCCGACCATCTGGCCCACGTTGACCCGCTGGGTGTCGCGCACCAGCGTCGAGGTGATGGTCCAGCACTCGAACGTGGTGTTCTGCGTGGGCTCTGGCACCGTGTGGAAGTGGTCGTAGACCCAGATCGAGTCCCATGGTCCCGCGTCGGCGGTCTTGGCGACGGCGGTCATGGCTTCGTACTGTTCGACCGGATCGGCGATCTCGGTCAGGTCCATCCGCCAGCCTTGGGGTACAAACACACCGAAACGCATCGTCATGCGTACTGTCCCTTCGTCGTGTCCGCTTACCGGACACCTCGGTTCGGACCTTACCGACAGCCGACGAACGGTCGGTGACGTGAGGGTGGCCTCGCGGCGGAGCGCGACCGGTATCGGACGCGAGGCCACGGACTCGACTGCGCACGATGACCCGACGACGACGGAACGGACACGCCATGCCCGACTCGCTGCCCGACTCGCTGCCCGGCCTTCGGGTGATCACCGCGGCGCCGACGCCGTTCGGCGCGGACCTGTCGCTCGACCTCGCGGGGGTCCGCACCCTGCTCACTCGCGTCGCGGCCGCCGGCGTGAACGGCGTGCTGGTCGCCGGTACGAACGGCGAGTTCGTCGCGTTGTCCGACGCCGAACGCCTTGCCGTCGTGGAGGCCGCGCTGGAGGTCTGGCCGAACGCCGACGACGTCTACGCCCACGTCGGGGCGGCGACGACGTACCAGGCCGTGGCTCTCACCCGGGCCGCGGTCCGGCTCGGCGCGCGCAGGCTCGCCGCGCTCACGCCCTACTACCATCCGGCGAGCAGACAGGTGGTGCTCGACCACTTCCGCTCCGTCGCCGACGCGGCCGGTGGCGTGCCGGTGTACGCCTACCTCTTCGAAAGCCTCACCCACACACGGGTGGACCTCGCTCTCCTGGCCGAACTGGCAACGATCCCAGGTCTGGCCGGAGTGAAGGTCAGCGGTCAGCCGGTCGACGTGGTGGCCGCGTACCGCGCGGCGGTGCCCGCGGGTTTCGCGGTCTACTCCGGTGCGGACATCGACCTGGCCCGCATCCATCGCATCGGTGGTACGGGCGTCGTCTCCGGTGTCTCCGCGGCGTTCCCGGCGCCGTTCCTGGAGCTGGCGGCCGCGGTGCGGGCCGGTGACGAGGAGACCGAGAAGCGCGCGCAAGCCGAGGTTGACACGGTGGTGCACGCGCTGTCAGGCGGAGTGGCGAGCCTGAAGGCCGCGATGGACCTGCTGGGGCTGCCGGCCGGCCCGGTGCGGGTCGGCGTCGACCCGCCGTCCGCGCAGGAGTACGACCACATCCGGCGGCTCACCGAACGCTGAGGACAGGTCCCGGATCCAGCGCGGGTGCCAGCTCCAGCACCTCGTCCACCAGGTCGAAGGGCACCGCGCGGTGGGTGACCAGGACCACCGTGCGCTCGCCCGCGGCGGCGAGCAGGTCGCGGGTGAGCGCGGTGGCGTCCGGCTCGGCGAGGTGCTCGGTGGGCTCGTCGAACACCACCACCGGCGTACCGGCCAGCAGGCACCGGGCCAGCGCCAGCCGTTGGCGTTCGCCGCCGGACAGGCGTTCGCCGTGTTCGCCGACCCGGGTGTGGATGCCGGCTGGGAACGATTCCAGCCGGTCCAGCAGGCGCGCCCGCCGCAGCGCGTCGCGTACGTCGGTGTCGTCGGCACCGGGCCTGGCCAGCCGGACGTTCTCGGCGAGGGTGGTGTCGAAGATGTGCGCGTCCTGGGCGCACAGACTGACCACGGTGCGCACGTCGTCGGTGGCGAACCGGCGTACGTCCACACCGTCCAGGCGGATCTCGCCCCCGCCCGGCTCGACGAACCGCACCAGCGCCTGCGCGAGCGTGCTCTTGCCGCATCCGCTCGGCCCGACCACGGCGATCCGCCGGCCGGGAGGCAGGTCCAGGTTGACACCGGTGAACACCCATGGCGCGTCCGGCGACCAGCGCACCGCGAGGCCGTTCACCCGCAGGTGATGCGGGCCCGGCGGGAGGGGCAGCGGCCGGTCGGGCTCGGCGACCGGCTCCGGCGCGGACCGCAGTTGGGTCAACCGGGCGAGCGCCGGCCGGGCACGCGCGGCGCCGAGTGCCGCCGCCGGGATGGGGGCGAACACGTCGGCCAGTGCCAGTGGGACCAGCGCCACCACGGCCAGCAGCACCGGGTCCAGCCGCCCCCCGGCCATCGCGGGCACGCCCGCCGCCAGGCCCACCCAGCAGGCTGCACCGACCGCCAGTACCAGCCCGGCGGAGCCGAACCCGGCGCTCCAGGCCGACCGGCGTTCGGCCCGCCGAAGCCGGTCGCTGCTGGCACGCACGTCGTCCAGCACCTGGCCGGTCGCACCGTAGGCCAGCAGATCCGGTGCACCGTCGAGGAGTTCGGAGGTGGCGGCGGCCAGCCGGCCGCGCTCGGGGGCGACCGCACGCTCGGCCGCGCGGCCGGAGCGGGCCACCAGCCACGGCACGCCGACCAGCGCCAGTCCCACCGCCACCGCGGTCGCCACCCCGGCGGCCGGAAGGACCAGCCCGAGGAACACCGCCGTCGCGGCCCCGGTGACCCCGGCCGCCGTCGCCGGCAGTGCCACCCGCAGGATCACGTCCAGCACCGCGTCCACGTCGGCGACCAGGCGGGCCAGCAGGTCACCGGAACGGAACGCCGCCAGCCCGCCGGGTGCCAGGCGTTCCAGCCGGCGGTAGGCGTCGGCCCGGACGTCGCCCAGCAGCCGGTACGCCGAGTCGTGCGCGAGCAGTCGTTCGACGTAGCGGAGCACCCCGCGACCGAGCCCGAACGCGCGCACGGCCACGATCGCGACCATCAGCACCAGCACCGGCGGATGCTGGGCGGCCCGGGAGATCAGCCATGCCGACGTGGCCAGCAGGGCGACGCCGCTGGCCGCCGCCGCGTCACCCGCGGCTGCGGCGAGGAGGAGCCGCACCCACGTCCTGCCGGTCGTCCTGGTCATGCGAGTGTCCTGGTCATGCGAGCACTCCGGTGGAGGGGCGACCGGCGGGGCGACCGGCGGGGCGACCGGCGGGGCGACCGGGCCGGGAGGTGGGGGTCGGTCGCAGAGGTACCTCCACGACCCGGTCGGCCAGTGGGAGGAGCGCCGGACGGTGCGTGACCACGACCGTGGTGACGCCGTACGTCCGCAGCCGGGCGAGTTCGGCTCGCACCCGCTCCTCGGTTCCGGGGTCGAGCCCCGCGGTGGGTTCGTCCAGCAACAGCAGGCAGCCGTGGCCGGACGCCAGCCGGCGCTCCACCCGGGCCAGCGCACGGGCGAGTGCGACCCGGCGGATCTGCCCGGCGGACAGGCCGGCGCCGCGTTCCCCCACCGGGCGGTCGGGGTCCAGGTCGCCGGCACCGGCACGGGCCAGGGCGGCGGCGACCTGTGCCCGGTCGGCGTCGGGGTCGCCGATCCGGACGTTGCCGGCGATCGTGCCGGCCAGCAGGTAAGGGCGTTGGGGTACCCAGGCGACGCCGGCCCGCCAGGCGACCGGGTCGACGCGGGCCAGGTCCCGGCCAGCGGCGAGCACCTGCCCGGACGCCGGGAACACGAAGCCGAGCAGCCCGGCCAGCAAGGTGGACTTGCCCGCGCCGCTCGGCCCGGTGACCACCACCGTCTCCCCCGGCAGCACCGTCATCGTCAACCTGGCAAGGGCCGGCGCGTCGCGGTCGGGGTAGCGGATCTCCAGGTCTCGCACCGTCAAGGCGACCTTGCCCGGGTCGACCCGGGAGTCGCCGCGGTCGGGCAGTGGCGTCTCCAGCACCCGGAACGCCTCCTCCGCAGCGGCGAGCCCGTCGGCGCTGGCGTGGAAGTGCGTACCCACCATCCGCAACGGGAGGTACGCCTCCGGTGCCAGCACCAGGACGAGCACCGCGGTCCGCAGGTCCAGCTCACCCTCCACCAGCCGAAGCCCGATCCCGACCGCGACCAGCGCCACCGACAGGGTGGCCAGCAGTTCGAGGACGAGCGCGGACAGGAACGCGATCCGCAAAGTAGCCAGCGACTCCCGCCGGTGCTCGTCCGACACCTCGCGCAGGGCCCGGGCCTGTGCCTTCGCCCGGCCGAACAGTTTCAGGGTCGGCAGGCCCGCGACGACGTCGGCGAAGTGGTGCGCCAGTACGGCGAGGGCCCGCCACCGTCGCCTGGTCCGCGCCCTGGTGGCAAGCCCCACCAGGACCATGAAGACCGGGATCAACGGCAGCGTGAGCGCCACGATCACCGCGGACAGCGGGTCGGCGGTGAACAGGCACACCACGACTGCGGCCGGGACGATGGTGGCAAGCACGACTTGCGGCAGGTAGCGCGCGAAGTAGCCGTCGAGGGCGTCCAGTCCGGAGGTCACCAGCGTGGTCAGTGCGGCCCGGCGTTCGGTGCCCAGCCAGGATGGTCCGAGCTCGGCGACGTGCTCGGTGATCCGCCGGCGCAAGGTCGCCTTGACGGCGGCCGAGGAGCGCTGGGCGGCCACCTCCTGCGCCCAGGCAAGTCCGGCCCGGGCCGCGATCACCAGTCCCAGCAGGGCAAGGGCCCACTCGTACTCCGTCTCCACGCCACCGAACACCCCGCTGATCACGTCGGCCAGCACGGTGGCCTGGAGGATCACCAGGCCGGCGGTCACCGCGCCGATTCCCGCGGTCAGCCCGACGTACACCGCGCTGGCCCGGGCGTACCGCAGCAGTCTCGGGTCCAGCGGACGCACCGTCGACGACGCGCTCATCCGGCCACCCGCTTGCGGAAGACCCAGTACGACCAGCCCTGGTAGGCGAGCACGGCCGGCAGGGTCACCAGCCCGGCGATGGTGAGGATGCGCAGCCCGTACGCCGGTGAAGCCTCGGTCAGCACCGTCAGGTCGTGCGCCCGGCCGAGCGTGGACGGCATCAGCGTCGGGAACACCGAGCAGAAGATCGCCACCACGGTCGCACCGACCGCTGCCGTCGTGCCGGCGAACGCCCAGCCGTCGTGGCGCAGCACCACTCCGGCGACCACGCCCAGGGTAGCCACCGCACCCACCAGGTCGACCCACCCGGACAGCCCGCCGGCAGGACCGGCCCGCAGCGCGGTCCACAGCCAGAAGCCGCCGCCGAGCAGGACGGCCGGAAGACTTGTCGCGGCGAGCGCCCGGCTCGCGCGGGCGCGCAGTTCGCCGGTCGTACGTAGCCGCAGGAACGCCGCACCGTGCAGCAGGCACAGGGCGAGCAGCGCGCACCCACCCAGCAGGGCGTACGGATGCAGCAGCGCGCCGAGGCCATCGACGAGCACACCGCGCCCGTCCAGAGGGAGGCCACGCGCCGCGCCGGCCAGCGCGGCGCCCCACGCCAACGGCGGGACGGCCGAGCCGACCGCGACGCCCAGGTCGCACCGGCGGCGCCAGCGGTCGTCGTCGTGCTTGCCGCGGAACTCCAGCGCGATGCCACGCAGGATCAGCGCGACGAGGATCGCCACCAGCGGAAGGTAGTAGACGCTGGTCAGGGTGGCGTACCACCCGGGGAAGGCGGCGAACATCGCACCGCCGGCCACCACCAGCCACACCTCGTTGCCGTCCCAGACCGGAGCGATCGTGGACAGCAGCCGGCCCCGCTCGGCGTCGTCGCGACCGAGCAGGCGGGCGAGCACGCCGACTCCGAAGTCGAAGCCCTCCAGGACGAAGTAGAGCGTCCAGAAGAAGACGATCAAACCGAACCACAGCGTCGGCAGGTCCATCGTTACGCTCCCTGTTCTTTCGGCAGACCGTCAGCGGGTCGTCAGTAGGCGAAGGTGGTCGGGCGGTCGGCATCCTCGCCGTCCCGGTCGCCGGCGTCGCGTCCGGGACGTGCGGCATCCGCGCCGTCGCCCGGTGGCAGGTCGGGCACCTGCCGCGCGACCCGCCGCAACAGACCCAGCTCCACCACGGCCAGGACGCCGTACACGACGGTGAACACGGCCAGCGACACGGCCACCTGCCAGGCAGCGGTGCCCGGCGAGACCCCGTCCGCGGTCTGGAACAGCCCGTACGCAAGCCACGGTTGACGGCCGCCCTCGGTGAACAGCCAGCCGAAACTGTTCGCCAGCAGGGGCAGGAACGGCACCGTCAGCGCGACCCGGGGAACCCAGCGGTTGGCGAGCAGGCCCGGCCGGCGCAGCACCAGCAGCCCGACCAGGGCGAGGAACGCCGCGAGCAGCCCGAAGCCCATCATCAGCCGGAAGCTCCAGTAGGTCACCGGCACGTTCGGCACGTAGTCGCCGGGCCCGAACGCCGCGACCGCCTTCTGCTGCAGCTGGTTGACGCCCTCCACCTTGCCGGTGAAGCTTCCGGTGGCCAGGAACGACAGCAGGTCGGGAAACCTGAAGCTCCACAGCTCACGACGCCCGTCCGCGGTCCCGAGAGTCAGCAGCGAGAAGCCCGCGGGCTGCTCGGTGTCGAACAGCCCCTCGGCCGCGGCCACCTTCATCGGTTGCAGCTGGGTCATCAGCTTCATCATCGAGTCGCCGGTGACGACCACGCCCAGGGCAGCCGCGGCCACCACGCTCGATCCCACCTTGGCGGCAGTACGAAACGCCGCCCGGGCGGCCTCGGTCGTGCGCGGGCGGGCCAGGTGCCCGAACGCCACGCCCGCCACGAGCGCGCCGCCGGTGAGCAGGCACGCGGCCGCGGTGTGCAGCCCGGCCTGGATCGCGACCGGGTTGGTCAGCAGGGCGGTGAAGTCGGTGAGTTCGGCCCGTCCGGTCGCCGGGTCGATCCGGTAGCCGACGGGATGCTGCATCCAGGCGTTCACACTCAGGATGACGTACGCCGAGATCTGGGTGCCGATGGCGACCAGCCAGATGCAACCGAGGTGCACCACCCGCGGCAGCCGGTCCCACCCGAACACCCACAGGCCGAGGAACGTCGACTCCAGGAAGAAGGCGAGCAGTCCCTCGATGGCCAGCGGCACACCGAAGATGTCGCCGACGAACCGCGAGTAGGCGCTCCAGTTCATCCCGAACTGGAACTCCTGGATCAGCCCGGTCACGATGCCGACCGCGAAGTTGACGATGAAGATCTTGCCGAAGAGCTTCGTCAACGTCAGGTAGCGCCGGGCCCTGGTGACGAACCACGCCGTCTGCAGACCGGCCACGATCGCCGACAGGCCGATCGACAGCGGAACGAAGAGAAAGTGGTAGACGGTGGTGATGCCGAACTGCCACCGCGCGAGGTCGACTGCACCCATGCCTGAATACTACTTCTTGTAGTACGACAGAGCGTCGTAACCTTGCTCACACCGGGCCGGTGTGCGGTGACGCCGAATGCAGTGCCCTGTCCGAGAACGCGGCGCCCTATCCGAGCTCGCGGGGACGCGACCGGAACGCCCAGGCCAGCTTGGGCTCCACGGCCCACCTGGTCGCCGCCCGCACGGGCGGCGTGGACAGCAGTCCGGCAAGCAGCATCCCGGCCACCGCGACGGCCAGGACGCCGAGAGTGGTGTGCAGGGCGGGGTGGTCGTACCACCCGAGGTAGTCGGCCACCTTCACCGGAACGCCGTGCAGAAGGTAGACGTAGAGCGTGATCGCACCCAGGGCGGTGAACCACGTCCTCCTCGAGGGCACGAGCGCGAGGAAGGCCGCGGACAGGGCCGTGGCGCACACCAGCATCCCCACCCGCATGGCCGTACCCGTGAGGTTGTCCACCCCGAGGTACTCGTTGCTGCGCCGCCAGAACACCCACTCCACGCTCATCCGGGTCTGCGCCCAGTACGCGACCACCAGGCCGCCGGCCAGCACCGGAACGGCCAGGATCCGCACCCAGCGCCGCCGAAGATATGCGAAGTGCTCCGGCTTCAGCATCATCCCCAGCACGAAGAACGGCAGCAGGCTGAGGATCCGTCCGGTTTCCAGTACGCCCGGAAGCTCCTGCAGCCCGGCCGCCAGCGAGATCAGCACCGCCACCGCCAGCGGCCAGCGGATCCGCAGCCAGACAGGCGTCGACAGCCGCCAGGCGAACAACGCCAGCAGGAACCACACCAGGAAGTACGGGTCGAGCAAGGTCGGGTTGACATCGTGGCCGCCGACGAACCGGCCGATCGCCATGTACACGATCTGGAACAGGACGTACGGCACCAGCAACTGGGTGATGAGCTTGCGGGCCTTGTTCTTCGAGTACGGGAAGCGCCGGGAGAAGTAGCCGGAGACGATGATGAACACCGGCATGTGGAACATGTACAGGAAGAGGTAGAGCGCCTTCCCCACCGGCACGTCACGCAGCGCCTCCATCGCGTGACCGGCCACCACCAGCACGATGGCGATGTACTTCGCGTTGTCGAAGAACGGGTCGCGCGTCTTCGCCGCCCGGGTGGTCTCCTCGGGCCTGGGCTCCGTGGCGGCGCCGCCGGTGACGGCACCGTCGGCGGACGGTCGCACCGGGTCGGGCGAGGGGGTTCCGGGTTCAGCGGCAGAGGTCACCACCGGCGGGACGATACCTACCGGCCCGGCCGGCGACCAAACCGGCGGCCGCGCCGGCGGCGGCGCGCGTGATCGAAACCACAGCGCCCGCGCCGGCCAAGACCTCCCGAGTACGACACAGCGTCGTAGAATCGCGGGCATGGCGCGGTTGGGAAACCTCGAACGCGAGGTCATGGAACACGTCTGGTCGGCCACCGAGCCGGTCACGGTGCGCGAGGTCCACGAGGCGCTCGCGGTCGAACGTGACCTGGCCTACACCACGGTGATGACGGTGCTGGACCGGCTGGCGAAGAAGGGTGTCGTGCTCAGGGTCCGCGACGGCCGTGCCTACCGCTACCAGGCGGCCGCGGGCAAGGACCAGTTGGTCGCCGACCTGATGCGCGAGGCGCTCGACGGCGCCGGCAGCGGCGCCAACCGGGCCGCCGCCCTCGTCCGGTTCGTCGACCAGGCGTCCCCGGAGGAGGCGGCCGCCCTGCGCGAGGCTCTCGCCGAGGTGGACGCACTCGCCGCCCGGCCCTCCCGCCGACGGACCCCCCGGAGCTGACCATGACGCCGGTCGTCCTGGGTGCGCTGGCGCTGCTTCTCACCTGGCCCGTGCCCGAACTCCTCGGCCGCGCCCGGTGGCCCTCGCTGGTGCCACGTGCCGCGCTGGTGCTGTGGCAGGCGCTGGCACTGGCCGCCGTCCTCGCCGCTCTCGGTGCCGGCCTGAGCCTGGGCACCGACGTCCTGTTGCGCCCCGGCCAGGGCGCCGCACAGACCGCCCTGCAGCTTGTGGTGACGCTGCTCACCGTGGTGGTGGCGATCAGGCTGGCGTGGGCGACCCTGCTGGTCGCGATCCGCACCCGGGCCCGGCGCCGCCACCACCGGATGGTGGTCGACCTGGTGGGTACGCCGGGCGAGCGCCTCGGGGAAGAGTTCGGCATCCGGGTGCTCGCCGAGGCCACGCCGTTCGCGTACTGCCTGCCGGGGGTGCGGTGCTCGCGCGTCGTGGTGTCCTCCGGTGCCCTGGACCAGCTCGCCCCCGAGGAACTGGAGGCGGTGCTCGCGCACGAACGCGCGCACCTGCGAGCTCGCCACGACCTGGTGCTGGAGGCGTTCACCGCGCTGCGGCAGGCGTTTCCGCGGTCGGTACGCAGCCGCACGGCGTTCGACCGCGCACACCTGCTGGTGGAGATGCTCGCCGACGACGCCGCCCGGCGCCGGGTTGGTGCTCCCCCGGTCGCCCGCGCGCTGGTGACGCTGGCGTCCACCCCAGCCGCACCGGCCGGCGGACTGGCCGCGGGTGGCACCGGGACGCTGGCCCGGGTGCGCCGGCTGGCCCAGCCCGGCGAGCCCCACCGGGCCCTCGCCACCGCCACCTACCTCGCGGCGGCCGCGCTGGTGGTCGTGCCGACGCTCACCCTGGCCGTGCCGTGGCTGGCCCGACTGGTCGAACACCTGGCCTGAGGCACGCGTTCGGTCAGGCGGCGTCCTCGTACTGTCCGTTCAGGCCGGAACGGTCAGGATGGAGGAGATGTCCGTCCTGGTAGTGGTTGGCGTCCTCTTCGGGCGTGGGTGTGCTCGGAGTACGGGCGAAGACCGCGACGAGCGCCATGACTACCAGCGCCAGCGTGGTTATCGCCAGCAGCGAGCCGATGAGAGCAATCACATGGTGAGAGTCCCCTCCCCCGGTCCGACGAAAACCCTTCCGCCCGACCGAAATCCGGTTCGGGCACGACGGAATCCTCAGCAGGGGTGGGTGAGATCCCTTACGTGGTTGACGAATCGGCCGATCCGCCCGGCATGCACCACTCGCGGGCGGCGGATCCTTGCGTCAGAGAAGGAGAAATCCGGCATCCGCTGTCAGGTCAGCGCACGCGTGAGCGCGTCGGCGCAGGCCCGGGTTGACAGTGGACCGCCGAAGAACCACGTCCTCGCCCCGAGCCGGTGCACCCGGCCCTCGGCCGCGAAGGCCAGCCCCCGCCAGTCCGGCCCGTCGGTCATGGCGCCGGTGAAGATGTCGTTGCGCGGGTCGGCCAGGTAGAGGAAGTCCGCCGAGGACACCTGGCCGAGGTCGGCCGGACCGACCGTCGACAGGCCGTACTGGTCCGGCTCCCCCCGCCAGTCGTTCTGCAGGCCCAGCCGGTTCACCAGATCACCTGCCAGCGAGGTCCGGCCGAACATCCGGATCGTGGGCACACCCTCCGCGGAGTAACCCTGGGCGAGCGCCACCGGCAGGTTCGCCGCACCCGCGGCGGCCAGCTTCAACCGGTTCCGTGCGATCGCCTCGTCCAGCCCGCGCAGGACCCAGGCGGCCTGGTCGTCACGGCCGACCGCCCGGGCCACCGCCACGAACGTCGTCCGCATCTCGTCCCAGGCGGACATGTCGGACCGGTACGGGTCGAACACCAGCACCGGCGCAATGCGGCGCATCTGCGCCACCAGGGCGTTGGTCTCGTCCTTGCCGATCAGGATGAGGTCGGGCCGCAGGGCCCGTACGACCGTCGGGTCGGGCTGCTGGCGCGGCCCGACCTCGACCGTGGTGCGGTCCAGCCGGGGACCCCCACCGACCCAGGCCGCGTAGCCGGCCCTGTCCGCCACGCCGACCGGACGGACACCGACCGCCAGCAGGTCCTCGGCGTACGTCCAGTCCAGCGCCACCACCCGGCGGGCGGGTGCCTTCAGCCGCACCGCACCGTTCACGTCGGAGACGGTCACCGGTTTCGGCGCGGCAACCCGGGCCGCCCGAGCAGCCCGGGCACGCGCGGCCGCGGACGCCGGGCTCGCGGAGGCGCTCACGGTCGCGGACACACTCGGAGTCGCCGAGGGACCCGAGGAAGTCGAGATGCCCGGTGCCGGCGACCCCCCACCGGAACAGGCCACCAGTCCGGCGGCGGGCAGTACGGCGAGCAGTACGCCGGCCAGGGCGGCGCGGACACGTCGTACGGAAGCGGGACTCACCGGGCTCGCCTCTTTCGGTAGTGCCACCGGTCGGGACTCACCGATTCGCTTACCCGCCGACGAAGATCACCGACCGGCTCCGGGCTGACCGGCCCTACGCGGACTCCGCCTCGCGCATCCGCTGACTGATCACCGCCGACACGCCGTCGCCGCGCATCGACACGCCGTACAGCGCGTCCGCGACCTCCATCGTTCGCTTCTGGTGGGTGACGACGAGCAGCTGGCTGTTCTCCCGCAGCTCCTCGTAGATCTCCAGCAGCCGGCCGAGGTTGGTGTCGTCCAGCGCCGCCTCCACCTCGTCGAGGAGGTAGAACGGGCTGGGCCGGGCCTTGAACAACGCGACCAGGAACGCCACCGCGACCAGCGAGCGTTCGCCGCCGGACAGCAGCGAGAGGCGCTTGACCTTCTTGCCCGGCGGGCGGGCCTCGACCTCGATGCCGGTGGTGAGCATGTCGTCGGGGTTGGTCAGGACGAGTCGCCCGTCCCCACCCGGGAAGAGCCGGTCGAACACCTGCTCGAACTGCTTCTCCACGTCGCGGTAGGCGGCGGTGAACACCTGCTCGACGCGCTCGTCGACCTCCCGGACGATCTCCATCAGGTCCTTGCGGGTGGCGCGGAGGTCCTCCAGCTGGCGGGACAGGAACGTGTGGCGTTCCTCCATCGCCGCGAACTCCTCCAGCGCGAGCGGGTTGACCTTTCCCAGCAGGTTCAGCTGCCGCTCGGCGGCCTTGAGCCGCTTGGTCTGCTCGGCCCGGTCGTAGGGCCGCGGCTCACCCTGCGCCTCCTCACCCGGTGCGGGCTGGGACGGCGGGACGGGCACCTCCGGGCCGTACTCGCGGGCGAGGGTCTCCGGGTCGACGCCGAGCTCCTCGATGGCGCGGGTCTCCAGCTGCTCGATCCGCAGCCGCTGCTCGGCCCGCGCCATCTCGTCGCGGTGCACCGAGTCGGTCAGCTCGTCCAGCTCCCCGGCCAGGGCGCGGACCTTCTGCCGGACGGTGTTGATCTGCGCCTCGCGGGCGGTGCGGGCCTGCTCGGCCTCCTGGCGCTCCCGCCCGGCCTCGGCCAGCGAGCCGTCCAGGCGGGTGAGGACCTGTCGTACGGCGGAAAGAACGGCGGTGGCGACCTGGGCCTCGCGGGCACGGCGTTCGCGGCGCACCCGGGCGCGTTCGCGGGCCGCGCGCTCCTCGCGGGCCGCCCGCTCGAGGGAGTCTGCCCGGCCGGACATCGCCCGGCCGCGTTCCTCGGCGGTACGGAGCCCGAGGCGGGCCTCCATCTCACGCTGACGGGCGTCGCGGCACACCTCGGCGAGCCGGTCGCGTTCGTCGGTGGAGGGCTCCTCGTCCGGGCTGTCCTCGGCGGTGGACAGCCGCTCCTGCAGCTCGCCCAGCCCGCTCTGGTCGCGGACGACGGCCTGCCGGGCCTCCTCGATGGCGGTGCCGAGCCGCTCGGCCTCTGCCTGCGCCGACCGGGCCGCCGAGCCGAGCTGGCCCAGGCGTTCGGCTACAGCGGCGAGCTCGGCGTCGGACTCGTGCAGCCGGCCGAGCGCCTGCTCCGCGGTGGCGGCGGCGGCCTTGCGGCGCTCCTCCGCCTCGGTGCGCTCGGCCCGCAGCCGCTCGGCGCGGGCGCTCGCCTCGCGCAGTCGCTCGGTGGCGTCGTCGACGGCGGCCTGGACCTCCAGCAGGCTGGGCTGGGCCGACGAACCGCCGTACGCGGTGTGGGCGCCCAGCAGGTCGCCCTCGCGGGTCACGGCCATCACGTCCGGCTGGTCGGCGACCAGCGCCCGGGCCGCCGCGAGGTCGTCGACCACGGCGACCCTGGCCAGCAGCCGGACCAGTGCGGGAAGCACCTGCGCCGGCGCGCTGGCCACGTCGACGGCGTAGCGGGCACCCGGAGGCAGCGCCGGCCAGTCCGACGGCGCGCCCTCGGCGCCCGGTCCGGCACCGCCGACCAGCAGCCCGGCCCGGCCCAGATCCTCGGTACGCAGGTGGTGCAGCGCGGCCACGGCCGAGTCGACCGACTCCACCGCCACCGCGTCGGCAGCCCGGCCCAGCGCGCCGGCGACGGCCGCCTCGTAGCCGGGCTCCACCGACAGCAGGGCGGCGACCGAGCCGAGCTGTCCGGACACGCGTTCGGTGGCGGCGAGCAGCTCGGCGGCGCCGTCCTTGCGGGCCAGGCCCAGCTCCAGCGCCTCCTTGCGGGCGGCCAGCGCGGCCCGCTCGCGTTCGGCCTCCTGCTGGTCCTGGCGCAGCGTCACGAGTTGTTCCTCGAGCGCCTCCAGGGCGGCCTGGGCGGTTTCGTACTCCGCGTCCAGACCGCGTTCGCCGGCGTCCAGGCTCGCCACCTGGCTCTCCACCGCGACGAACTCCTCCTGCGCCTGCTCCGCGCGCTCGCTCGCCTCGGCGCGGGCGGCGGTGAGCCGCTCCACCTCGGCCTCGCGGGCCTCCAGCCGGCTGCGGACGGAGTTGACCTGGCCGGTGAGCCGGGCCAGGCCCTCGCGCCGGTCGGCGGCGGCCCGGGACAGCGCGGCGATCCGGCGTTCCTCCTCCGCCAGCGCGCGCTCTGAGGCCTGCCGGTGTCCGACCGCCTGGTCCAGCGCCTCGCGGTGGGACTCGGTCTCCGCGGCGATTGCCTCCTCCTCGGCCCGCACCCGGCGGGCCTCCTCCTCCAGCTGATCGGGGTCGCGCCCGGGGCGTTCCTCCTCGCGGGCCTCGGCGAGATGGCGGCTGCGTTCGGCGGCCAGTCCGGCGGTGCCGCCCAGCCGTTCCTTCAGGCTGGACAGGCGGTACCACGTCTCCTGTGCCCGGGCCACCCGCGGCGCGTCGGCCCGCAGGCTCTCCTCCAGCTCGGCCTCCTGCGCCTGGGCGACGCTCAGCTCGCGCTCGACAGCGGCGCGGCGCTCGCGTACGGCGGACTCGTCGGCCACCTCCTGGGCGAGCGTCGTGGTGAGCTGGACGAGATCGTCGGCGAGCAGCCGCAACCGGGCGTCGCGCGCGTCGGCCTGGATCACCGCGGCCTTGCGGGCCGCCTCGGCCTGTTTGCCCAACGGCCGCAGCGCACGCCGGATCTCGGACAGAAGGTCCTGCAGCCGGGTGAGGTTTCCCTCGGTGGCGTCCAGCTTCCGCAGCGCCTTCTCCTTGCGCTTGCGGTGCTTGAGGACGCCGGCCGCCTCCTCGACGAAGCCGCGCCGGTCCTCCGGGGTCGCGTGCAGGATCGAGTCGAGCCGGCCCTGTCCGACGATGACGTGCATCTCCCGGCCGATGCCGGAGTCGGAGAGGAGTTCCTGGACGTCGAGGAGCCGGGAGGTGCGGCCGTTGATGCTGTACTCCGAGCCGCCGTTGCGGAACATCATCCGGCTGATGGTGACCTCGGCGTAGTCGATCGGCAGAGCGCCGTCGCTGTTGTCGATGGTGAGGATCACCTCGGCCCGGCCCAGCGGGGCCCGCCCGGACGTGCCGGCGAAGATGACGTCCTCCATCTTGCCGCCGCGCAGGCTCTTGACCCCCTGCTCACCCATCACCCAGGCGATCGCGTCCACGACGTTGCTCTTGCCCGAGCCGTTCGGGCCGACCACGCAGGTGATGCCGGGCTCGAAGTGCAGGGTCGTCGAGGACGCGAACGACTTGAACCCACGGAGCGTCAGGCTCTTGAGGTACAACGCGCGCTCTCCTCGGTGCTTCCGGGGCCGGCCGGGACTCGATCGTCCGGGACGCCGGCCTTTGCGTGGTCTGGGCACTGTTCCGGGTGTGGCGGCCGTAGGGGCCGGTGGGGACCTGCGCCCGACGATACCGGGGGCGAGTGCCGGAGCCGTTCGCGACGCGGCCGGGAAAACGTCGTCGGAAACGTTCCAGGCACAACAAAACGGGACGCCTCAGATGAGGCGTCCCGTTCCATCTCGGTCCTTCGAGGCTGGTCCACTCAGTGAGACCGGATCTCCCTCAGGTCAACGCGGGCTCGTGCCTGGCGTCGATGGTGAGCAGTTGGTCTTCGTGCACCAATGCGGAGAGGGAGTCGTTTTCTGCCTGAAGACGCATGACATGCGCCTCCAGCTCCGATACTCGCTTTTGCAGACGTCGCACCTCGGAGACCAGACGGGGGTCGGGGCCACCAACGTGGCCGAGGAGCGCTTTCGCCATATGGGGTCCTCCACGCTGAGTGACCTAAGGTTTGGGTCGCAATGTCGCAGCACTCAAGTGGGGCAGGGAGCGCGGCGGTGTTTCTAGAATCTCACCAGAGGGCCATGCCGTCAAGGTGACCGCACCGCGACCCACTGTAGTCAAGTGATCGCACTCCCCACTTGTCGGGCAATATCGCCCTCGGACGGCGAGCCGGCCGAAGTGGTGGCATCTTGTGCATGACAGCTCAGATCCCTTGCATACAAGGAAAACCGCCTCGAGTATCTGCGGCGCTGATTGTCCGGCGTATCACCATCGGCCGCGACGCGGACGGGGCTGGCACTTCGGGCACGTGAAGGATGACCGATTCATGAAGGGATCCCGCCGCACGGCGTTTCCGCAACGTTCACAGGGCTCGCCTTCCCTGCCGTACACAGAAAGCGAACGCGCGAAGTAACCGCTTTCACCGTTGACGTTGATGTACATGCTGTCGAACGACGTGCCACCGGCGGCCAGAGCGGCGTTCATCACCGTGCGGACTTCTGCCAACAGCGTCCGCGCCTCCGCCCGGCGCAGCGTGTCGGTCGCCCGGGCGTAGTGCAGCCGGGCCCGCCACAACGCCTCGTCGGCGTAGATGTTGCCCACGCCCGAGATCAGCCGCTGGTCGAGCAAGGCGCGCTTGACACCGGTACGCCGGCGGCGCAGCGCGGCGACGAACTCGTCGTCGGCGAACTCGGGATCGATCGGATCCCGGGCGATGTGTGAGATCTCGGCCGGCAGCTCCGCGCCGCCGGGACTGATCGACAGGCCGCCGAACATCCGCTGGTCGACGAACCGCAGCTCCCACGTCGGCTGGTCGGTGAACGTGAATCTCACCCGCAGATGGGGTTCGTCCGGGCGCTCGGTGGGTACGACGACGAACTGGCCGCTCATTCCCAGATGAGCCAGCAAGGCGTCACTGCTGTCCAGCGGAAGCCACAGATACTTCCCGCGCCGCCGGGCCCCCACGATGCGGTGCCCGAGGAGCTGGTCGGCGAAGTCCTGAGGGCCGGCCAGGTGCCGGCGTACCGGCCGGGGATGACCGACCGCCACAGTGGCGATCGCGTGCCCGACGACCAGCTTCTCGATCCCCGCGCGGACGACCTCGACCTCGGGCAACTCCGGCATGCCCGGTCCCCTCGCTCAGGCCGGAGCGGCACCCGCGGTGCCGCCGGCCGACCGGTCGGCGGAGCCGTCGGTGCTCTCACCCAGCATGGTGCGGATCGCCGTCCAGGCCGCCTCGGCAGCCTGCTGCTCGGCTTCCTTCTTGCTGCGGCCGGTGCCGACGCCGTAGTCGGTGCCACCGACCACCACGTGGGCGGTGAACACCTTCTCGTGGTCGGGGCCGCGTTCCTCCACGACGTACTCCGGCACGCCCAGCGAGGCACGTGCCGTGAGCTCCTGCAGGCTGGTCTTCCAGTCCAGACCGGCGCCCAGCCGGGCCGACGCCTCCAGCAGCGGGTCGAAAAGCCGGTGGACGAACTCCTGCGCCAGCGGGAACCCGCCGGCGAGGTAGACCGCGCCGATGACCGCCTCGACCGCGTCGCCCAGGATCGACGACTTGTCCCGGCCGCCGGTGGTCTCCTCACCGCGGCCGAGACGGAGGTACTTGCCCAGGTCGAGCCGGCGGGCGACGTCGGCGAGTGCCCGCATGTTGACCACCGCCGCCCGCAGCTTCGCGAGCTGTCCCTCGGACAGGTCGGGATGCGTGCGGAACAGCGCGTCGGTGATCACCAGGCCGAGCACCGCGTCGCCCAGGAACTCCAGGCGCTCGTTGGTCGGCAGGCCGCCGTTCTCGTAGGCGTACGACCGGTGCGTCAGCGCGCGTTCGAGCAACGCGTCGTCCAGCACCAGACCAAGCTTGGTGTTCAGCTCGGCGTACGCCACTGTCCCCCCGAGGCGATCCACTGACTCAGACCGAAACTCAGACGTCGAGAACCTGACGGCGCCCCGCACGAGGACCGTACTGTCCACACTGCGGGCACGCACGGTGCGGCAGGTGCGAGGCCCGGCACGCGGGGTTGGCGCACACGACCAGCTGCGGGGCCGACGCCTTCCACTGCGCCCGCCGGCTGCGGGTGTTGCTCCGCGAAACCCTCCGCTTGGGAACGGCCACGCCACTACTCCTTTACCTCGGGCCGTCGGGGCGAACCCGCGACCTCGTCCGTGTCGTTCTGGTCGTCCGGCACGACCGTGGCCAGCGCCGCCCATCGAGGGTCGATCGCCGCCTCGTGCTGGTGGTCAGGGTCGTCTGCCAGGCGCGCGCCGCACTGCGGACACAACCCCGGACAGTCGTCACTGCACACCGGTTGGTACGGCAACGCGAGCACAACCGCGTCACGCACCACCGGCTCGAGGTCGAGCAGGTCGCCCTCGAGCCGACTGGCCTCGTCTTCCTCGATCTCGCTCTCCGGGAAGGCGTACAGCTCCTGGAAGTCGACGTCGAGCTGTTGCTCGAGCGGCTCCAGGCAGCGCACGCACTCACCGGTCAGCAGCACCCGCGCCGTGCCGGACGCGAGCACCCCCTCCATCACCGACTCCAGCCGCAGAGCGAGCTCAATGTCGGAGCCTTCGGAGACGCCGAGGACGTCGATGCCGAGTCCAGCCGGTGCGGGCACCGAACGCTGGAGCTTACGTTGTGCCCCCGGGCGGCGGCCGAGCTCGCGAGTGTCGAACACGAGCGGCGCCTGAGGGTCGACGGTGCTCAAGGCGTCCTTGCTTTCTGGGTCGCAGGGCTGGATTCGGCCTCGATCGAGACCGGCTATCGAGGGTACCCGATGGGACGGTGATGCACTCAACGCGGCCCGGGCGCTCGCTCCCCGTGTCCGTCCGGGGAGCGTACGGGACGCGGGACGCCCACCGGGGCGAACCCGGACCAAGCGGGGCGTACTACCCGAAAGGTACTACCCGAAACGGGCGGGATCAGTCCGCTCGCTCACCGGGCAGCGGGGGCCCGTCAGGGTCGCCGCCGGCGAAGGAGTCGTCCAGGCCGCTGCGGTCGCGCAGCCGCTCCCGGCCGCGGGTCACCGAGTCCAGCGTCCTGCGCAGGGACTGCTCGAACTTGCCGAGCTTGGCCTCGACGTACTCGTCGACCTCCGCGGGCGACTTCGGGCCGTCGCCGCCCCGGCGGGCGTTCGGGTCCCGGCCGCGCAGCTCCTCCCGGCCTAGGGCCACCGAGGTCAGCGTCTTCTGCAGGGCGATCTCGAACCCGGCCAGCTTGCCGTCGATGTAGTCGTCGACCTCACGGCGCAGCCCCTCCGCCTCCTCCTGAGCCTTGGCGGTCAGCTCGTCGGCGGCGGCGCGGGCCTCGCGATGGATGTCGGTGCGTTCGACGAGCTCGGCACGCTCGCGGCGGGCCTCCGCGACCAGCCGGTCGGCCTCGGCCCGCCCCTCGGCGACGATCGCGTCCCGCTCGGCGGCCACCTTGCGGGCCGTCTCGAACTCCTCCGGGAACATCCGCTGCGCCTCGTCGAGCCCGGCGAGCAACTCCGTCCGGTTGACCAGGCACGACGCGGACAGCGGCACCGACCGGGCGCTCTGCACCATCCGGCGGAGCTCGTCGAGCTTGTGCTGCACGTCCACGATCTGTCCTTTCCGATGCGGCCCCTGCCGAGTCGGCGACGGGGATTCGGGCGACGTCGCCCTTCGGCCCGGGGGCCGGCTAGGCCTGGGTTTCACCGAGCCGAGCGGTGAGCCGGCTCAGGACGTGCTCGGGCACCAGACCCGAGACGTCGCCACCGTACGTCGCGACCTCCTTGACCAGACTCGACGAGAGGAAAGAGTACTCGGGACTGGTGGGGACGAAGACGGTCTCGACGCCGGTGAGCCGGAGGTTCATCTGCGCCATCTGCAGCTCGTAGTCGAAGTCGCCGACGGCCCGCAGCCCCTTCACGATCGCCTGGATGCCGTGCTCGCGGCAGAAGTCGACCAGCAGCCCGTCGAACACGGCGACACGCACCTCGGCGAGGTCCTTGGTGACCTCCCGGATCAGCTCGACCCGCTCGTCCACGCTGAACAACCCCGCCTTGCGCGGGTTGGCGCCGACCGCGACGACCAGGTCGTCGAAGAGCCGGGCCGCGCGCACGATGATGTCCAGGTGACCGTTGGTCACCGGATCGAACGACCCCGGACACACCGCGCGGTGCACTGGCGCCTCCCCTGCCCTGTTGCCGTGCTGTGGCCGTCTGTTGCTGCCCCGTCGCCGTCGTCGAGAGGTGCTACCCCTCGGCGGCACCGTCCCCGTCGATGGTGCCCTCCCCGCCCGCGGCGTGACCGTACCAAAGAGCCGTGTCGCCGTACTTCCGCATGCGGTCGGCGGAAAACCCGGGCGGCCACGGAAACGCGGCGGACCGTGCGGACCGCTCCACCACGACCACCGCGTCGGGAGCAAGCCAGCCGTTGCCGGCGAGGTCACGCAGGACGGCGGCCACCGCGGCGTCGGACAGGGAGTACGGCGGGTCGACGTAGACCACCTCGAACGCCTCCGGCTCCGGTGGCGGGGCGCCGACGACGCGTTCGACCCGGCCGACCAGCAGGTTGCCCCCGGGCAGGCCCACCTTGCGGAGGTTGTCCCGGATCACCCCGACCGCTCGCCGGGCCACCTCGACCAGCACAACGGCGGACGCACCGCGGGAGAGCGCCTCGATCCCGACGGCGCCGCTGCCGGCGTACAGGTCCAGGAACCGCAGTCCCTCCAGCGAGCCCAGCTCGGAGCTGAGCGAGGCGAACAGCGACTCGCGTACGCGATCCGAGGTCGGCCGGGTGTCCTTCCCGTCGGGCACGCTCAGCCGGCGCCCGCGGGCCTCTCCTGCGACGATGCGGCTCATCGCCGCCATCCTCTCGCACGCCGGGCACCGCCCCGGGATCAGCCCGCCCCACCCGGCGGGCCGGACGGTCCGGCGAGGCCGGGGCCGTCGCGCGACGCCGGGCCGGTCAGCGGCTCAGGTCTTCTCGAGGTAGTCGGCTCGGTCGTCGTCGTACAGCGCCGCCACCGCCTCCGCCAGCGCCGGCTCACCGCGCAGCCCGGGGTCGGTAGCGACGACCTCGGCGGCGTCGGTGCGGGCCTGGGCGATCACCTTCTCGTCCCGGATCACGGCGAGCATCCGCAGGCTCGACCGCCGGCCTGACTGGTCGGCGCCGAGGACGTCCCCCTCCCGGCGGTGCTCGAGGTCGATCCGGCTGAGCTCGAACCCGTCGGTGGTCGAGGCCACCGCGTCCATCCGGGCTCGCGCCGGTGACCCTTCGGCCGCTCCGGTCACCAGCAGGCACAACCCGGGGTGGCCGCCGCGGCCGACCCGGCCCCTCAGCTGGTGCAGTTGGGAGACCCCGAACCAGTCGGCGTCCATCACCACCATCGTGGACGCGTTGGGTACGTCGACACCGACCTCGATCACCGTGGTGGCGACGAGGACGTCGATCTCGCCCGCGGCGAATCTGCGCATCACCGCGTCCTTGGCGTCCGAGGGCTGCCGGCCGTGCAGCAGCTCGACCCGCAGCCCGGCGAGCGGCCCCTCGGCCAGCTCGGCGGCCAGCGCCACCACCGCGGTCATCTCCCGCGTGCCGTCGGCCTCGGCGTCGACCGGACGGTCGGAGGTGTCGGTGTCCTCGCCACCGGCGCCACCCGCGCCCTCGTCGTCGCCGATCCGCGGGCAGACGACGTACACCTGCCGCCCGGCCCCGACCTCCTGGCGCACCCGGCGCCACACGTGGTCGATCCAGTCGGGCTTCTCCGCCAGCGGGACGACGTTGGTCTGGATCGGCGCGCGTCCGCTCGGCAGCTCGCTGAGCGTGGAGACCTCCAGGTCGCCGAACACGGTCATGGCGACCGTGCGCGGGATCGGGGTCGCGGTCATCACCAGCACGTGCGGCGGAACACCGCCGGCCTTCCCGGTGAGCGCGGCGCGTTGCTCGACGCCGAACCGGTGCTGCTCGTCGACCACCACCAGCCCGAGATCGGCGAACTGCACCTTGTCCTCCAGCAGCGCATGCGTACCCACGACCACCCCCGCCTCGCCGGAGGCCACCTCCAGCAGCGCCTTGCGGCGGGCGGCGGTGCCCTGCCCACCGGTCAGCAGCGCCACCCGGGTGCCGTCGTCGGCACCGCCGATGAACCCGCGCTCGGCGAGAGGGCCGAGCAGGGCCGTGATGGAGCGGTAGTGCTGCTGGGCGAGCACCTCGGTGGGCGCGAGCAGCGCCGCCTGGCCACCCGCGTCGACCACGGTGAGCATGGCCCGCAGCGCGCAGACCGTCTTGCCGCTGCCCACCTCACCCTGCAGGAGCCGCTGCATCGGGTGGTCGCGGGCCAGGTCGGCCTCGATGTCGGCCCCGACCGCGCGCTGGCCGTCGGTGAGCGCGAACGGCAGCCTGGCCTCGAACGCCGCGCGCAGGCCGCCCTCCTCGGCGACCCGGGGACGCGCGGCCAGCTGCCGGGCGGCCGACCGGCGCCGGGCCAGCTCGGTCTGCAGGACGAACGCCTCCTCGAACCGGAACCGCTTCCGGGCGGCCTCGACGTCGGCGAAGGACTCCGGCCGGTGCACGGCCTCGAACGCCTCCCGCAGGCCGAGCAGGCCGCGGCGCTCGCGCACCCGCGCGGGTATCGGGTCGGGCACCTCGCCCAGCGCGTCCAGCACGCTGCGCACGATCTGGGCGATGCTCCAGGTCGCGGCCTTGGCGGTGGAGGGGTAGATCGGCATCAGCGCACCGGTGAACTCCTCCACGATCGACTCGGCGTCGAAGAAGTCACCGCCCCGGTCGCCGAACAGTACGAAGTGGGGGTGGCTGAGCTGCATGGCGCCGTGGTAGGAGTCGACCTTGCCGGCGAAGAGTCCGCGCATCCCCTGCTGCAGCTGGTTGGCCCGCCACCTCTGGTTGAAGAAGGTCAGTTTCAGCTCGCCCGAACCGTCGGTCACCACGACCTCGACGAGGTTGCCCCGGCGGTTCTTCATCGACCGGGACGTCACCGACTTGATCTCGGCCTGGACGGTGACCTCCTCGCCCTTGCTGAGCCCACGGAGGTTGGTGAGCTCACCCCGCTGGACGTAGCGCCGGGGGTAATGTCGCAGCAGATCACCGAGGGTCGCGAGCTCCAGCCGATCGCGCATCGCCTTCAGCACTTCGGCCTTCGCGAACCCCGACAACGGCATGCCCAGCTCGGCCTTCTCCGGAAGCCGCAGGAGCTTCGCCATCACACCTCCACGGTCGTTGCCGTCGAGGCTAGCGGGCGGCACCCCCACCGGGCCGGTTGGCGCTTTCGTGTGGGCGTCGGATACTCTCGACCGGTTGCCCCGCGCGCTTGGCGTGTGCTGGGCAGCGGTCCATGTCCTCATTTTTGCTCGGGAGAGTCTCCGGTGGCTGCCGTCTGCGACGTATGTGGCAAGGGGCCCGGCTTCGGCAACAACGTGTCGCACTCGAAGCGGCGCACCCGTCGACGCTTCGACCCCAACATCCAGCGGGTTCGTGCGACCGTCCACGGCACCCCGAAGCGGGTCAATGTCTGCACTTCCTGCCTCAAGGCGGGCAAGGTCACTCGTTGATCCGGGCCCCACTCGCGTGGGGCCGCGCCGAACGCCGTACCACAACCTGAATCGTACGAAGATCGACTGACTGTCGTGGCCGGTCACCCCCTCGGGGGTGGCCGGCCACGTGGCGTGTCCGGGGCCGGGTCTGCGGCCCGGCCTCAGCGGAAGTGGTCGTGGCCGGTCGGGCCGTCGTACTCCTCGCCGTTCACGGTCACGAACAGCTCGCCGGCTTCCTTCTGCCGCCCCTCGTCCTGCGCCGCCAGCACCCGGCCGACGACCCGCCACCGCTCGGGGAGGTCGGCGTCCGGGCCGAACGTCGCGGCCAGCGCGTGGTCCTCGCCGCCGGTGAGGACGAACGCCAGCGGGTCGGCGTTGATCGCCGCCGCCACCGCACGGAGCGGGTCGGCGACCTCCAGGGTCGCGGTGTCCACGTCGATGCGCACCCCGCTCGCCCGGGCCACGTGCCCGAGGTCGGCGAGCAGTCCGTCGCTCACGTCGATCAGTGCGCTCGCCCCCAGCGCGGCCGCCTCCGGGCCCGCGTCGTACGGAGGCTCCGGCCGGCGGTGCGCCTCCACGACCACCCGCGGCGACCGGAAGCCGCGGCCCAGGACGGTGAGCCCCGCCGCGGACCAGCCGAGCCGCCCGCACACGGCGACCACGTCGCCGGGCCGGGCACCGGACCGGGTCAGCGCCGCGCGTCCCTGAAGGGTGCCGAGCGCGGTGATCGAGACGACGATCGGTCCCGACGCCACCACGTCGCCGCCGGCCACCGACGCCCCCGCCGCGGTCGTCTCGTCCCGGAGCCCGTCGGCGAAGTCCAGCGCCCACTGCGCCGGCAGGTCCGGCGGTGCACCGAAGCTCACCAGCAGCGCGGTGGGTACCGCGCCCATGGCCGCGACGTCGGCGAGGTTCTGCGCCGCCGCCTTGCGGCCCACGTCGTACGCCGGCGACCAGTCGCGGCGGAAGTGCCGCCCCTCCACCAGCATGTCGGTGGTGGCGACCACGCGGTTGTCCGGAGCCGAGATCACGGCCGCGTCGTCACCGGGGCCCAGCAGGACGTCCGGGCCGGTCGGGAGGCGCGCGCTCATCGCCGCGATGAGCCCGAACTCCCCCAGCTCCGCCACGGTGCCGCCGGCACCCTCGGCGCCGCCGGCCGGTCGTCGAGAGCCCGCCTGAGTTCCCCTGATCTGCGTCACCTGCGCCGCTCCTGACCTCGCGTCGTTGATGTCAGCCCTCATCGTGCCGTGTCCCATCCCGGCGGGAACCGGCACGGTGCACCCTTGGCGGCGCACCCTTGGCGGCGCACCCTGCCGAGCACCTCCGCCGCGCGCCCTTGTCGACGGGCCGCTCGGGGGTAGCGTCTGAAACATCCCTCAGGTTTGCCGCCGAGCGGCGTCGCGGCGAGGATCGCGGGCCGGCGGCTGGCAGGGTGGGGGCGCGCGGAGCGGCCGCCTCGCGGTACCGTGCTCACTCACTTGACCGACCTTGGAGCATCACCACCGAGACGATCGTGCGAACGACCGCGAGGTGAGGCCCTCCAGCCCGAGAGGACGTATCGATGGTTCAGGCCTACATCCTCATCCAGACCGAGGTCGGCAGGGCGGCCGAGGTCGCCGAGGAGATCTCGCACATCACCGGCGTCACTCTCGCCGAGGACGTCACCGGTCCGTACGACGTGATCGTCCGGGCCGAGGCCCACAACGTCGACGAGCTCGGCCGGCTCGTCGTCGCCCAGGTGCAGGGGATCAACGGCATCACCCGCACCCTCACCTGCCCGGTGGTCCACATCTGATCCGGCCACCGTCCCGGTTGCTCGCGTCGTTCGCCGCACTCACCGCGCTCTGCCTGCTCGCGGCCGGCTGCGGCGAACCGACCGTGCGTGTCGAGCCGCCGCACCCGACCGGTACTGCCGAAGCCGCCTGCCGAAGGCTTTTCACCGCCCTGCCCACGAAGGTGCTGGGCGAGTCGGCGCGCGTGGTGCAGCCGTCCTCCGGCAACGCCGCGGCGTGGGGCGATCCGCCGATCCTGCTGCGCTGCGGCGTGGACCGCCCGGCGAAGCTGCGGGCCGCCTCGGAGTGCCTGGTGATCGACGGCGTCGGGTGGTTCTCCGAACGCGCCACCCGGGGCTACATCTTCACCACCGTCGGCCGGGACGCCTACGTCGAGGTGTCGGTGCCGACGGCGTACCAACCGCCGTCGAACGCACTGGTGGACGTCGCGGAGGCCGTCCGGAAGGCGGTCCCCGCCCGTAAGTCCTGCGTGTGACCCAACAGCGGCCCGCGGCGAATCCCTCAGGTACACCGCAGGGATCCCCCGACGCGGTGGCCGTGCGTCAGGGGACCCCTCGTCCTCAGCTCGCCCGA
Source organism: Actinopolymorpha sp. NPDC004070 (assembly GCF_040610475.1). Classification (NCBI taxonomy): domain Bacteria; kingdom Bacillati; phylum Actinomycetota; class Actinomycetes; order Propionibacteriales; family Actinopolymorphaceae; genus Actinopolymorpha; species Actinopolymorpha sp. NPDC004070. The sequence goes on along the minus strand of NZ_JBEXMJ010000007.1, from coordinate 57,359 downwards.
GGCGCTGCGTACGTCCCGGGCGAAGCCGGGCCCATCGCGAGCCGCCGGGTCGGCGGTGGGGTCAGCGCAGGCCGGTCGGTCTGCGCAGAGCGAGCTGGATCAGATGGTCGCACAGGGCGGCGTAGTCGACCCCGCTGGCGGCCCACATCCGCGGGAACATGGAGTACGGCGTGAACCCCGGCATGGTGTTGATCTCGTTCAGCAGGAGTGTGCCGTCGCCCCGGAGGAAGAAGTCGACCCGGGCCAGGCCCTCGGCGCCCAGCGCCTCGAACGCCCGCACCGCGATGTCCTGCACCTGCCGGGTGGACTTCTCGTCCAGGGGCGCCGGCAGCGCCAGGTCGACGTGCCGCTCGTCGTCGAGGTACTTCGCCTCGAAGTCGTAGAACTCGTACTCCGTGCCGTACCGGATCTCCGCGACAGCGCTGGCCCGCGGCGGGCCGCCGTCGAGGCTCTCGAGCACGCCGCACTCGATCTCCCGGGCACCCTCGACCGCTGCCTCCACGAGCACCTTGGGGTCGTGCGCCGCGGCCTTCTCCACCGCCTCGCCGAGGTCCTGCGGACGGCTCACCTTGGTGATGCCGATGCTTGAGCCGCCGCGGGTGGGCTTGACGAAGACCGGGTAGCCGAGGGAGGCGACCGCCTCCTCGCACGCGGCCTGGTCGGCGGCCCACGCACCCGGCTTCAGCAGCGTGTACGGCACCACCGGGAAGCCCTGTCCGGAGAAGACGAGCTTGGCGAAGTGCTTGTCCATGGCGACCGCGCTGGCGAGCACACCGGCGCCGACGTAGCGGACGTCGGCCATCTCCAGCAGGCCCTGGAGCGTGCCGTCCTCACCGAACGGCCCGTGCAGCAAGGGGAAGACGACGTCGACCTCGCCGAGGGTGCCGGGCACCGTGGCCGGGTCGAGCGACACCAGCTCACCGCCGCGGTCGTTGGCGAGCACCACGGCGGTGCCCTTCTCGTCGACCTCGGGCAACCTGCCCGCCCCGATCGCGAGCCGCTCCGGATCGTCCGTCTCCAGCACCCAGCGGCCGTCGACGGTGATGCCGACGGGGATGACGTCGTAGCGCTCCCGGTCCAGCGCCCGCAACACGCTGCCGGCGGTCGCGCACGACACGGCATGCTCGGAGCTGCGGCCGCCGAAGACGACGGCCACCCGGGGCTTGCGTCCGGCCCGCGCGGACGGGTCTGCACCCGCCTGCGGACCCCGCTCGTACTCGCTCACCGGCCTGACCCTACCGGTCGCCGACATCAGGCGCTGACCGGTCAGCCCGGCCACGTCTCGGGAAGAATCGGCGTATGTCCGACTTCGAGGAGCACGCAACGCCGGAGCAGCCGCCGGCCCCGTCCCAGTCCACGCCGATGGCGCAGTCGCCGGAAGAGTCCCAGTCGCGGTCGCCCGACCGGCCGCCGGAGGCACCCGCACTCGGCCTGGACACGGTGGCGGTCACCGCCGGCCGGCCACCACACGAACCGGACCAGCCGCTGAACCCGCCGGTGGTGCTCGCCTCCACCTACGTCGCCGGCGGAGAACTGGAGTACGGCCGGTACGCCAACCCCACCTGGTCGGCGTTCGAGGAGGTGCTGGGCGCCCTGGAGGGCGGCCGGGCGCTGGCCTTCCCGTCGGGCCTGGCGGCGGTGGCCACGGTGCTCGACCTGGTGCCGGTCGGTGGTGTGGTGGTCGCGCCCCGGCACGCCTACCTCGGCACGGTCGGGCAGCTGGCCGACCTGGTGGAGTCCGGCCGGCTCAGCGCCGCGCCGCTGGTCGACGTCGCCGACACCGAGGGCACGCTGGCGCTGCTGCCCGGCGCCGACCTGGTGATCCTGGAGTCGCCCACCAACCCCGCGCTGGAGGTCGCCGACCTGCCCGCCCTGTGCGCGGGCGCCCGCGAGGCCGGTGCGGCGGTGGTGGTCGACAACACGTTCGCGACGCCGATGCTGCAGCGGCCGCTGGAGTACGGCGCGGACGTCGTGCTGCACTCGGCGACGAAGTACCTCGCCGGCCACAGCGACCTGGTGCTCGGTGCGCTGGTGACCGCCCCGACCGAGCGCGGCAACGAGCTGTACGACCTGCTGGACTCCCGGCGCCGCAAGCTCGGCTCCACACCCGGTGCGTTCGAGACCTGGCTGGCCCTGCGGGGACTGCGCACTCTCCCCCTGCGGGTCGAGCGGGCATGCGCCAACGCCGCCGTGCTGGCACACCGGCTGGCCCAGCACCCGGCAGTGGAACGGGTGCGGTACCCCGGGCTGCGCGACGATCCCGGCCACACCCGTGCGACCGCCCAGATGACCGCGTACGGCGCGATCATCGCGGTGGAGGTACGCGGAGGCGCCGAGGCCGCCGAGGCGCTCACAGCGGCGACCAGGCTGTGGGTGCGCGCGACCAGTCTCGGTGGCGTCGAGTCGACGCTGGAACGCCGGCGCCGGTGGGCGGGTGAGAGCGCCACGATTCCCGACAACCTGGTGCGGCTCAGCGTCGGCGTGGAGGACGTCGAGGACCTGTGGGCCGACCTGTCCGCGGCCCTGACGGCCGTCAGTCCCGACGCCGGTTGAGACGCCGGTTGGGACGCCGGTCCCGACACCGGTTTGAGAATCACCAGCCGTGGCGCTCGGGCTTCGCGCCGCGACTGACCAGGCTGGCGATCAGGTGCGAGGGTGACAGCTCACCGCGGACGACGCGGGTCACGTGCTCGGCGACCGGCATCTCCACCCGGTGCCGGCCGGCGAGCTCCAGCAGCGCCGCGCAGGTGCGTACGCCCTCGGCGACCTGACGGCTGCCCGCGCGGGCCTCGGCGACCGTACGCCCCTCCCCCAGGGCTTCGCCGAGCTGACGGTTGCGCGACAGCGGGGAGCTGCAGGTGGCCACCAGGTCGCCCAGTCCGGCCAGTCCCGCGAAAGTGTGCGGGTTCGCACCCAGGGCCACCCCGAGCCGGGTCACCTCGGCCAGTCCGCGGGTGATGAGCGAGGCCCGGGTGTTGTCGCCGAACCCCCGCCCCGCGGCGACTCCGACCGCGAGCGCGATGACGTTCTTCGCCGCGCCCGCGAGCTCGCACCCCACGACGTCGGTGTTGGTGTACGGCCGGAACGCCGGTGAGTGACACACCTGCTGCAGTCGCGTCGCGACGTCGGCGTCCACGGACGCGACGACGCTCGCCGCCGGCTGCCGTTCGGCCACCTCGCGGGCGAGGTTGGGACCGGTGACGACGGCGACCCGCTCGGGCGGAACCCCGGCAGCCTCGGCGATCACCTCGCTCATCCGCTTGCCGGAGTGGAGTTCGACGCCCTTGGCCAGGCTGACCAGCACCGCGCCGGCGGGAACGAGCGGCGCCCACCGGGTGAGGTGGGAACGCAGCTCCTGCGCGGGTACGGCGAGGAACACGTGGTGCGCTCCGGCCAACACCGCTTCGACGTCCGCGGTCGCGGTCACCGCCGCCGGCAACCGCACCCCCGGCAGGTAGTCCGGGTTCTCCCGCCGGGCCGTCATCGTCTCGACGAGTGTCCGCCGCCGGGCCCACAGGCCGACGGTCGCCCCCGCGTCGGCGAGCACCAGCGCGAAGGCCGTGCCCCAGGAACCTGCGCCGAGAACCGCCGCCCGGGTCATGCGAAGGTCACGTCCTCGAGGTCCGCCGCTTGTAGGGGTTGCCGATGCTGGGCAGGTCCGTCTTGCCCGGATCGAACCGCGCGGCCGGCGGGGACTCGTGCCGCAGGCCCGCCACCATCCGGGTGAGAACATCCATCAGCTCGTTGGTGGCCTTCTTCAACAGCGAGGGCGTGAACGGGACGTCGCGGTAGGCGGACAGGTCGAACGCCGGGCCTGCCTGCATCCGCATCGTCTTGCGGGGCAGCAACCGGGGGATCTTGGCGTACGGGAGCAACACGTCCTGCGCACCCCACTGGGCGATGGGAACGATCTCACATCCAGTACGCAAGGCGATTCGCACCGCACCCGTCTTGCCGATCATCGGCCACAGGTCGGGGTCCCGGGTGATCGTTCCCTCGGGGTAGACGACGACGCACTCGCCGCGATCGACCGCCTGGCAGGCTTCCTTGAGTGCGTCGCCCGCGGTGCGCTTCTCCCGGTGCACGGGGATCTGCCCGGCAGACCGCAGGAACCGGCCCACCACCGGGACGTCGAACAGGCTCGCCTTGGCGAGAAAGCGAACCGCGCGTCCCTGGTCGTGCAGGAAGTGCCCGAGCGCGATCGGGTCGAAGTAGGACAGATGGTTGGTGACCGCGACGAAACCGCCCTCGCGTGGGATGTGTTCGCCACCCCGCCAGTCACGCCTGGTGAAAGCCACCATGGCCGGTCGAATGGTGCCGACCGCGATGTCGTAGGCCCGACCGGTGCGGGGCAGGGGCACGCTGTCCTCCTCGTCGATCCTCACCAACGTGAGGTAGCTGAGCTGCCGTCGGCCGTCGGCTCCCCGGCCGCGCCGCTTGCCAAAGTGTGAAGTACGCGGCAACCGGTGTCGACCGGCGGGTCGGGGTCACTTGCCCGAGGCTGAGAGGATCGGAGCGATGTCAACGCATGAACGTCCCGTGGCGCCGGCCGGTTCCATCGGCTGGAGCCTGGTGGTGCCCGTGAAACCGGCGGCGGTCGGAAAGTCCCGGCTCGCACCGTTCGCTGGTGGGCATCGGACCGAACTCGCCCAGGCGATGGCGATCGACACCATCACCGCAGCCCTCGCGTGCCCACGAGTGGTCGAACTGTTGGCGATCACTCCCGACCGTGAGCTCGCCGAGGTGCTGGCCGGAGTGGGCGCGGTCGTCGTCACCGACGAACCCGCGGCCGGGCTGAACGCCGCACTGCTGCACGGTGCCCGGCTGGCGCGTTCGCGCCGCCCCGGCGCCGCCGTCGCCGCGATGCTTGCCGATCTTCCTGCCCTGCGGCCGAACGAGCTGACGACAGCGCTCGACGCCGCGACGGCCTGGCCGACGTCGTTCGTCCCGGACGCCGCGGGTGTGGGCACGACGCTGTACTGCGCGGCGCCGGGCGTGGAGTTCGCGCCGCGGTTCGGCGGGCCGTCGCGCCGAGCACATCTCGACGCCGGCGCCGTCGAGCTCACCCCGGTGCCGATCACGTCAGTACGCCGCGACGTCGACACCGGCGCGGATCTCCACCAGGCCAGGGATCTGGGCGTCGGGCCGCGGACCCGGACAGCCCTGGCGGCGATGGCGCGGGCCGGCGACCCGGTGGCGGAGACCGGAACCTCCTGACAACCGGACCGGATGCCCTAGGCTGCCGGTCATGCAGGCGACGGTGCGAACCTTCGACCCCGGCTCTCGCGCGGGCACGGTGCTGGCCGACGACGGCGTCGAGTTGCCGTACGACGCGACCGCCCTTCCCGGCGGCCTTCGCCATCTGCGGATCGGGCAACGGGTCCAGGTGGAGTTGACAGCCCCGGACGAGCCCGCGACCCGGGTGCGCTCGCTGCACATCTACACGCTTCCGCACTGATCCGGCGTACTTCCGGCGTACCGATCTCGCGCAGACGCAAGCGAAGGGCCGAGCCCCTGCGGGGATCGGCCCTTCGCTTTGTCCTGCACGGGTCCGGTCGGTGACCGGTGGAACGCCGTCAGCGCTTGGCGGTGCGCTTGGCCGGAGTCCGCTTGGTGGTGGCCTTCTTGGCCGCCGTGCCCGTGGTCTTCTTGGCCGTGGTCTTCTTGGCCGTGGTCTTCTTGGCGGTCGTGGCCTTGGTGCCGGCGCGCCCGGTCGTCGTGGTCTTCTTCGCCGCCGGCCTCTTGGCCGGCGCCTTGGTGCCGGCGACCTTGCTCGCTGCTGTCTTCGTCGCAGGGGCCTTGGTGGCGGCGGTCTTCGTGCCGGCGCGGCCGGTCGTCGTGGTCTTCTTCGCCGCGGCGAGCTTCGGCAGCTTCTTTGCACCGGAGACGACGGCCTTCAGCTCCGCACCAGCGCGGAACTTCGGCACCGACGTCTTCTTGGCGCGCTTACGCTCGCCCGTGCGGGGGTTGCGGACCATCCGGGCCGGACGGTCGATCTTCTCGAACGCGCCGAAGCCGGTGATCGCCACCTTTTCTCCGGACGCCACAGCACGAGTGATCGTGTCGATCACGGACTCGAGCGCGTGCTGCGCATCCTTCTTGTTGTCGTCGAAGCGCGAAGCGAGCACCTCGACCAGCTGGGACTTGTTCACTGTTTCCCTCCGTGAACGGGATTGATACGAGCCTGCGCTCGGTTCATGCGCACGTTAGGAAATGTAGCGCCGTTCCTCAATCACCGTCGCCATCGGTTCCCAACGTCGACGGGGATTCTGCCCCTTGCGCGCGCACCTGAGGCCTGCCCGTACGCACCGTCCGGACGAGTTGACCACGGTCCCGGCAGGCCGCCGCTCCCCTGCTCTGGTTGGGGATGCGGCGTCCTCCCTGGGCCCTCGCCAGGCCCTCCGCCGGCGGGGCGGCCCGGCGGCCGGAGTGCCCGCCGGTGCGAGTACGTCGACCGGGCCGGTACCGAAACTCCCTTGCATGGTTGGGATCTGGCGTACTCGTCATCGGTCCATGTCGCGTCGTCGGCCGGTCGGCGTTCCGACCTGAGCGCCACCTCGACAGCTGCATTCGCCCAGGTCGCCCCCTCGGCCGACAAGATCGTCAGCCGCCCGGTAGGGCCAGGGATCCTCACCGTGCAAGGGCGGCGCCGCCGGTTCGCGGCGGATGCTCCGACGGTCGAGAAAATCTGAAAAAAAGTCAGCGATGACTTCTCTCGCTTCGGCGTGTCGCACCCGGCATGTCGCGCACGACTGCACGAAGAAGCCCGGTGCGGAGCCAGTTTCGCTGGCATCCGCACCGGGCTGGAAGCGTTCCCAGGACGAGCCCGTCCCTGCGGTCAGGGCCGGTTTCACGCCCCGGGGAAGGCGTTCGCCGTCACGTCCTCACCGGCAACGTGGTCGGCTTGTAGCTGGGCCGACGGGCTTCGTAGGCGTCGATCTCGGTGACGTGGGAAAGGGTGAGCCCGATGTCGTCCAAGCCCTCCAGCAACCGCCAGCGGGTGTAGTCGTCGATGTCGAAGGACTCCCGGATCGCCTCCGGGCCCGAGCCCGCGAGCACCAGCCGGTGCTCCAGGTCGACCGACACCTTGGTGTCCGGGTCCTCCTCCAGCAATGCCCACAGGCGTTCGATCACCTTCTGGTCCACCAGGGCGGCCAGCAGGCCGGCCTTGCCCGAGTTGCCACGGAAGATGTCGCCGAAGCGGGAGGAGAGGACGACCTTGAAGCCCGCGTCCTGCAACGCCCAGACGGCGTGCTCACGCGAGGATCCGGTGCCGAAGTCCGGGCCGGCGACCAGGATCGAGGCGCCCTGGTGTTCGGGCCGGTTGAGTACGAAGTCGGGGTCGCCGCGCCACGCGGCGAACAGCCCGTCTCCGAAGCCGGTACGGGTGACCCGCTTGAGGTAGACGGCGGGGATGATCTGGTCGGTGTCGACGTTGGCCCGGCGCAGGGGCAGCGCCTTGCCGCTGTGCAAGGTGAACTTGTCCATGGTGGGTGCTCCCGGTCAGGCGGTGACGGACGGCAGGTCGGCGGGTGCGGCGAGGTGGCCCGCGACCGCGGTCGCGGCGGCCACCAGCGGGGACACGAGGTGCGTACGGCCGCCCTTGCCCTGCCTGCCTTCGAAGTTGCGGTTGGAGGTCGAGGCGCTGCGCTCGCCCGGTGCCAGCTGGTCGGGGTTCATACCCAGACACATCGAGCATCCGGCGCCGCGCCACTCGGCCCCGGCCTCCTTGAAGATCACGTCCAGGCCCTCGTCCTCGGCCTGCAGGCGAACCCGGCCCGAGCCCGGAACGACCAGCATGCGTACACCTTCGGCCACCGAGCGTCCGCGCACCACGGCCGCGGCCGCGCGCAGGTCCTCGATCCGGCCGTTGGTGCACGAGCCCAGGAACACCGTGTCCACGGCGATGTCGCGCATCGGCGTACCGGCCGCGAGGCCCATGTACTCCAGCGCACGCTCGGCCGAACGCCGCGCGTCGGGGTCATCGAAGTCGGTGGGGTTCGGCACGCTCGCGCCGAGCGGGACGCCCTGGCCGGGGTTGGTGCCCCAGGTGACGAAGGGCGTGATGGACCCGGCGTCCAGGGTGACCTCGCGGTCGAAGACCGCGTCGTCGTCGGTGCGCAGCGTCTTCCAGTAGGCCACCGCGGCATCCCAGTCCGCGCCCTTCGGCGCGTGCGGGCGCCCTTCCAGGTAGGCGAAGGTGGTCTCGTCGGGTGCCACCAGCCCGGCCTTGGCGCCCCACTCGATGGACATGTTGCAGACCGTCATCCGGCCTTCCATCGACATCGTGCGGAACGCCTCGCCGCGGTACTCCACGACGTGGCCCTGACCGCCGCCGGTGCCGACCTTCGCGATCAACGCGAGCACGAGGTCCTTGGGCGTGACGCCCTCGGGCAGCTCACCGTCGACGGTGACCGCCATCGTCCTCGGCCGGCTCTGCGGCAGCGTCTGGGTGGCGAGCACGTGCTCGACCTCACTGGTGCCGATCCCGAACGCCAGCGCGCCGAACGCGCCGTGGGTCGAGGTGTGGGAGTCGCCGCACACCACCGTGGTGCCGGGCTGGGTGAGCCCCAGCTGCGGGCCGACGACGTGCACGATGCCCTGGTCGGCGTCCCCGAGCGGGTGCAGCCGGATGCCGAACTCCTCGCAGTTGCGCCGCAGCGTCTCCACCTGCGTACGCGAAACCGGGTCGGCGATCGGCTGGTCGACGTCGACCGTGGGGACGTTGTGGTCCTCGGTGGCGATCGTGAGGTCGGGACGCCGGACCGGCCGGCCCGCGAGCCGCAGTCCGTCGAACGCCTGCGGGCTGGTGACTTCGTGGACCAGGTGGAGGTCGATGTAGAGGAGGTCGGGCTCACCCTCGCCCCGACGTACGACGTGCTCCTCCCACAACTTCTCCGCAAGGGTGGTCCCCATGCTGCTGCCTCCTGGTATGTGATTGCTCTCGTGAAGTGATGTCGCGGACGCTCCGCGGTCCGTCTCCTCGGTCACCGGGCCGGAGCGACGGCCATTTTGGACTCCTGGACTTGCGTCTCGGAATTCGAGACGGCAATATCGAGTCATGGACAACTCTAGCGGAGTCGGCGTACTTGACAAGGCAGCGCTCGTACTCGGGGCCCTGGAAGCCGGTCCCGCGACCCTGGCCGGCCTCGTCCAGGTCACCGGGCTGGCCAGGCCCACAGCGCACCGCCTGGCGGTCGCCCTGGAGCACCACCGGCTGGTCGCCCGGGACATGCAGGGCCGGTTCATCCTCGGCCCACGGCTCGGCGAGCTCGCCGCCGCGGCCGGCGAGGACCGCCTGCTGGCGGCCGCAGGGCCCGTTCTGGCCCGCCTTCGCGACATCACCGGGGAGTCCGCACAACTGTTCCGCCGGCAGGGCGAGGGGCGCGTCTGCGTCGCCGCCGCCGACCGGCCGACGGGGCTGCGCGACAGCATCCCGGTGGGCACCCAGCTGACCATGCAGGCGGGCTCCGCCGCCCAGATCCTGCTCGCCTGGGAGGAACCGGAGCGGATGCACCGCGGCCTGCAGGGTGCGAAGTTCACCGCGGCCACGCTGGCCGCCGTCCGCCGCCGGGGCTGGGCACAGAGCGTGGGTGAACGAGAGACCGGCGTGGCCTCGGTCTCGTCGGGGATCCGTTCGCCCTCGGGCAAGGTGGTCGCGGCCGTGTCGGTCTCCGGCCCGCTGGAACGCCTGTCCCGCCAGCCCGGCCGGATGCACGCCCCGGCGGTGATGGCAGCCGCCGAACGCCTGTCGGAGGCCTTGCGGCGCGCTGCCGAGTGACCGTGCGCGCCCGCGCCCGGAAAGCCGGCCGAAACGGCGAAAGGCCCTCTTCCCCAGCTGGGGAAGAGGGCCTACGCGGGTTGTAGCCCCGACCGGATTCGAACCGGCGCTACCGCCTTGAGAGGGCGGCGTGCTAGGCCGCTACACAACGGGGCCTTGAAGAAGCGAGCTGAACTCTAGCAAGTGCCTTACCAGCTCACTCGCTGGGGTACTAGGACTCGAACCTAGACTAACTGGACCAGAACCAGTCGGGCTGCCAATTACCCCATACCCCATGGGACGACCCTCCCCCCGAGCCGGTGAAAGCGCCGGGGTGGTGAGCCGCGAAGCACAATACCGGAGACCGGTCGCGGACCCCAAAGCGACCGGGTCACCCACGCTTCGACCCGGCCTGTCCCTCCTCGAAACCCTTTGGCACGTAGGTCGCGAGAGCGAAGTTCCGCTTGAGGAGTTCCTCGCGTACGCGGTTGCCGGTACGCCGGTCGATCACCGACCGCCAGATCTCGTTGCGGCGGAAGTGCCGGCCGCCGAGGGTCAGGAACTGCTCGTCCTTCGCGTACACCGAGTACGAGTGCGGCAGCTCCCGGTCGGCGCGCAGCTCGCCCTCGAGGTAGCGGTCGCCGACCCCGGCCAGCACCTGGAACGTCGCGTCGGTGTCGTTGCGCACCTGCAGGTCGACGTAGTTGTAGAAGACCGCGCAGCCGGTGCCCCAGGGGATCACCCTGCCGTTGTCGGGGAACGGGTCCCAGCCGTGCGCGGAGCGTTCGACGACGGTCAGCGGACTGTGCAGGAACATCCAGTGCAGGAGGTTCGCCAGCTGGCAGATCCCGCCGCCGAGGCCGGCCCGCGCCTTGCCGTTGGACAACAGCATCCCGTCGACGTACCCGCGCCGCCTGGTCGCCTTGCCGACCGTACGGCAGAACGACAGCGTCTCCCCCGGCCCGACCAGCAGTCCCGACACCCGCGGCGCCGCCAACCTGAGGTTGGCGACCTTGTTGTGCTGCAGCCACATCTCGCTCTCACCCAGCTGGCGCAGCAACAGGGAGTTGTGCCGCTTCACCCGGACCGGCAGCGGCTCGGCGGCGCGTCCGTGCGCCCAGCGCGTTCCGGAGGTCATCCAGCGCACCCGCCTGCGGGCACGGTGGGCAGCGACGGCGACCGGATAGAGCGCGGGCGCGACCTGCGCGACCCTGCGCCGGCGCCCGGTCAACGCCACCGGAAGCTCCCAGCCGTCGGCGACCAGGGAGCGCAGCAACTCCTCCTCGGCCGGTGACAGCGGGCCGACCTGCCCGGGCCCGGCGGCCCGCTCGGAACCGGACTTCGGTTGCCCCGGCCCGTCGGTGAGTTCGGGCCTGCCGGGCTGAACCCGCTCAGGTGCGTACGCCATCAGTGATTTCCCCCGTCGAGCACGCCTGGTCGTCGCGTGTGCGCGAAGATCATGCACCCGCGCCGGGGTCACCTACCACCATGCGCAGGCAAATCCTGGTGACCAGGGGCTTCTGGGTCACGCCCCCGACTCCTGGCCGTCTCCTTCGTCCGGGGTGGCGGACTCCACGCGGGCCAGCGCCCACTGCGCCCAGTCGTGGAACGCGGCGTACTGCCGCACGCCGAACTCCGCGGCGAACCGGCCGAACCGCTGGGGCTCGCCCGCCTGCTCCGACGCCTCCAGGTCGGCCACCACGGCCTGGAGCTCGGCCAGGTCCCGTGCGGACCGGTCGACGTACCCGCGCAGGAGCAGGGCCGCGTCGGCGGGCTCGAGCGTGGACAGCAGGAACGTCCGCAGGACGGCTTCGTTGCGGACGCGCCGGGGTCCGCCGCCCGACGTGAGCAGCCACTCGCGCAGCGCCTCCCGGCCGGCGTCGGTGATCGCGTACGTACGCCGGCCACGGGCGCCCTCCTCGACCACGGTGACCAGGCCGTCGGCCGCCAGCTTGGCGAGCTCGGGATAGATCTGGCTGTGGTTGGCGTGCCAGGCGTACTTCTGCAGCGACTGCTCGAACCGCTGGGTCAGTGCGTATCCGCTGGCCGGCCGTTCGGAGAGCAGCCCGAGCAGGGCGTATCTCAGCGACATCTGGCGATCTCCTCGGGCTTTCCCGGCTGCCGCCGGTGGTCTCGTCCACGTCGTTCCCACGTGCCGCCGAGCCTACCGTCAAAACTGACATGTTGATATTGACATGTCGAGACCGAATGGTCATAGTTCTGGTGGCACGACGGGGAAGCGGTACGACGGGGAAGCGCACGAGGAGGAAGCGATGCCCGGGACAGTGAGCGACGTCACGATCCGGCCCGCCCGGCCGGCCGACACCCGCTCGCTTTCCCGGGTACTCGCGCTCGCGTTCGCCGACGACCCGGTGACCAGCGCGATCCTGCCCGACCCGGCGGCCAGGCCCTGGCGGCTGCGGCGGATGTTCGCGACCATGGCCCGGCACTTCTACCTGCCGCACGCGAGCAGCGCCCTCGCCGACCGGGACGGAACGCCGGTGGGCGCTGCGCTGTGGACCCCGCCCGGGCACGCCGTGCCGCCCTGGCGCGCGGCCCTGTCGCTGCCCGGCCTGGCCTTGGCGACCGGGCGGCGCCTCGGTGCGGCAGCGAGGATCGCCGCGGCGCTGGAACGCAGCCATCCGTCCCAGCCGCACTGGTACCTCGCCTTCGTCGGAGTGAGCCCGCACGTCCAGGGCACCGGCGTCGGCGAACGCCTGCTCCAGGACCACCTCGCCGACTGCGACCGGGACGGCCTGCCGGCCTACCTGGAAGCGAGCCGGCCGGAACTCACCGCGTACTACGAACGATTCGGGTTCGCCGTCACCGCCGAGATCCCGCTGCCGGGCGGACCGCCGGTGTGGGGCATGTGGCGGGAGCCTCTGACACCGACACGGGGGAACGACATGCCAGCGCTCCACACCACGAACGCATCCGAGACCACCGAAGCCCGGCCCGCGCACATGCTGGGCCACCTCGCGCCCGTCCCGGACGAGATCACCGCGGCGGACCTCCCGGTGACCGGCACGCTGCCGCCGGAGCTGTCCGGCCAGTACCTGCGCAACGGCCCGAATCCCCTGCCTGGACAGCGAACCCCGCACTGGTTCACCGGCTCCGGCATGCTGCACGGCGTCCGCATCCGCGACGGCCGGGCCGAGTGGTACCGCAACCGCTGGGTGCGCACCCGGCTGCTGGAGGGTGCGAATCCCTACGGCCCCCACGGCACCCGTGACCTCGCCGCGACCGTCGCCAACACGCACATCGTCGAGCACGGCGGACGGCTGCTCGCCCTGTGCGAAGGGGGTCTGCCGTACGAGGTGACGCCCGACCTGGACACGGTCGGCCCGTGCGACTTCGGCGGCCGGCTGACCACCGCGATGACCGCGCACCCCAAGACCGACCCGGTGACCGGCGAGCTGTTCTTCTTCGGCTACAGCGTGACTCACCGGCCGTACGTCACCTACCACCGGATGTCCGCGGACGGGCAGTTGCAGGACAGCGTTGCGATCGACGTGCCCGGCCCGACGATGATGCACGACTTCGCGATCACCGCGCACCACGTCGTCTGGCTGGACCTGCCGCTCACGTTCCACCCGGAGCTGGGCGGCAAGGGGATGCCGTTCCAGTGGGACGACGATTACGGCGCCCGGCTCGGCGTGATGCGCCGCGACGGAACCGGCGGCGTGCGGTGGTTCGACGTCGAGCCCTGCTACGTCTTCCACGTCGGCAACGCCCACGAGCAGGCCGACGGGCGGATCGTGCTGGACGTCGTTCGCTACAGCCGGAGCGCGTGGGACTCCAGCTGGGCCCGGATCGGGGGCGACGCGAAGGCCGACGGCGCCGGCCGGGGCCTGCCGGGAGGTCCTGCCGGGATGGCGAACGCGGTCGCCGAGACCGGCGTGAGCGCCTTGTACCGTTGGGTTCTCGACCCTCGGGACGGCTCGGTGAGCGAGCAGCCGCTGGACGACCTGGGGGTGGAGTTCCCCACCCACGACGAGACCCGCACCGGGCTGGGCAGCCGCTACCTCTACACCGTCGGCACGGTCGGCACCGACGAGGACGGCGCGCACACCGGACGTCCTGGGTCCGGCGCGATCGTGAAGTACGACGTGGAGTCCGGAAACAGGCAGTACCACGACCTCGGCCCGGAAATCGTGCCCGGCGAGGCGATCTTCGTTCCTGCCGAGGGCGTACGCCGGGAGGACGACGGCTGGCTGCTCACGGTCGTCACCGACAAGGCCGGCAGCGGCTCGGACCTGTTGGTACTGGACGCGAGCGACGTGACCGGTCCGCCGGTCGCCACGGTCCACCTGCCCCGCCGGGTGCCCGCGGGGTTCCACGGAAGCTGGATTCCCGACCACCACGACAACGACGCAGACCACACCGACGAGAAGGGCTTCCGCGCATGACCGCGCCGGACCACAACGACACCGACACCACCGCCAGCACGGCCCGCCCCGACAGCACCGCCGGCACCTCCGACGCCGGCGCTCTCGCCGCTCAGGCCGGTGGGCGGGCGCAGTTCCGCGAGATCCTGCTGGGCATGGTGTGGGACGTCGTCCCCTCGATCGCCGCCTACTACGCCTGCCGGGCCCTGGGCGCCAGTCCGTACGTCTCGCTGCTCGCCGGCACCCTGGTCGCGGGAGTCCGGGTGGCCTACGTCGCAATCAGGGCCCGCACGTTCGACGCGTTCGCGGCCTTCATGGTGGCGATCTTCGGCTTCGGCCTGGTGATGTCATTGGTCACCGGCGACGCGCGCTTCCTGCTGGTGAAGGAGTCCTTCGGCACCGGCGCCGCCGGACTGGCCTTCCTGGGCAGCTGTTTCGTCGGCCGGCCGCTGATCTTCTACGCGGCGCGCAGGTTCTCCGCGCGCACCGTAGCCGCCCGGGCCGGCTGGGAGGAGATGTGGCACTCCTCCCCTGGTTTCCGGCGTACGTTCTTCGTACTGTCGGCGGGGTGGGGCGCCGGCCTGCTGGTGGAGGCGGCGGTGCGGGTGGTGCTCGTCTATCTGCTGCCGGTGGACGTGATGGCCGGGCTGTCGTCGGTACTCGGCATCGCGGGCTTCGTCGTCCTGCTGACGTGGAACATGTGGTACATCAGGCGGGTGCGTGCCCGGCGTGCGGCCGGCCTGGGCGCGCAGCCCCGGCCCTCGACCGCGGACACTCACGACGGCAGCGCCGCACAGGGCGCCACCACCTGAGGTTCGGTGCCGTCCGACGGGCGCACCTGCCCGTCGGACGGTCGTTCCTCAGACGCCGACGTGGTGGTCGAGGGCGCGGGTGATCCTCGCCAGCGTGCGCTCGCGGCCCAGCAGCGTGAGCGACTCGAACAGCGGGGGCGACACTCTGCTCCCGGTCACCGCGACGCGCACCGGACCGAACGCCCGCTTGGGCCGGCGGCCGAGCTCGTCGACCAGGGTGCGCCGCAGGGCGCGTTCGATCGCCTCGTCGGTCCAGTCCGGCAACGCCCGCAGCGCCGCCTCGGCGGCCTCCAGCACCGCCTTGGCGTCCTCGGTGAGGATCCGGGCGGCCTCCTCCGGATCGACGTCGAAGACGTGCTCGGGCACCAGCAGGAACGCCAGCATGTCGGCCGCCTCGGTGAGGTGGACGAGGCGTTCCTGGATCAGCGGGGCGGCGGCCGCGACGGTGCGGGTCTGCCCCGGCGCCGGCGGATCGCTCACCAGGCCGGCCCGGGTGAGGAACGGCATGGTCCGCCCGACGAACTCCTCCGGGGAAAGCGCGCGGATCTTGTCGCCGTTGATGGCGTCCAGCTTGCGCGGGTCGAGCCGGCCGGCGGTCGCGCCGACGCGTTCGAGGTCGAACGACTCGACCAGCGAGTCCAGCGTCAGCTCCTCCCGGTCACCACCCGGCGACCAGCCCAGCAGCGCGAGGTAGTTGACCACCGCCTCCGGGAGGTAGCCGTGGTCGCGGTACCACGAGATGCCCGCCGCCCGGTGCCACGACGACAGCGGCGAGCCGTCCGCAGCCAGGATGTCCGGGGTGTGGGTGTAGACGGGCAGGTCGTCCTCGGCCACCCCCATCGCTGCGAGGATGGCGATCTGGCGGGGCGTGGAGGCCAGCAGGTCGTCACCGCGGACGATGTGGGTGATCTTCATCAGGGCGTCGTCCACCGACACCGCGAGGTTGTAGAGCGGATACCCGTCGGAACGCTGCACCACGAAGTCGGGCACGTTCGCGTGGTCGAAGACGATCTCGCCGCGGATGGTGTCGCGGACGACCGTGGAGCCCTCCGGCATCCGGAAACGGACCACCGGCCGCCTGCCCTCGCGGCGGTAGGCGGTGACCTGCGCGGTGGTGAGCTCGCGACAGTGGCCGGCATATCCCGACGGGAGACCCTGGGTGCGTTGCTCGTCCCGCTCGCCGTCGAGCTCCTCCTGGGAGCAGTAGCAGTGGTACGCCGTACCGTCGGCGAGGAACTTGTCGACCCACTCGCGGTACAGCCCCAGCCGCTCGCTCTGGCGGTACGGCCCGAACTCCCCGCCGACGTCGGGCCCCTCGTCCCAGTCCAGGCCCAGCCAGGCCAGTGCGCCCATCGTCGCGGCCACCGCGTCCGGTGACACCCGGGACCGGTCGGTGTCCTCGATCCGGACCACGAAGCTTCCGCCGCAGTGGCGCGCCCAGGCCCAGGAGTACAACGCCGTCCGGACGGCACCAACGTGGAGGTCACCGCTCGGTGACGGCGCGAACCTGGTTCGGGTACGGGCCGAGCCCCTACTTGAACCCTCCCTAGCCATGCCCGATCACCCGGTTGGTGAGGGTGCCGAGGCCTTCCACGGTCACCGACACCTCCTCACCCACGCGCATGGGGCCAACCCCCGCGGGCGTACCGGTGAGGATGACGTCGCCCGGCAGCAGCGTCATGAAGCTGCTGACATAGGAGATCAGCGAGGGGATGTCGTGGATCATCTGGGACGTACGACCGGACTGGCGTACCTCCCCGGCCACTGTCGTGGTCAGCGCGAGGTCGGACACGTCCAGGCTGGTCTCGATCCACGGGCCGAGCGGGCAGAACGTGTCGAATCCCTTGGCCCGCGCCCACTGTTTGTCCGACCGCTGCAGGTCACGGGCGGTGACGTCGTTGCCGATGGTGTAGCCGAAGACCACCTCGGCGGCGCGCTCGACCGGCACGTGCCGGCAGATCCGGCCGATCACCGCGGCCAGCTCGCCTTCGTACTGCAGGTCGCTGGTCTGCGGTGGATGGACAATGCCGTCGCCGGGCCCGATCACCGAAGTGTTCGGCTTGAGGAAGACCAGCGGCTCCTCCGGCACCTCGTTGCCCAGCTCGGCGGCGTGCTCGGCGTAGTTGCGGCCGATGCCGATCACCTTGCTGCGGGGAATGACCGGGGCGAGCAGTCGCACGTCGGCGAGCGGCAGGCGTTCGCCGGTCAACTGCACCTGGCGGTAGAGCGGATCTCCGTCGAGGACGGCGAGGACCTCAGCGCCTGGTTCACCTTCCACCGCGGCGTACCTGGGGTCGTCGCCGGCACTAAAGCGGGCGATGCGCAAGGGGCTCTGGCCTCCATCTGTCGAACCTACCGGCGTGCGCAGCCTACCGGGCGTGGGCGAGAGACGCCGGTCGGTGTGGGTCGGGCGGTCGCCGGCCGCGGGTACCGTGGCTCCCGTGAGTGCACCCAGTCCCACCCGCCCGGGCGCCCCCGCGGGTCCGGTCCCGGCGGGCCCGGCGGTCCCCGACGGCAGGGTGCTCTCCGAGCAGGAGTGGCCGGCGCGCCGGGACGCCCACGAAACCCGGGTGGACGCCTGGCTTCGCCCCCACCTCCACCGCCGCGGGGAACGCCGTGCGCACCCGGTCGAGGACTTCCTGTTCACCTACTACTCCCACCGGCCCGCCCGGCTGCGCCGCTGGCATCCCGGCGCCGGGGTGGTGCTGGCCGGCGACGCGGCCCGGGCGGCGTACGGCGACAGCCGCGACTACACCACCGTGCCGGGCGGCGTGACGGTCGACCCGGCGGCGCTCGCGGCCCGCGTCGGCACGGTTCGCTGGATCCGCGACCTGCTGGCCGCCACCCGTGCGCGGCCCGCGTTCCTCGGCTGCTTCGGCCTGCACGAGTGGGCGATGGTCTACCGGCAGCCCCCGGAGGAGGTCCGGCACGCCGGGTGGCCGCTGCGCCTGGGTGCCGACGGCACCGACCAGGTGGTGGAGTCGCACCGGATCCGCTGCTCGCACTTCGACGCGTACCGCTTCTTCACCGGGCCGGCGCGGCCCCGCAACACCCTGAGCCCGGCCCGGGAGACCCAGCGCGACCTCGAACAGCCCGGCTGCCTGCACGCCAACATGGACCTCTACAAGTGGGCGTACAAGCTGTCACCGCACCTGCGCTCGGAGCTCGTCGCGGACTGTTTCGAGCTGGCTCGGGAGATCCGCGAGCTGGACATGCGGGCCTCGCCGTACGACCTGTCCGCGCTGGGCTACCGGCCGGTCCCGATCGAGACCCCGGAGGGCCGGGCGGAGTATGCCGCCGCCCAGCGCGGCTTCGCCGAGCGTGCCGGGATCCTGCGCGACGAGCTGGTCCGGGCCTGCGACGACCTCCTCGCGCTCGCCGGACAGGACGCTTCCTAGGAGACGTGCGGCTCGACCCCGGCCCGCACCAGGGCGTAGGTCACGCCGTCCACCAGCGCCTCCCACGACGCCTCGATGATGTTGTGCCCGACCCCGACGGTCTCCCACGACTCCTCGCCGTCGGACAGCTGGATCAGAACTCTGATCACCGCGTCCGTCCCGTGGCCGGCGTCGAGGATGCGGACGCGGTAGTCGATCAGGTCGAGCTTCTCCACCACCGGGTGCGCCTGCCCGATCGCTCCGCGCAGGGCGGCGTCCAGCGCGTTGACCGGGCCGTTGCCCTCGCCGGTGACGATCGTGCGTTCGCCGCCGGCCCGCAGCTTCACCGTCGCCTCCGACAGTGCCTCCTCCCCCGGCCGGGAGTCGGTGAGCACCCGCCAGGACTCCACCTCGAAGAACGTCGGGCGTACGCCATCGACCTCCTCCATCAACAGCAGCTCGAACGACGCGTCGGCCGCCTCGAAGGTGTAGCCGCGTGCCTCCATCGCCTTCACCCGGTCGGTGATGCGGGTCACCAGCTCACGGTCACCGGCGAGGTCGTAGCCCAGCTCGCGGCCCTTCAGCTCGATGCTCGCCCGGCCGGCCATGTCCGACACCAGCAGCCGCATGTCGTTGCCGACGTCGGCGGGATCGGCGTGCTGGTAGAGGTTCGGGTCCACCTTGATCGCGCTGGCGTGCAGGCCCGCCTTGTGGGCGAAGGCAGACGCGCCGACGTAGGGCTGACGGGAGTACGGCGGGATGTTGGTGAGCTCGGCGACCGCATGGGCGATCCGGGTCGCCTCCGCCAGCGCGTCCGTGGGCACCAGACTCATGCCCCGCTTGAGCTGGAGGTTGGCGACGATCGTCACCAGGTCGGCGTTGCCGGTGCGCTCCCCGTAGCCGTTGAGCGTTCCCTGCACGTGGGTGGCCCCGGCGTCGACCGCGGCGATCGTGTTGGCGACCGCACAGCCCGCGTCGTTGTGGCAGTGGATGCCCACCCTGGCACCGGTGCCGGCGAGCACGTTCGCCACCACCTCGCCCACCTGGTCCGGAAGCATGCCGCCGTTGGTGTCGCACAGCGCAACGACGTCCGCACCGGCCTCCGCGGCCACGCGCACCACCTCCAGCGCGTACGCCGGGTTGTCGCGGTAACCGTCGAAGAAGTGCTCTGCGTCGAGGAAGACGCGCTGACCGCCGGCCCGCAGGAACTCCACGGTGTCGCGGACCATGGCGAGGTTCTCCGCCAGCGTGGTGCGCAGCGCGTGCTCGACGTGCCGGTCGTGGCTCTTGGCCACCAGCGTGACCACACCCGCGCCGGAGTCGCGCAGCGCGCGGACCAGCGGGTCGTCGGCGGCCGCCACCCCGGCGCGGCGGGTGGCGCCGAACGCCGCGAGCGTGGCCCGGCCCAGGCGCAACTCCTCCCCCGCCCGGCGGAAGAACTCCGTGTCCTTCGGGTTGGCGCCGGGCCACCCGCCCTCGATGTAGCCGACCCCGAGCTCGTCGAGGTGGCGGGCAATCGCCAGCTTGTCCTCGACCGAAAGACTGAGGCCCTCTTGCTGGGCCCCGTCGCGCAGCGTCGTGTCGTACACGTGGAAGTCGCTCATCGGGGGACGCTCCTTGCGAACCGGAAAATCGAAGTCAGGTCGGGGGTTCGGTTGAGAGTTCTGGTGTGGGTCCTGCTGGGGTTCTGTGTGGCCGGAGCTCGGTCGAGGGGTGGGACCGGGCCGGACAAACAAAAAACCTCTCGCGGGGTGCGAGAGGTCTGCGCGCGGGACGGGGTGGTGTCCGGCGCGCCTAGGTAATGATCACGGTGTAGGAGGCGACCATGCGGGTCAGTGTGGCACATCGACGTACGTCCGGTCACGTGACCCACCGTTCCCGGCCGGTTCCGGGCCGTCCGGCGAGCGGCCGCCCGTGTCCGGAATGCCGGCCTGGTCACGTGGATACCGGTTGAGCGGCCGTCCGGCGTTGGCTATGGTCTGGTCCGTGGGCAGCTGAGTGGAACTCATCGAATCCTGTGCCGCGTGGTGATCCACCCGCGGCTCCCTTCGAGTTCCCGGGATCTCATGCCTGCCTCCACCGCTTCCCTCGTTCCTTCTGCTGTTTCGTCCGGCGCGCCCACCGGTGCGCCCGTCCTCACCGCCTCCGGCCTGACGAAGACCTACGACGGTGAGCCCTTGTTCACCGACGTGAGTCTGGTCGCCAACGCGGGCGAACGTATCGGCCTGGTAGGCGAGAACGGCGCCGGCAAGTCCACCTTGCTCCGCATCCTCGCCGGCCGGGACCACGCCGACCGCGGATCGGTGCGGTACGGCCCTCACGACCGGGTCGGATATCTCGACGCCCAGGTCGCCGACACCACCACCACGATCGGGGCGTTCCTGGACGCCGGTCTGGGCGAGATCGCCGAACTCGCGGCCCGGATGCGGGTCCTGGAAGCGGCGATGTCGTCCGGTGGCGGTGAGGACGGGCTCGCCGACGAGGACGTGCTCGCCGAGTACGCCGCCGCCCAGGACCGGTTCGCCCTGCTGGGTGGCTGGCAGGCGCAGGCACGGGCGGACGAGGTACGCCACCGGCTGGGTGTCGCCGACCTCGACCTGGACCGCAGCCTGGGCGACGTCAGCGGCGGCGAACAGGCCCGGGTCCTGCTCGCCCGGCTGTTGCTGGAGGAACCCGCCATCCTGCTGCTGGACGAACCCACCAACCACCTCGACGCCACCGGCCTCGCCTGGCTGGGCGAGTACCTCACCGGCTACCGCGGCGTGGTCGTCGTCGTCACCCACGACCGGGCGTTCCTCGACCGTCTGGTGCACCGCATCGTCGAACTCGACGTGCTCACCGACCGGGCGGAGTTCTACGTCGGCGGCTACACCGCCTACCGCGAGGAGAAGCGGCGGCGGCGCGCCCGGCTGCTGGCCGACCTGGAGGCGCAGGAGAAGTTCCGCCGCCGGTTGGCAGAGGACATCGAACGCACTGCCAACCAGGCCTTGCGTACCGAACTCGGCACCCACAACGACAAGGCCCGCCGCTACGCCAAGAAGGTCGCCCGCAAGGCGAAGGCACGCGAGCGCAGGTTGATGCGGGAGATGACCTCCGCACGCTGGCTGGAGCGCCCGGAGGAACGACCGCCGCTGGTGCTGGGCCTGGCCGGCCAGGCGTCACCGGACGAGGTCATGGTGAAGGTCGCCGAGCTGGTCACCGACCGGGGCAACGGCCCACTGTGGCAGGCGTTCTCGGCGTCCGTACGAGGTGGCGAGCGGGTCCTCGTCTCCGGGGAGAACGGCACCGGCAAGTCCACCTTGCTCTCGTTGCTGAGCGGTGAGCTCGCCCCGGCCGGCGGTGCGGTGCGGCTCGCCCACACCCCCGGCGTCCTCCCGCAGGTGCATGACAACCTCCCGTTGACACTGCCGGTGCTGGACTATCTGCGCCGGCAGGTGCCGATCTACGAGGAGGACGCCGAACGCCTGCTGGACTCCTACCTCTTCGACGCCGACCAGATCCGGCGACCGCTGGGCACGATGTCGGCCGGTGAGATCCGCCGGGTGCTGCTGGCCTGCCTGGTGAACGGGGAGTCGGACCTGCTCCTGCTGGACGAGCCGACGAACTACCTCGACTTCGAGTCGCTGGACGTGCTGGACGAGGCCCTCGCCGGTTACGGCGGAACGGTGCTGGCGGTCAGCCACGACGAACGCTTCGCCGAGAGCTTCCGGCCCACCCAGCGCTGGCGGTTGCACCGGCAGCCGGACGGTCCGGCGTACTGGCAGGTGACGTCGCAGAGCTGACACCGCGCCGCGCGAGCAGGTCACCGAGCGCGGTGCGCCGGTGCAGGACGGAACGCCCGGCGCGCACGGTGGTGATCAGGCCGGCCCCGCGCAGTGCCGCGGTGTGGGCGGAGGCGGTGGCGTTGCTGACTCCGAGCAGCCGGGCGAGGCCACTGGTGGTGTGCTCGTCGGCCAGCAGGATCAGCAGCTCCAGGCGGGTCCGTCCGAGCACCTCGGCCAGTCCGGCGCCGGGCTCACCAGTCGAGAGCGGTGTCCCCGGGCCGGCGGGGTAGGCGACGACGACCGGCAGGTCCGGCAGCGCCGGCAGGTCGCAGACCAGCGGGTGCCCGGTCCAGTGGAACGTCGGCGCCAGCACCAGGCCGCGGCCGGCCACGTCGACGTCTCGTTCGAACGGCGCGCCGAGCTCCCACACCTGGCCACTCAGGCGCGCACCGGCCACCAGTCCGCGGAGCGCGGCACCGATGCCGAGTTCGGCGACGGTCACCGCGTGCCGGGTGAACTCCGCATGGTGCAGGTCCTGCACCACGTCCCACACCGGCCGGACGGCGGCCTCGAACGCCGCGCGCTGCCCGCGGCGCAGCACCTGCCAGGCGTCGGTATCCCCTCGGTGCAGCCCGCGGATCCAGGCCGGCACGGGCGTCGTCGAGGGGGCACCCGCGTACACGCGTTCGAGCTCGGTGCGGACGAGCTCCGGCCGCCACGTCCGCGGCCGGTCCAGCGCCGCCGGCAACGAGTCGTCGTACACGTCGAGGAATCCCGGCGCCACCCCGACCGGCACCAGGTCGGCGAGCGGACGCACGGCCGCGGGCAGGGAACGCGCCAGCCGCCGTCGCCAGCCGCCGAACAACAGCCCGTCGCCGGGCCTTCCCATCATCAGCAAGGCGGTGTTCAGCTCGAGCATCGGTGCCGGGCGGGCCGCGAACCGCACCCCGGCCAGGTCCTCGGCGGTGAGCCGGATTCGGATCATCGTTCCCCCCGGTTGTGCGAGCCACAGGCCGACCTTCGTGTCCAGCCTTGAGGGCCAGATCGAAACCATGGTGTCGGTTCCGGGCGCGGGACACCATGCGGTTCATGTCCCACGTACGCACACATCCCGACGGTCCCCGGCCCGCTCGCCCGTCCCGGCGGGCGGTCACCGCCTCCGCCGTCCTCGGCGCCTTCCTGGTCGCGTCGGGTGCGGACGTCGCGGCCGCCCGCACCGCCTCGGCCGACCTACGCCTGCGCCTGCCGGCACCGACCGGACCGCACCCGGTCGGGCTCACCACCTGGTACCTCGTCGACCGCTCCCGGCGTGATCCGTGGGACGGCGCCATCCCGGTGCGCGAACTCGTGGCGACGGTCTTCTATCCCGCGCGCGGCGTCCGGCGTCACCCGCCCGCTCCGCAGCTGGGCCCGGCCACGGCAGCGGTGTTCGGTGCACTGGCTCCCTACCAGCATCCGGGGCTGCCGCCGGCCGGGGTGGACTGGGCGGCCACCATGACGCACGCCCACCAGGACGCGCCGGCCTCCCCCGTACGCCGGCCGGTGCTGCTCTACAGTCCGGGTGGCGGCGACCCGCGCGGGTTCGGCACCGGGCTTGCCCAGGACCTCGCCGGCCACGGGTTCGTGGTGGTGGCGGTCGACCATCCCGGCGACGCGCTGGTGGTGGAGTTTCCCGCCACGACCGACTTCCGTGACGACGTGGTCCGCACCACGGCGTTCCGCCAGGATCCCCGCGCCGACCCGGCGACGTTCGCCACCATGATCCGAACCCGCATCGCGGACCTGCGGTTCGTGCTCGACCAGGTGGAGTTCCTGGCCGCGGGCGGCAACCCGGACGCCGCCGGACGCCCGCTTCCGGAGGGGCTCGCCCGCGCCGTCGACCCGCGCCGGGTCGGCGTGTACGGACACTCGGCGGGCGGCACCGCCGCGGCCCAGACGACGTACGACGATCGAAGGGTCGGCGCTGCGGTCGACCTGGAGGGCTACCTGGACCATCCGGGCGCCCGGCCCGGCGAGACGGGGCCGTTGTTCCCGGTCGCGGAGTACGGCGTCAACCGGCCGTTGCTCCTGTGGGGAACCGACGGCTTTCCCGACCGGGCGGGGATGGAGCGTTCCTGGCAGGCGTTGCTCGCGCACCCGGGCGGGTGGACGAGTCGGCTGGAGCTACGCGACGCGGCGCACTGGGTGTTCACCGACTTCGCCGCGTTCGCACCCCAACTGCAGCAGGCGGGGCTGATGAGCGCGGCCGCCCGCACCGACCTGGTCGGCGCGATCGAGCCGGCCAGGTCGGTGCCGGCCGTGCGGACCGGCGTACGGGAGTTCTTCGCCCGTCACCTGTGCGCGTAGCGGCGTACTCGGAGGAGCGAGAGCAGGCGGACGGCGCGCCACCGAGCCGGAGCAGGATGGTGCGCGGTGGGCCGCGCCTGTCCGCGCTGCCGCGGGATGCGGACAGCTGGGTGGAGCGGAGCGCAGGGCCGTGGCTTGCGGGCGAGCCGGGCCAACTGCCGGGCCGCGACCTCGCGGTGCAGGTCCGCGATCCGTTCGTGGGCAAGGTCGTTGAGCATCAGGTTGTGCATGAGCATGGGTTCACCGGGCCTTCGGCACTCAGGTCTGCGGTATCTCCAGCTCCTCCGGGTCGAACTCGCCGTCCTTGGCGCCGGCCAGGAACGCCTCCCATTCGTCCTCGGTGAACACGAGCACCGGGCCGTCGGGGTCCTGGGCGTTGCGCATGCCGATGAGTTCGTCCACGAAGGCGACCTCGATGTCACCGCCGGCGGCGGAGGAGCGCCACTCGGCGCGGTCCAGATCGAAGGTGCCCTTGAGGGGGTGGCTCACCCCGGCGCTGTCGTGGGTCGGTCGTTCGGTCATGTGTGGTGCGTACTCCCTGTGTGAGGATCGGCCCGCGCGGGGCGCCGGAGAAGGCCGGGCGCCGCCGCGATCCCGCTGCGCAGCAGCCAAGGTACTCCCCCTGACGCTCCGCGTGTACACAGGGTTCCGATTCGTACGCGCTGAGTCAGGGGAACGAGTCGGAAGACGTCACGGCACGGAGCTCCGCAAAGCTCAGCAGGACTCAGCAGACGCGGTGCAGCCAGCCGTAGGTGTCCTCGGTCCGGCCGTACTGGATGTCCAGCAGCTGCTGCCGGATCCGGGTGGTGACCGGGCCGGCGCCGCCGTCACCGATGACCAGCTCACCCTCGCGCGAACGCAGCGTCCCGACCGGGGTGACCACCGCGGCGGTGCCGCAGGCGAAGACCTCGGTGATCCTGCCGGAGGTGGCACCCTCGCGCCACTCGTCGATGCCGATCCGGCGCTCCTCGACCTTGTGCCCGGACTCGGTGGCGAGGGTGATGATCGCCTCGCGGGTGATGCCCTCGAGGATCGTGCCCAGCTCGGGGGTGACGATCTGCCCGTCTTCGTAGACGAAGTAGAGGTTCATCCCGCCGAGTTCCTCCACCCAGCGGCGGTCAACCGCGTCCAGGAACGCCACCTGGTCGCAGCCGTTGGCGATCGCCTCCTGCTGCGCGACCAGGCTGGCGGCGTAGTTGCCGCCGCACTTGGCCGCGCCCGTGCCACCGACGGCCGCCCGGGTGTAGTCCTCCGACAGCCAGATCGAGACCGGCTTCACTCCCTGGGAGAAGTACGCACCGGCCGGGGACGCGATCACCACGAAGCTCACCTGCTGCGCCGGCCGCACCCCGAGGAAGACCTCGGAGGCGAACATGAACGGGCGGAGGTACAGACTCGTCTCGCCGCCGTTGGGCACCCACGCCTCGTCCACCTTCACCAGGGTGTCGAGCGCGGTCACGAAGTCGTCAACCGGGAGTTGCGGCAGCGCCATCCGGGCGGCCGACCGCTGGAACCGGGCCGCGTTGGCTTCCGGACGGAACGTCCACACCGAGCCGTCGGCGTGCCGGTAGGCCTTCAGGCCCTCGAAGATCTCCTGGGCGTAGTGGAGGACGGCCGTGGCCGGGTCGAGCGCGATCGGCCCGTAGGGCTTGACCACCGCGTCGTGCCACCCCTGCTCCGGTGTCCAGGTGACCGTGACCATGTGGTCGGAGAAGTGTTTGCCGAACCCCGGTGCGGCGAGGATCTCCTCCCGGCGCGCGGTGGGCACCGGGGAGTCGGAGAGCTGCTGGCGGAACTCGAGGCTTGCGGTCATGGCTGCACCGTACCCAATCATTGCTCGACCCGCGGAGGCTGAGATCCTCGCACGGCCCTCCGGCGCCCACGCGTGGAGGGAGATGACGTACGAAAACCGGCGAACGGACAGCCGGGAACGACCAACGAGAACCGCCGCCCACGCTGATCGCGGGCGGCGGCCGGCTTCGACGCAGAGGTACGCGACGAAGCCCAGGGCATTTGCCGTGGGTCATGCGGCGACCCACAGCAAACGCCCTAGTTGGATACTCGCTCGGCGATGTCGTCGCCGATCTGGCTGGTCGTGCGGGCGGGTGCGTCCACCCGGGCGGCGATGTCGGCGGTGACCGCGTCCTCGACGCGCTGGGCCGCGGCCTGCTCGCCCACGTGGTCCAGCAGCAGCGCTGCGGACAGGATCGCCGCCGTCGGGTCGGCCTTGCCCTGCCCGGCGATCGACGGCGCGGAGCCGTGCACCGGCTCGAACATCGACGGCGCGGTGCGGTCGGGGTTGACGTTGCCGCTGGCGGCAAGGCCGATTCCACCGGTGACGGCCGCGGCCAGGTCGGTGATGATGTCGCCGAACAGGTTGTCGGTGACGATCACGTCGAACCGCTCCGGCTCGGTCACCAGGAAGATGGTCGCCGCGTCCACGTGGAGGTAGTCGACGGTCACGTCCGGGAACTCCGGCGCCACCTCGGCCACGATCCGCGACCAGACGCCGCCGGCGTGCACCAGGACGTTCGTCTTGTGTACGAGGGTCAGCCTGCCCCGCCGGCCCTGCGCCCGGACGAACGCGTCACGCACCACGCGTTCGACCCCGAACGCGGTGTTGACGCTGACCTCGGTGGCCAGCTCCTGCGGCGTGCCCTTGCGGACCACGCCGCCGTTGCCGACGTACAGCCCCTCGGTGCCCTCGCGGACGACCACGAAGTCGATCGCGGCGTCAGAGGCGAGCGGGGTCGGGACACCCGGGAAGCTGCGCGAGGGGCGGAGGTTGACGTAGTGGTCGAGCTCGAACCGCAACCTGAGCAGCAGACCACGCTCGAGGATGCCCGCCGGCAGGTTGGGGTCACCCGGACGACCACCGACCGCACCAAGCAGGATCGCGTCGTGCTCGCGAAGCTCGCCCAGCACCGTGTCGGGGAGCACCTCGCCGGTGGCGAGGTAGCGCTGTGCGCCGAGGTCGTAGTGCGTCGGGTCGACCTTGATGTCGTACGCCGGGCAGACCGCCGACAGGACCTTCAGCGCCTCCTCGGTGACCTCGGGGCCGATGTAGTCGCCGGGGATCACCGCGAGACGAATGCTCTGCGCCATGGGCTCACCGTACTTCGCCGTGTCCACATCCCGACACGCGGGTCTTGCGATGCGGACGATCGTCTTGGGCTGGAAACGAGCGGATCACGAGCGAACCGAGCTACCGGACGGGTACGCGCTCCTCGGCACCACGCCGGTCGGCCGCGAAGGACCCGGACTCCGGCGACTCCGACTCCAGCTCGCTCCGGCCACCGTTGTCGCGTCGGTCCATCGCTTCCTGCAGGGCGCGGTAGGCCAACTGCTGAGCCTCGTTCATGGGTGAATCTCCTTTCTGGGCAGCAAAGGACGTATACCCACAATCACTTGGCCGACATTAGTAGGGCGTCCTAGTAGTTGTCTCGCCAGACGGCCCGTTGTCTCGGATTACGAGATCCGGTCGGACCTTGTGCCAAACTCTGGCCGCATGAGTGCTCCGCCCCAGATCCCCGGTGTGGTCGCCCGCGCCCACGAGCTCTCCCGCCGGCGCGGATTCGTGTCCTCCTGCCGCAACGAGACCGGCTGGCTGCTGGCCTCCCTGGCCGCCTCGCGCAACGGCACCCTCGCGGAGTCGGGTACCGGCTGCGGCGTCGGCTCGGCCTGGCTGCGCAGCGGGATGCGCACCGGCTCCCGGCTCGTCACCGCCGAGCACGACTCCGGCCTGGTCGAGGCGGTCCGGGAGATGTTCGCCGGCGACGAGGCCGTCGACGTCCTGGAGGCCGACTGGAAGGAGCTCGCGCCGCGGGCACCGTTCACGCTGCTGTTCCTGGACGTACGCGAGGCCAAGCGGGCCGGGCCCGACCTGGCCGCCGAGCTCGTCGAACCCGGCGGTCTGGTCGTGCTCGACGACTTCACCCCCTGCGCCACCTGGCCGCCGATGTACCAGGGACGGGTCGACGCCACCCGCCAGCAGTGGCTCACCGACCCGCGGTTCACCACCGTCGAGGTGATGGTCGCCGTCGACGCCAGCGTGCTGATCGCGACCAGGAACTGACACCGCGGCCCCGGGATATCCACAGACGGCGCGAAGATCGGAGCCGTGAAACGGATTCGGCGACAACGCAAACGAACGCAAACAACGCACCGAACGGAGTCCGAACGGTGCGTTGGTCGCGTAGCTCTCGGTGCCGCGAAGGACGACTCGCGCGTCGTCAGTCGTCCAGGTCGATGGCGCGGACGCCCTCGGCACTGATCTCCTGGGCGATCTCGTCAAGTGCGGCTTGCGGGATGGTCGAGTCGACCGTCATCGCGGCCAGTGCCTCTCCCCCGCGGCGGTCCCGGCTCACCTGCATACCGGCGATGTTGACCCCCGCCGCACCGAGGATCCGGCCGACGATGCCGACCACGCCGGGCCGGTCGACGTACCGCAGCACCGCCATGTGCGAGGTGAGCTCGATCTCGATGTCGAACCCCTCGACCTCGACCAGCCGCTCGATGTGCCGCGGGCCGACCAGGGTGCCGCCGACCGAGACCTGCCGGCCGTCGGCGAGGGTGCCCCGCAAGGTGACGAGGTTGCGGAAGTCGGGGCTCTCGGGGTCGGTGCGCAAACGCACCTCCAGGCCGCGCTCGGCCGCGAGCAAGGGGACGTTGACGTAGGAGACCTGCTCCTCCACGACGGAGGCGAAAATGCCTTTGAGGGCAGCGAGTTCGAGCACCTTGACGTCGTGGTCGGTGATCTCGCCGCGGACCTCCACGTCGATCTGCACGGCAACCTCGCCGGCCAGCGCGGTGAAGATGCGGCCGAGCTTCTCCGCCAGCGGGATGCCGGGCCGGACGTCCTCGGCGATCACTCCGCCCTGCACGTTGACCGCGTCGGGTACGAGCTCACCGGCCAGCGCCAGCCGCACCGAACGGGCCACCGCGACGCCGGCCTTCTCCTGCGCCTCCGCGGTGCTCGCACCCAGGTGCGGAGTCGCCACCACGTTGGGCAGCTCCAGGAGCGGGGAGTCGGTGCACGGCTCGGTGGTGAACACGTCGATGCCCGCGCCGCCCAGCCGGCCCTCCTTCAACGCGACGTACAACGCGTGCTCGTCGATGATGCCGCCGCGGGCGGCGTTGACGACCAGCGCACCCGGCTTCATCGTGGCCAGCTGGGCCTCACCGACCAGCCCGAGCGTCTCCGGGGTCTTCGGCAGGTGGACGGTGATCGCGTCGGCGACCTCGAGGAGCTCCTCCAGCGGGACCAGCCGGACGCCCATCTGGGCCGCCCGGCCGGGCTGGACGTAGGGGTCGTACGCCACCACCTTCATCCCGAACGCCGCCAGCCGCTGGGCGACCAGGACGCCGATCCGGCCCAGGCCGAGCACGCCGAGGGTCTTGTCGTACAGCTCGACTCCGCCGAACTTGCTCCGCTTCCACTCCCCCGCGCGCAGCGACGCGTCGGCCGCCGGAACGTGCCGGGCCACCGCGAGCAACAGCGCGATCGCGTGCTCGGCGGCGGAGATGATGTTGGACTGCGGGGCGTTGACCACCATGACGCCGGCCTGGGTGGCGGCCCGCACGTCCACGTTGTCCAGCCCGACGCCGGCCCGGGCGACGACCTTCAGCCGACGAGCCGCTGCCAGCGCCTCCGCGTCGACCTTGGTGGCGCTGCGGACGAGGAGCGCGTCGACGTCGGCGAGCGCGGGCAGCAGGGCGGACCGGTCGGCGCCGTCGCAGTGCCGGATCTCGAAGTCGTCGCCGAGGACGTCCAGGGTGGCGTCGGACAGTTCCTCCGCGATGAGGACGACCGGCCTGCGCGCGGTGAGAGATGTTGCCGAGGTGGCAGGGACGTCCGCAGGGGTGGCGGATCCTGCCGAAATGGGGGAATTCACGGCTGCAGGCCTCCAGCACGTCGCAAGGCGAGGGATGGTCCCCCGAGCACGACGTTGGGCCCGGCATGTGCGGTCAGGATAGCCAGGCGGGCCGCCCGGCGCAGTGACGGCGCCGGGTCCGGCCGGGGGATGGCCGAACCCTCACCCTCGCCCGTCCCTGGTCTGCACGGAACTCAGCGGATTCTTCCGCGGAAGAATCCGCCCGGTCGTCCGGCGACAACGACGAGGTGGGAAGACCTGTGGGTGCTCTGGGCCCCACAAGTCCTCCCACCTCGTACCGATCGCCGTGCCGGCGACCACGAACATCAGCCGCGGGCGGCGGTGCCCTCGACGTAGTCGTCGTCGTGGCTCTTGACCCAGGCCATCAACTTGCGCAGGTCACGGCCGACGCTCTCGATCGGGTGCTTCTCCGACTGCTCGCGGAACTTCCTGAACTCAGGACCACCCGCGTCCTGGTCGTCGATGAAGCGCTGTGCGAACGTGCCGTCCTTGATGTCGGAGAGCACGTCGCGCATCCGGGCCTTCACCGACTCGTCGATGATCCGCGGGCCGGACACGTAGTCGCCGTACTCGGCGGTGTCGGAGATCGACCAACGCTGCTTGGCGATTCCGCCCTCGTACATCAGGTCGACGATCAGCTTCAGCTCGTGCAGGCACTCGAAGTAGGCGACCTCGGGCTGGTACCCGGCCTCGATGAGCGTCTCGAAGCCCGCCTGGATCAGCGCCGAGGCGCCGCCGCACAGCACGGCCTGCTCGCCGAAGAGGTCGGTCTCGGTCTCCTCGGTGAAGGTCGTCTTGATGCCGCCGGCGCGCAGGCCGCCGATGGCCTTCGCATACGCCAGGGTGAGCGGCCAGGCCTCACCGGTGGCGTCCTGCTCGACCGCGACGAGCACGGGGACGCCGCGCCCCTCGGTGTACTCGCGGCGGACCAGGTGACCGGGCCCCTTCGGCGCGACCATCGCCACGTCCACCCCGGCCGGCGGCTTGATGTAGCCGAACCGGATGTTGAACCCGTGGCCGAAGAACAGCGCGTCACCGTCGGCGAGGTTGGGCTCGACCGCGTCGGTGTACAGCTTCCGCTGCACCGGGTCCGGCGCCAGGATGACGATCAGGTTGGACTCCTCCACCGCCTCCGCCGGCGTGAGGACCCGAAGGCCCTCCGCCTCGGCCTTGGCGCGGCTCTTCGAGCCCTCGGGCAGGCCGACGCGGACGTCGACACCAGAGTCCCGCAGTGACAGCGCATGGGCGTGGCCCTGACTGCCGTATCCGAGTACGGCGACGGTACGGCCCTGGATGACCGCGAGATCGGCATCGTCGTCGTAGAACAGCTCTGCCACAACTTCTCCTTTACGCAATTCATGGTGTGGGTCGTACGAGGGGTACGGCCCCGGTGTGTTCGGCGGCTGAACACGCGGGCCGGCTCCCGGCAGGAGCCCGTCCGCGCCCGCCCTCAGGCGCTCCGCTCGCCCACCCGGTCCAGGGAACGAAGCGTCCGGTCTGTGATGGAACGGCCGCCCCGCCCGACGGCGACCATGCCCGACTGCACGAGCTCGCGGATGCCGTACGGCTCGAGGACCCGCAGCATCGCGTCGAGCTTGTCCGGGCTGCCCGTCGCCTCGATCGTCACGGTATCGGTCCCGACGTCGACCACCTTCGCCCGGAACAACTGGACCGTCTCCAGCACGCTGCCCCGGGCCTGGCCGTCGGCCTTCACCTTGACCAGCAGCAGCTCACGCTGGACGGAGGTGGAGGGCTCGAGCTCGACGATCTTGATGACGTTGACCAGCTTGTTGAGCTGCTTGGTCACCTGCTCCAGCGGGAGTTCCTCGACGTTGACCACGATCGTCATCCGGGAGATCTCCGGGTGCTCGGTCGGGCCGACCGCGAGGGAGTCGATGTTGAACCCGCGCCGGGAGAAGAGTCCGGCTATCCGAGCCAGGACACTTGGTTTGTTCTCGACCAGCACGGAGAGGGTGTGTCGGGACATGTGCCTCGTCCTTGTCCTTTCGAGAGGCGCCGGCTACGACGACCTGTGGGACGCGACGTCGTTTCGGGTCGGCGACGCTGCGGGGTCT
Source organism: Actinopolymorpha sp. NPDC004070 (assembly GCF_040610475.1). Lineage (NCBI taxonomy): Bacteria > Bacillati > Actinomycetota > Actinomycetes > Propionibacteriales > Actinopolymorphaceae > Actinopolymorpha > Actinopolymorpha sp. NPDC004070. Next base: position 24,943 of record NZ_JBEXMJ010000007.1, on the reverse strand, counting down.
AGAGGTCGTCGTTCTCCCAGACCGGCGCCAGGTCGCGCGCGATCTTGATGTCGTCGTTGCTGGTGCCGGCCGCCACCATCGGCCACACCATGGCGTCGCGGTGGACCACGAAGTCGATCACCACCGGGACGTCGTTGATCGCCATCGCCTTGGCCAGCACGTCGTCGACGTCCTCGGCCTTGTCGCAGCGCAGCCCCACACAGCCGTACGCCTCGGCCAGCTTGGCGAAGTCGGGGATCCGGCTGGAGTGCAGGTCGGTGTTGGAGTAGCGGCCCTCGTAGAAGAGCGTCTGCCACTGGCGCACCATGCCCAGGCTGGAGTTGTTGATCACCGCGACCTTGATCGGGATGTTGTCCAGCGCGCAGGTGGCCAGCTCCTGGTTGGTCATCTGGAAGCAGCCGTCGCCGTCGATCGCCCAGACGGTGGCGTCGGGGCGGCCGGCCTTGGCGCCCATCGCGGCGGGCACGGAGTAGCCCATCGTGCCGAGTCCGCCGGAGCTGAGGAACGTGCCGGGGTTTTCGTAGGAGATGAACTGCGCGGTCCACATCTGGTGCTGGCCCACGCCCGGGACGTAGATCGCCTCCGGGCCCGCGACCTTGCCGATCCGCTCGATCACCTGCTGCGGCGACAGCGAACCGTCGTCGGGCTGGTCGTAGCCCAGCGGGTAGCGCGAACGCCACTCCTCCAGCAGCCGCCACCAGCCGGTGTAGTCGCCGGTGCGGCCTGCGGCGTGCTCGGCCTGCAGGGCGACCACCAGGTCGGCGATGACCTCCCGGCAGTCGCCGACGATCGGGACGTCGGCGGTGCGGTTCTTGGAGATCTCGGCCGGGTCGATGTCGGCGTGCACGACCTTCGCCCGCGGTGCGAACGTGTCCAGCTTCCCGGTCACCCGGTCGTCGAAGCGGGCGCCCAGGCTGATCAGCAGGTCGGACTGCTGCAGGGCGCCGACCGCCGCGACGGTGCCGTGCATGCCGGGCATGCCGAGGTGCAGCGTGTGGTTGTCGGGGAACGCGCCGCGGGCCATCAGCGTGGTGACCACCGGGATCCCGGTCATCTCCGCCAGCACCCGCAACTCGCGCGCGGCGTGGGCGCGCAGCACCCCGCCGCCGACGTAGAGAACCGGGCGCCGGGCCTCGCTGATCAGCCGGGCCGCCTCGCGGACCTGCTTGGCGTGCGGGCGGCTCACCGGGCGGTAGCCGGGCAGGTCGACGCTCGTCGGCCACTCGAACGTCGTCATCGACTGCATCGCGTCCTTGGACACGTCGACCAGGACCGGGCCGGGCCGGCCGGTGGAGGCGATGTGGAACGCCTCGGCGATCGTGCGCGGGATCTCCGCCGGATCGGTGACCAGGAAGTTGTGCTTGGTGATCGGGAGCGTGATGCCCTGGATGTCGGCTTCCTGGAAGGCGTCGGTCCCGATCGCGCTGGCGGCGACCTGGCCGGTTACCGCGACCATCGGCACGGAGTCCATGTAGGCGTCGGCGATCGGGGTCACGAGGTTGGTGGCGCCGGGCCCGGAGGTCGCCATGCACACGCCGACCTTGCCGGTGGCCAGGGCATAACCCTCGGCGGCGTGCCCCGCGCCCTGCTCGTGGCGGACCAGCACGTGCCGGATCTTGCGGGAGTCCAGGAGCGGGTCGTAGGCAGGAAGGATCGCCCCGCCGGGAATGCCGAATACCGTGTCGACGCCGGCTTCCTCCAGCGATCTGATCAGGCTCTGTGCCCCCGTCATCTGCTCACTCATGAGCGTCCTCTCGCTGTCGTGCCGTCTGTCCCGCTGCTGGAACTGCCGGACCTGCCGGAACTGGTGCTGGTGGTGCTGGTGGTGCTGGTGGTGCTGGTGGTGCTGGTGGTGCTGGTGTCGTGATCGTGGTGGGTCTGGTGGGTGTGGTCGGCGCCGTCATGATCGTCCCCTGGGAAACAAAAACCCCCCGGCCCGTGTGGGCAACGAGGGGAGCGCGCTGGCTGGAGGCTTCGAGAGCGGTCAGCCGGCGCGCGAGTGGAGTACGAGAATCTGCGGACGCACCCATGCAGAGTTTCCGACCGGCCGCCTTCACGTCAAGCCGAACCCTTGACCGTCTCGCCATTCGGACGATCCGTCCACATGTCGTCGTCGGCGAACGCGGGCAGGCCGTCGACGCTGCACTGGTTCTTCTTCCGGCGGTAGTCGCGCAGCCCCTCCTCGCCCTTGCGGTCCATGTGCGCGGGCAGCAGGTCCCGCTCCCCCACGTGGTCCATCAGGGGTACGCCGTAGCCGCAGGAGTCGGAGACCCGGGTGACGTCGACGACGATCACCGCCCGGGCGCCGCGCCGCTCGGTGAACAGCGCGGCCAGCTCACCGAACTCCTCGTCGTACATCGACACCACCCGGCCCCGCCCGTGCAGCCGGACGACGTTGGGCGGGCCCTCGAAGGCGCAGAACATCAGCGTGATGCGGCCGTTCTGCCGCAGGTGCGCGATGGTCTCCGCCCCGCTCGCGGTGATGTCGAGGTAGGCGACGGTGTGGTCGTCGAGCACCGCGAACGTCCCGCCGATGCCCTTCGGCGAGACGTTCACGTGCCCGTCGGAGCCGCTCGGTGCCGTGGCGACGAAGAACACCCGCTGCGCCTCGACGAACTGCCGCAGCCGCCCGTCGATGCGTTCGTGCACCTTGCCCATCAGCGCTCCCAGAGAGCTCGGTCGAGATCGAGCGGTCAGCCGCACACGGCGCCGTGCGCCGCGGAGGTGACCAGCCGGGCGTACTTGCCGAGCACACCGCGGGTGAACGTGGGCGGCAGCGGCGTCCAGTCGGCGCGGCGGCGTTCGAGCTCGTCGGCGTCGACCAGCAGGTCGAGCGTCCGGTTGGTCATGTCCAGCCGGACCACGTCGCCGTCGCGGATCAGCGCGATCGGCCCGCCGTCGACCGCCTCGGGCGCGACGTGGCCGACGCACAGGCCGGTCGTCCCGCCGGAGAACCGGCCGTCGGTGAGGAGCAGGACGTCCTTACCCAGGCCCGCGCCCTTGATCGCGCCGGTGATGGCCAGCATCTCCCGCATCCCCGGCCCGCCCTTGGGTCCTTCGTACCGGATGACCACCACGTCGCCACCCTGGATGGTGCCGTCCTCGAGCGCGTCCAGCGCGCCGCGCTCGCGCTCGAAGACCCGCGCGGGGCCCTCGAACACCGCCGCCTCCAGACCCGCACTCTTGACCACGGCACCGTCCTCGGCCAGCGAGCCGCGCAGGATCGTCAGGCCGCCGGTGCGGTGGATCGGGTCCTTGATCGCCCGGATGATGGTGCCGTCCAGGTCCGGCGGGTCGATGTCGTCGAGGTTCTCCGCCACGGTCTTCCCGGTCACCGTCATCGGGTCACCGTGCAGCAGGCCCGCGTCGAGCAGTGCCCGCATCACCACCGGGATGCCGCCCACCCGGTCGACGTCGCTCATGACGTACCGGCCGAACGGCTTGAGGTCGCCGAGGTGCGGCACCTTGTCGCCGATCCGGTTGAAGTCGTCGAGGGTGAGGTCGACCTCGGCCTCGCGGGCGATGGCGAGCAGGTGCAGGACGGCGTTGGTGGAACCGCCGAGCGCCATCACCACGGCGATGGCGTTCTCGAACGCCTCCTTGCTGAGGATCTGCCGGGCGGTGATGCCCTGGCGCAGCATCTCCACCACGGCCTCGCCGGAACGCCGGGCGATACCGTCGCGGCGCCGGTCGACCGCCGGCGGGGCCGCCGACCCGGGCAGCGCCATGCCGAGCGCCTCGGCCGCGCTGGCCATCGTGTTGGCGGTGTACATGCCGCCGCACGCGCCCTCGCCGGGGCAGATCGCCTTCTCGATCCGGTCGACCTCCTCGCGCGTGATCAGCCCTCGGGCACAGGCGCCGACCGCCTCGAACGCGTCGATGATGGTGACGTCGCGGCCGTCGACCTTGCCGGGCAGGATCGAGCCGGCGTAGACGAACACCGAGGCGAGGTCGAGCCGGGCGGCGGCCATCAGCATGCCGGGCAGGCTCTTGTCGCAGCCGGCCAGCAGCACCGAGCCGTCCAGGCGTTCGGCCTCCATGACCGTCTCCACCGAGTCGGCGATGATCTCCCGGGACACCAGGGAGAAGTGCATGCCGACGTGGCCCATCGAGATGCCGTCGGACACCGAGATGGTGCCGAACTCCAGCGGGTAGCCGCCGGCGGCGTGCACTCCGTCCTTGGCGGCCTTGGCCAGCCGGTCGAGGGAGAGGTTGCAGGGGGTGATCTCGTTCCACGACGAGGCGACGCCGATCTGGGGCTTCTCCCAGTCCTCGTCACCCATCCCGACCGCGCGGAGCATGCCGCGGGCCGCGGCGCGCTCCAGCCCGTCGGTGACCTCCCGGCTGCGCGGCTTGATGTCGCTACTCATGTGCGTTGGGCTCCTCGTTCACCGTGGCGGTGGTGATGCTTGCTGGGGGTGGCGCCGGTACGCCGAGCGGTCGGCTGCGGATGCGCAGCAAATCGCGGGAACGTGCACCCGGGCCGAGGTGTCGGGCGGGGTCACCGCACGCTCACTTTACGGCGGCGTCCGCGAGGGGCCGACGGTCGGGCTCGGGGGTGACCTGCCGGCCGGTCGCGTACGCCACCGCGAGCAGGGCCAGCCCGAGCACCGGGCCGACCACGCTGAGCGCCTGTTGCCAGGGCGCGTAGGAGAGTTCGACGTCGCTGCCCCACGGCAGGACGTACTTGAAGATCGCGGCCGCCACCCACACCACGAACACCGCACCGGTCCAGCGCAGCGACCGCGGCAGGTGCGAACCGACCAGCACCGTCGCGCCGAGCGGCACCACCCAGACGAAGTGGTGCGTCCACGACAGCGGGGAGGCGAGCAGCGTCGCCAGGCCGCACAGCGAGACCGCCAGCATCGGCTCGCCGCGCCGCCACCACACCGACGCGACGTACGCACCGGCGACGCCCGCCGCGGCGCCGAGTGCGAGCCCGGCGTAGTGCTGCCAGCCGCCGAGGCCGAACAGCCGGACGACCACGGCCAGCATCGACTGGTTCATCAGGAAGTGCGCGGGGCCGGTGCGGGTGTCACCGGACAGCAGCAGTTTCGCGAAGCCGATGGTCTCCCGGGGCATCACCACGGCGGTGGCGACCGTGATCGCGGCGGCGGTGAGGACGGCGGTGCGAGCCTCCCGCCACCGCCTGGCGAACAGCAGCATCACCACGAACAACGCGGGCGTCACCTTGATCGCCGCCGAGATGCCGGTGAGCACGCCGGTGGGCAGCAGCCGGCCGCCGGGGTCGTCACCGACGGGCGAACGCCGGCCGAACCGTGGCAGCCATCGGCGCCCGGGCACCAGGTCGGCGACCACCAGCGCCATCAGGAACACGTTGATCTGGCCGAAGCTGACCGTGGCGCGCACCGGCTCGACCACCAGCGCGCAGACGGTGGCCAGCAGCGACAGCGGCCAGCCGCGCAGGCCCGCCCGGTGCAGGACGAACAGCAGCGCGAGGCCGTTCAGGACCGTCCAGAGCACCTGCAACAGAGTCTGGGGTACGAACACCAGCGGGACGCTGAGCAGCGCCGCCACCGGCGGGTAGATGAACGCGAGCGCGGTATCCGGCGTCCGGGCGGTGAGGATGTCCCCGCCGCCGAGAAGGACGTGGCCGGTGTAGACGTACACGTCCAGGTCGACGGTGTTGGGCTGCCAGGGCCAGAACTCGCCGTAGGACTGGGCGAACGGCAGGATCGCGAGCAGCGCGACGATCGGCAGCGCGATGCGTGCGGCCACCCCGGCCACGGACGTCCCGCTCACCCGGGGCGCCCTGGCAGGCCGGGCCGTCCTGGGCGTCCGGGCCGTCTCGCTGGGCCGGGCCGTCTCGCTGGGCCGGTCCGTCTCGCTGGGCCGGGCCGTCTCGGTGGGCCGGTCCGTCTCGGTCGGCTCGCCGCTACTGCCCGTACTGTTCGTGCTGGTCGGCACGTCGCTCCTGTCCGCTGGTTCCGGGGCACCTTCATACCCGGTCCGGCTCGGTGGCGGAATCCCGGGCCGGTCCCGATCTTTTCCGTCAGTACGCCCCGGCGACGATGTTGACCAGCGGCTCCCCGGCCGCGTACCGGCGAAGCTGCGCGCTCACCAGCCGCCGCCCGCGGGGGACGAACGCGGAGGTGTTGCCGCCCACGTGCGGACTGAGCAGCAGCCCCGGCGCGTCCCACAGCGGATGGCCGGCCGGCAGCGGCTCGGGATCGGTGACGTCCAGCGCCGCCCGCAGCCGCCGGGCGGTCAGCTCGACCAGCAGGGCGTCGGTGTCGACCACCGGCCCGCGGGCGAGGTTGACCACGAGGGCGCCGTCGGCGAGCTGGGACAGGAACTTCGCGTCCACCAGGCCGTGGGTCTGTTCGGTCAGCGGGACCAGCAGCACCACCACGTCGGCGGTGGGCAGGAGCTCGGGCAGCCGGTCCATGCCGGCCACGCCGTCTGCCGGCGTACGGCTGACCCTGACGATCTCGCACTCGAACGGCTCCAGCCGGCGCTCGAGCGCCCGGCCGATCGCGCCGTACCCCACGAGAAGCACTCGCCGGTCGGCCAGGGACGTCCGCCGGCCGGCAGCCCAGCGGTGCTCGTCCTGGGCGCGGACGAAGTCGGGGAAGCCACGCAGCGAGGCGATGATCAGGCCGACGCCCAGTTCGGCGGTGCTGGCGTCGTGCACGCCGCGGGCGTTGCACAACGTGACGCCGGGCCCGACGAACGGGCGGACGTTCTCCACACCGGCGGTGAGGGTCTGCACGACCTCCAGCCCGGGCATGTCGGCAATGACCTCGACGGTGTGCTGCGCTCCCATGTACGGGGGTACGTAGAACGCCACGTCGCCGATCGTGGCCGGCGGCTCCCCCAGCCCGTCGTACACGTCGATCGCCAGGCCGGCGGGCAGGTCGTCGTACACCTCCGGCGGCTCCGGCAGCCACACCCGCCGACCGGTGCGGGCCCCGTCCGCGCCGCTCGTCTCGTCCGTCTCGCTCTGTGCTGCTCCCACTACTGAGGTCCTCCTCGGCACTTCGTGACGTACTGGTCGAAGTCCCACGTGCGCAGGAACTCCCGGGCCGACTGCGCCCCCTCGGCCAGCAGCGCGTCCTGCTGCTCGGAGGTGACGTCGAAGTCGATCGCGGACACCGCCGAGGAGTCCACGAACGTCGTCCGGACCAGGCTGCACGGCTGCTGGGCGAGCTCGAGGTTGTGCGCCTGCAGTAACGTCTCGACCAGCGCGGCGGTCAGCGCGACCGGCCCGCGTACCGGGTGGGAGCGTGCCACAGGTCCGGGTCGACTGGAAAGACGGACGCCGAATGTCGGCCACCGGGGCGGTGTGCCGTCGGTGCGGTCGAAGATGGTGATCGGGAAGTTCCACAGCAGGCCGCCGTCGACCAGCGTGGCGTCGCCCGCGCCGGCACCTCTGCCCGCGACGGCCGCCCTGGCAGCGTGCGCCCGGCCGGCCCGCAGCGTGTAGGGCTCGAAGAAGTACGGAATGGACGCCGAGGCCCGCACGGCGTCGGCGACCGGCTGGTCGTCGGGGTCCAGGCCGTACTCCGGGTAGTCCCACGGCAGCCGGGCCGTCCGCTGCCGGGAGACGTCCGTGGCCAACACGACCAGCCGGTAGCGGTGACCGTCCGGCAGGTCGCTGCCGGGGTCGGGCGGCAGCCGCAGGTCACCGAACCTCGTGACGCCGAGGTCCTTCAGGACGCCGGCCATCCAGTCGTGGAGGTACTTCCCCTCGAACATGCCGGACTCCGCCGCCAGCGACATCCCGTCGACCAGGAGCCCGAGGCCCACCCGGTCGGCGACTTCCCCGACGACGTTGCCGACGCGGCCGCGGTCGCGGAACCTGCGGTAGTCGAGGGTGCGGGCGATCTCCTCCAGCCGGTCCAGCGGCTCACCGGCCACCTGAAGACCGGCGACGACCGCGCCGACGAGGGCGCCGGCCGACGTTCCGGCGATCCGCCGGAAGCCGTACCCGCTCTTGGCGAACGTACCGACCGCGCCGACCAGCCCGATCCCCTTGACGCCGCCGCCTTCCAGAACGAGGTCCGCCGGACGGGTTCCGGCGGCCTCGTCCGTCCGCTTGTCCGCCCGCCCGGGCCGCTTCTCGGGCCGCTTGGCCGCCCGCTTCTCCGTCCGCCCGGCGCGACCTTCCGCGCCCGGGCTCTCTCGCGTGGTGCTCATACCTGAAAATAGTCCGATCCGCGACGGTGAGCGACTGGTTCGTGTCCGAGCGCGACACTGCCCATTGGCGCTGTGGGCCACCCTCGCCGGTCGCCGTGCAGACTGGGCCCATGCGTCGCGTCAGGCTACTGCTCGCCCGGCCGGTCACCAGCGCTGTCCGCAGGGCGGCGATCGGGTCCGTCACCGCCGCACTGGTCGCCGGTGCGGTCGGGTGTTCGCCCGCGTCCCGGAGCGGGGAGGACACCCGTCCGTCGCCCACCGGCACGGGCTCGACCGGCGACGCTGCACACCGGCCACGGGTCGCGGGCACCGTCGCCACCGGGCTGGCCGCGCCGTGGGGGATCGCGTTCCTGCCCGACCGCAGCGCGCTGGTCGCCGAACGCGACACCGGCCGGGTACGCCGGATCCTCCCGGGCGCCGCCGGCAGGGACCAGGGCGGGCGGCCCGGCGAGGTCGGCCGGGTGCCCGGGGTGCAGTCCGGCGGTGAGGGCGGCCTGCTCGGGCTCGCGGTGGGCCCGACGTTCGACAAGGAGCCGTACGTCTATGCGTACCTCACCACCGCGAGGGACAACCGGATCGTGCGGATGCGCTACGTCGGCAGACGGCTCGGCACCCCGGAGGTGCTCGTGAGCGGCATCCCGTCGGCCGGCGTGCACAACGGCGGGCGGCTGGTGTTCGGACCGGACGGCATGCTGTACGCCGGGACCGGCGACGCCAGCGACACCGACAACGCGCAGAACCGCCGCTCCCTGGGCGGCAAGATCCTCCGGCTGACCCCGGACGGCAAGCCGGCGCCCGGCAACCCGTTCGGGGACTCGCCGGTGTGGAGCTACGGGCACCGCAACGTCCAGGGGCTCGCGTTCGACCCCGGCGGCCGGCTGTGGGCCAGCGAGTTCGGCCAGGACACCTGGGACGAGCTCAACCTCATCCGCAGGGGCGGCAACTACGGCTGGCCGCAGGCGGAGGGGGTCTCCCAGGACCGCAGGTCGCTGGACCCGGTGGCGCAGTGGCCGACCAGCGAGGCCTCGCCGTCCGGGCTCGCCTACGCCGACGGCGCACTGTGGATGGCCGGGCTGCGCGGGCACCGGCTCTGGCGCATCCCGGTACGGGACGGCCACCGGACCGGCGAGCCGCAGGCGTACCTCACCGGCACCTACGGCCGGCTGCGTACCATCGCGGTCGCGCCGGACGGCAGCCTGTGGCTGAGCACCAGCAACACCGACGGACGGGGAGCACCCGAACCCGGCGACGACCGGGTCCTTCGACTGAGGCTTCCATGACCAGATCCCGAATCCCCCGCCCGGCCCTTCGCGCCGTTGTGCTGATCGTCGCGCTGTGCACGGCCACCGCCTGTGGGCTCACCGGCTCAGGCGGATCCGGCGCCGACGACTCCGGCGGACCGGACCGGCGGGCCACGCCGGCGAAGAGCGCCCGGCCGACCCCGACGCCGAGTACGGCCACCCCCACGCCGTCGGCCACCACCGCCTCGCCGAAGCCGTCCGCCCGGGCCACCTCGGCGTCCCCCGCCCGGCGAGCCGCCCCGCCGCGGCCGAAGGCCTCCCGGAAGGCGCCGCCCGGGCGGCCGGCCGGTCCCGCCCGGCCGGTCGTCGCCGGCACCATCGCGAAGGGGCTCACCACACCGTGGGACCTCGCGTTCCTGCCCGACGGGTCCGCACTGCTGTCCGAACGCGACACCGCGCGTGTCGACCGGGTGACGCCGGGCGGCAAGGTCGGCTCCGTCGGCCGGGTGCCCGGCGTGGTGCACGAGGGCGAGGGCGGGCTGCTCGGCCTGGCGCTGTCACCGCACTTCTCCCGCGACCACCTGCTGTACGCGTACATCACCACCCGTACAGACAACCGGGTCGTCCGCATGACCTACGACGGCTCCGGGCTCGGTGCGCCGGAGGCGGTCTTCACCGGAATACCGCGCGGGCCGCAGCACCACAACGGCGGGCGGCTGCGGTTCGGGCCCGACGGCTACCTCTACGTACCCACCGGCGACGGCGAACAGCGTGCCCGGGCCCAGAACCGCTCCTCGCTCGGCGGCAAGATCCTGCGGATCACCGCGAGCGGGAAGCCCGCGCCGGGCAACCCGTTCGGCACCGCGGTCTGGACCTACGGCCACCGCAACGTGGAGGGTCTGGTCTTCGATCCGCAGGGCCGGTTGTGGGCCAGCGAGTTCGGTGACAAGGCGGCCGACGAGCTCAACCGCATCCGGGCCGGCGGCAACTACGGCTGGCCCGTGCTGGAAGGGCGCGGCGGCGCGAAGCGCGGGTACGTCGACCCGCTGGCGCAGTGGCCCACCGACGACGCCTCGCCCTCCGGGCTCGCCTACGCCGACGGCTCGATGTGGCTGGCCTCGCTGCGCGGCGAACGCCTGTGGCGGGTCCCGGTCGCCGGCGGTCGCGTGACGGGCGCGTCGAAGGCGTTCTTCGTCGGTACGTACGGACGGCTGCGGCACGTCGCCCGGGCACCGGACGGATCGCTGTGGCTGCTCACGAACAACACCGACGGCCGGGTCTCCCCACGGCCCGGCGACGACCGGATCCTGCGGGTGACGTTGACGAGGTAGCCCCGCGTCAACCGCATCTTGCCTGCGGACACGTGACCCTTCCGGGACGCGGCGCCCTCGGTCACCGACCGAGGGCGCCGCGTCGATTCGGTCACTGCCCCAGGCGCTGCAGGATCAGTTCGCGGACGCGGCCCGCGTCGGCCTGACCGCGCATCTCCTTCATCACCGCGCCGATCAGCGCCCCGGCCGCGGCCACCTTCCCGCCGCGGATCTTCTCAGCGACGCCGGGGTTGGCCTCGATCGCCCGGTCGACCGCCGCCCCGAGTGCGGAGTCGTCGCTGACGACCGCGAGCCCACGCTTGTCGACGACCTCCTCCGGGGTGCCCTCACCGGCGAGCACGCCGTCGATGACCTCCCGTGCCAACTTGTCGTTGACAGTGCCGGCGTCGACCAGGGCCTGCACTCCGGCGACCTGCGCGGGCGTGATCGGCAGCGCCTCCAGCTCGACCTCGGTCTCCCTCGCCCGGCGGGCCAGCTCGCCCAGCCACCACTTGCGGGCCGCCGCCGGAGTGGTACCGGCGTCCACCGTCGCCTCGACCAGGTGCAGCGCACCCGCGCCGAGGATGTCGCGGAACTCCATCTCGGTGAAGCCCCACGCCTCGAACAGCCGGCGCCGGTGCCGGCTCGGCGGCTCCGGCAGTGACCCGCGCAGCTCCTCGACCCACTCCTTCGACGGGGCGATCGGCACCAGGTCCGGCTCGGGGAAGTAGCGGTAGTCCTCCGCCTCCTCCTTCGACCGGCCGGACGTGGTGACGCCGGTGTCCTCGTGCCAGTGCCGGGTCTCCTGGGTGACCTTCCCACCGCCGGCGAGAACCGCGGCCTGCCGGCAGATCTCGTACGTCAGGGCGCGTTCGACCGACCGCAGCGAGTTGACGTTCTTGGTCTCGGTCCGCAGGCCGTACGCCGTCTCGCCCTGCCGGCGCAGGGAGACGTTCGCGTCGCAGCGGAGCGAACCCTGCTCCATCCGCACGTCGGACACGCCGAGCGCGCGGAGCAGGTCGCGCAGCTGCGAGACGTAGGCCCGGGCCACCTGTGGCGCCAGCCGGCCCGCGCCCTCGATCGGCTTGGTGACGATCTCGATCAGCGGGATGCCGGCGCGGTTGTAGTCGACGATGGAGTAGTCGGCGCCGTGGATGCGGCCGCTGACCCCGACGTGGGAGGACTTGCCGGTGTCCTCCTCCATGTGGGCGCGCTCGATCTCCACCCGGAACGTCCGGCCCTCGACCTCGACGTCGACAGCACCGTTGACCGCGATCGGTTCGTCGTACTGGCTGATCTGGAAGTCCTTCGGCATGTCCGGGTAGAAGTAGTTCTTCCGCGCGAACCGGCCCCACGGCGCGATGTCGCACCCGAGGGCCAGCCCGATCCGTATCGCGGACTCGACCGCGCGGCCGTTCACCACCGGCAGTGCACCCGGCAGGCCGAGGCAGACCGGGCACACCTGGGTGTTGGGGGGCGCGCCGAACTCCGTCGGGCACCCGCAGAACATCTTGGTGGCGGTGTTGAGCTCGACGTGCACCTCCAGACCCATCACCGGGTCGAAGAGCTCCAGCGCCTCGTCGTAGGACATCAGGTCGGTGGTGACGGTCATGATGCGGCGTTCTCCTCGCCTGCCGGCGTCGTGGGCGCAGCCGGCGTCGCGTACGTGGCGGGTGCCGGGTGGGTGGCCGGCGTCGTGTGCGTGGCTGGTCTCACAGCTCCGGCACCTCCGCCAGCAGCGGGTGACCCCAGCGCCGCTCGAACTCCTGCTCGACGGCGGCACCTACGCGGTAGAGCCGGTCGTCGGCCATCGCCGGCGCCACCACCTGCAGGCCCACGGGCATTCCGTCCTCGGGCGAGCGGCCCGCCGGGAAGGACGCCGCGGCGTTGCCCGCGAGGTTGGCGGGGATGGTGCACAGGTCGGCGGCGTACATCGCCAGCGGGTCGTCCACCCGCTCACCGATCCGGAACGCCGTGGTGGGCGTGGTCGGCGACACCAGCACGTCGACCTGCTCGTACGCCCGCTCGAAGTCGCGGGTGATGAGCGTGCGGACCTTCTGCGCCTGGCCGTAGTAGGCGTCGTAGTAACCGCTGGACAGCGCGTAGGTGCCGATCATGATGCGCCGCTTGACCTCGTCGCCGAACCCGGCCTCGCGGGTCACCGCCATCACCTCCTCGGCGCTGTGCCGGCCGTCGTCGCCGGCCCGCAGGCCGTACCGCATCCCGTCGAAGCGGGCGAGGTTGCTGGACGCCTCGCTCGGCGCGATGAGGTAGTAGGCGGCCAGGCCGTAGGTGAAGTGCGGGCAGGACACCTCCACCACCTCAGCACCCAGGTCGGAGAGCAGGTCGACCGCCTCGCGGAAGCGCTGCTCCACCCCGGGCTGGAAGCCGGCGCCGCCGAGCTCCTTCACCACGCCGACCCGCAGGCCGCGTACGTCGGGGTTGCGGGCGGCGTCCACCACCGGCGGCACGGGCCGGTCGATCGAGGTGGAGTCCAGCGGGTCGTGGCCGGCGATCACGCTGTGCAGCAGGGCGGCGTCGAGCACCGTGCGGGCGCACGGCCCGGCCTGGTCCAGGCTGGAGGAGAACGCCACCAGGCCGTAACGGGAGACCCCGCCGTAGGTGGGCTTCACCCCGACCGTGCCGGTCACCGAGCCGGGCTGGCGGATCGAGCCGCCGGTGTCGGTGCCGATCGCCAGCGGCGCCTCGAACGCCGCCAGCGAGGCCGACGAGCCGCCGCCGGAGCCGCCCGGGATCCGGTCGGTGTCCCACGGGTTGCGAGTCGGCCCGAACGCGGAGTTCTCCGTGGAGGAGCCCATCGCGAACTCGTCCATGTTCGTCTTGCCCAGGACGACCACGCCGGCCTCGCGCAGGCGCCGGACGACAGTCGAGTCGTACGGTGGCCGCCAGCCCTCCAGGATCCGCGAGCCGCAGGTGGTCGGCACGTCCTTCATGGTGAGGACGTCCTTGAGGGCGAGCGGCACGCCGGCCAGCGGCCCGAGCGCGTCACCGGCCGCGCGCCGGTCGTCCACCTGACGGGCGGCGGCGAGCGCGCCCTCGGTGTCCAGGTGCAGGAACGCGTGGATCCGGTCGTCCACCTTGCCGATCCGGTCCAGGTGGGCTTGGGTGACCTCCACCGCGGAGGCCTCGCCGGTGCTGACGAGCTCGGCGAGACGGGCGGCGGTGAGCCTGGTCAGGTCGTGGTCGCTCATCAGGCCTCCTCACCGAGAATGCGCGGAACGCGGAAGCGGTTGTCCTCGACCGCGGGCTCACCGTCGACGACGGGAGCGCCGGCCAGCGCCTCCTCCGCCGTCAGCCCGGGGCGGGGCTCGTCGGCGCGGAAGACGTTGGTGAGCGGCACCGGGTGGGAGGTGGGCGGAATGTCCTCGGCGGCCACCTGGCCGACCTGGGCGACCGACTCGAGGATGACGCCCAGCTGGCCGGCGTAGTGGTCGAGTTCGTCGTCGGTCAGCTCGATCCGAGCAAGGCGCGCTAGGTGCGCGACCTCCTCGCGGGTGATCGCAGGCACTGGAGTGCTTCCTTTACCTCGTTCGCGGAGCACCCCGGCGGATGCGGAGTGCTTCTGGCTTTGGTGGAGTCCTGATGGAGTCCTGGTGGAGTACGGACGACGGCGGCCGACGGCTGCCGTACGTCGGCCGTAGGGCAATCCTAGGAGCCTACGCGGCGGCGCCCGCGACCGCCGCGAGCCGAACCGCCGCGCCCGGACCGGCGAGGCCACCAGGTCGCGGCCGCGTCGCGATCACGGGGCGGCCGCCGGACGATCACGGACGGGTCGGACGGGATGGTCCCGGCTTGGCCGGGTCTGGTCGCGCGAGGTTGATCGGTAACGTCCGCGCAACCGCGAAAAGCTCCTGATCGGTCCACAATGAGCAGCGTGTACCTGCTGCGGATCGCGCTACCCGACCAGCCCGGCGGGCTCGGCGACGTCGCCTCGGCCCTGGGCAAGGCCGGCGCCGACATCGTCGCCGTGGACGTGGTGTCCCGGGGCGCCGACGGCACCGCGATCGACGACTTCGTGGTCGAACTCCCCCTCGGTGGGCGTGCCGACTCGCTGGTGTCGGCCTGCCTGTCGGTGCCCGGCGTCCGGGTGATCTGGCTGTCCCGATACGCCGCCGGCGGCACGCTGCGCCACGACCTCGAGGTGGTCGAGTCGATGACGGAGCAGCCGGCCGAGGCCGAGCGGGTGCTCGTCCGGCACGCGCCGGTGGTGTTCCGCGCCGACTGGGCGTTCCTGGTGTGCCGGGACGGCGACTCCGGAAAGGCGGTGGTGGAGGAGTGCACCCCGGCCGCGCCCGACCTGCCCGGCGACGACGCGCCCTGGCTCCCGCTGGATCGTCCCCGGCGGCTGGTCGTCCCGGCCGAGTGGGACAACCGGGGATGGCGGCACATCACCGCGGCGGCCACCCCGATGGGCAACCCGAACCGGGCTCTGGTGATCGGGCGGTCCGGCGGACCGGAGATCCTGGACTCCGAGCTGGCCCGGCTGGCTCACCTGGCCGCGCTCACCCAGACCGTCCGGCAGGCGCTCTCGCAGAGCTGACCGTCACTCGGACTGCGCGGACTGCGCACGCTCCCGCGCCGCGTCGGGGCCGTCGGCCAGCAGCACCCGGAAGCCCTCCTCGTCGAGGATCGGGACACCGAGGTCGCGGGCCTTGTCGAACTTCGAGCCGGGGTTGTCACCGGCCACCACGAAGCCGGTCTTCTTCGACACCGAGCTGGACGCCTTGCCGCCCTGGGCCTGGATCGCCTCGGAGGCCTCGTCGCGGGAGAAGCCCTCCAGGCTGCCGGTGACCACGACCGTCACGCCGTCCAGCGGACGCGGCCCCTGGTCGACGATCTCCTCTCGGAACCGCACGCCCGCCGCCCGCCACTTCTCCACGATCTCGCGGTGCCAGTCGACGGAGAACCACTCCACCACCGACGCGGCGATGGTCGGGCCCACCCCCTCCACGGCGGCCAGCTCCTCCTCGCCGGCCTCGGCGATCCGGTCGAGGTCGCCGAACGTGCGGGCCAGCGCCTGCGCGGCGGTGGGCCCGACGTGCCGGATCGACAGCGCGACCAGCACCCGCCACAGCGGCCTGGTCCGGGCCGCCTCCAGGTTGTCCAGCAGCCGTTTGGCGTTGGCCGACAGGGCACCGGCCTTGGTGGTGAAGAACTCCGCGCCCTTCAGCTGCTCCGCGGTCAGCGCGAACAGGTCGCCCTCGTCGGCGATCAGGCCGCCGTCCAGCAACGCGGTGCCGGACTGGTAGCCGAGCACCTCGATGTCGAACGCGCCCCGCCCGCCCAGGTGGAACAGCCGCTCCCGCAACTGGGCCGGGCAGTGCCTGGTGTTGGGGCAGCGCAGGTCGGCGTCGCTCTCCTTCTCCGGCCGCAGCTCGGTGCCGCACTCCGGGCACCGCACGGGCATCTCGAACTCCCGCTCGGAGCCGTCGCGCAGGTCGGCGACCGGGCCGACGATCTCGGGAATCACGTCGCCGGCCTTGCGCAGCACCACGGTGTCGCCGATCAGGACGCCCTTGCGGCGTACCTCCGAGGCGTTGTGCAGCGTGGCGTACTCCACCGTCGACCCGGCGACCTTTGTCGGCTCCATCACGCCGTAGGGGGTGACCCGGCCGGTGCGGCCGACGTTGACCCGGATGTCGATCAGCTTGGCGTTGACCTCCTCCGGCGGGAACTTGAACGCGATCGCCCACCGCGGCGCCCGCGAGGTGGACCCCAGCTGGCGCTGCAGGGTGATCTGGTCGACCTTCACCACCACGCCGTCGATCTCGTGGTCGAGGGAGTGCCGGCGCTCGCGGTAGTCGCGGGCGTAGGCGTCCACCTCCTCCAGCGTGCGGCGGACTCCCACGTGGTCGCTGACCGGGATGCCCCAGGCCGCGAGAGTGGCGTAGGCCTCCGACAGCCGCTGCGGCTGCCAGCCCTGAGTGCGGCCGATCCCGTGCGCGGTGAAGTGCAGCCGGCGGCGGGCGGTGACCCGGGGGTCCTTCTGCCGCAGCGATCCGGCCGCGGAGTTGCGCGGGTTGGCGAACGGCGGCTTGCCCGCCTCCACGAGTGCGGCGTTGAGCTCCTCGAAGTCGCGGACCCGGAAGTAGACCTCGCCGCGCACCTCGAGCACCTCGGGGGTGGGCGCGTCGGCCTTGGCCAGCCGGTGCGGGATGCCGTCGATGGTGCGGACGTTGAGCGTGACGTCCTCGCCGACCCGGCCGTCGCCGCGGGTGGCCGCGCGCACCAGGCGGCCCCGCTCGTAGACCAGGTCGATGGCGAGGCCGTCGATCTTCAGCTCGCAGAGGTATTCGGCCTCGGTGCCGATCTCCCGCTCGACCCGGGCTGCCCAGGCCCGCAGCTCCTCCAGCGCGAACGCGTTGTCCAGCGACAACAGGCGCTCGAGGTGCTCGACGGGCTCGAACTCCGTCGACCAGGTGCCGCTGACCCTCTGCGTCGGCGACTCCGGGGTGCGCAGCTCCGGATGGGCCTCCTCGAGCGCCTTCAGCTCCCGCATCAGCGCGTCGTAGTCGGCGTCGGAGGCCGTCGGCCGGTCGAGGACGTAGTAGCGGTAGTTGTGCTCCTCGATCTCCTGGGACAGCACCGCGTGCCGCTCCAGCGCCTCGGTGGGGACGCCCGCGACCTTGGTCTTCGCCGACTTCGACGCGCTCTTCGCCATGGCCCGAACGCTACCGCTGCCCACCGACAATCCGCCCCGGAGCGGCGCCGGTCGCGGCGCCGTTCTCCCACACCGGCGTACCGGCGACGAGGGTGTACGACACTCCGCGCGCGAGCTGCCACGGTGCGTCGTAGGTGGACGGATCGGCCACTTCGCCGGGGTCGAACACCGCGAGGTCGGCGACCGCGCCCGGACGCACCACGCCGCGGTCGCGCCGGCCCAGCCGGGCGGCCGGCAGCGAGGTCATCTTCGCCACGGCGGTGGGCAGGTCGAGCACGCCCTCGCGTACGTAGTGCCCGAGCACCCGGGCGAAGGTGCCGAAGCTGCGCGGGTGCGGCGTACCGGCGCCCGGGCAGTCCAGGATCCAGCCGTCGCTGGCGACCGCGACCGTCGGGTCGGCGAGGATCGTGCGTACGTCGTCCTCGGCCATGCCGTGGCTGATGATCGACGCCACCCCGCGCTGGCGGCGCAGCAGGTCCACGGCCGTCTCCGCCGGCGTCCGGCCGACAGCCCGGGCGATGGCCGCGAGGTCCCTGCCGAGGTGCCGGCGGTACGGGCCGTCCGGGGTGTCGGACACCACGATCCGCTCGGGCAGGAACGTCGTCCCCGTCCGGGCGGTGAGGTCGGCGACCAGCCGGTCGCGGTCCTCCGCGCGCTCCAGCCGCTCCCGCAGCGCCGCCACCCCGCCGTCCATCGCCCAGCCGGGCAACCGGGCGGTGAGCGTGGTGCTCGACGCGGTGTAGGGGTACTGGTCGCCGTGCGCGTCCACGCCGTCGCGCCGTGCCTGCGCGAGGGTGTCCAGGACCTTGCCGACCCGGCCCCAGTTGGGCGGGCCGACCGCCTTCAGGTGCGAGATCTGTACGCGCACGCCGGTACGCCGGCCGACCTCCAGCGCCTCCTCCACCGCGTCGTCCAGCAGGTCGGCCTCGTCGCGGATGTGGGTGGAGTAGACCAGCCCGGCGGCCGCCACCGGCTCGGCCACCGCGGCCAGTTCCTCCGCCCGGGCATATGACGCGGGTGCGTAGATCAGCCCGCTGGACAGTCCCACGACGCCTTCGTCGACCGCCGCCGCGACCAGCGCCCGCATCCGGTCCAGCTCGGCCGGCGTCGGCGCCCGGTCGGCCACGCCCATCGCGCCGATGCGTACCGCGCCGTGGCCTACCTGCAAGGCGAGGTTGACACCGAGCGGAAGGCGTTCGACGGCCGCGGCGTACTCCCCCGCGCCCGACCACTCCCAGGGCAGGTCCGCGTCCAGGAAGCCGGCGTGCGCACGCAACTCGTCCTCGTGACCCGGCACCACCGGGAACGGCGAGAAGCCGCAGTTGCCGGTGACCAGGGTGGTGACGCCCTGGGCGATCTGGGTGAGCGCACCAGGTGCGCCGAACACCGTGAAGTCCGCGTGGGAGTGCAGGTCGACGAACCCCGGGCAGACCACCGAGCCGGTCACGTCGATCCGGCGCCTCGCTAGCGTTCTGGAAACCTCACCCACGAAGGCGATCCGGCCGTCCTCGACCGCCACGTCGGCCACCACACCGGGAGCACCGGTTCCGTCCAGGACGGTGCCGCCGGCGAGTACCACGTCGTACATCTGCTGACCTCCGGGTCGCGGTCTGGGGAGTGTGGAGATCGGAGTCCGGTCGCGCGGATCCTGCGTCAAGACGTGGTTGCGGGGTCAGGTCATGAACACCAGCAGGATCGCGTACATCACGCAAGCCGGGACCATCACCAGCCAGCCCGTCAACAACACGTTGCGCAGGTTCTGCGAGCGGGCAAGACCCATCGCGCCGATCATGTTGGCGTTCGGGAACGGACCGTACGTGTCGCCCTTGGACGCCCACAGCAACACGATGACCCAGGCGCCCGCCGACACCCCGAGGGTCGCACCCAGCCCGCCGAACACCTTGTCCAGCAGGACGACCTGGGCCGCCGTCGCCCCCGGGACGCCCACCCAGCCGAGCAGCCCGATCGCCACCGCGAACGGGAACGCGCCGAGGTGGGACAGCTGGGAGCCGAACGTGTCCAGGATGACGTCGTACGGCTTCAGCCACTGGTCGATGATCCCGAACAACGCGGCCAGCAGCCAGAACAGAATGAAGATGCTGAGCAGCCGGGCACCGCCGCGGTACATCCTCCCCGCGATCTCCACACTGGACAGCCCGCCGGCGAAGCCGGTGACGATGCCGAGCAACGGCAGGGCCAGCAGCGGGAACGCCGTACCCGCGTTGGTCACGGTGGCGTAGACGACGCTCACCACCAACAGGACGAGGAACGCCGCGGTGGCCCGGCCCGCCTTCGGGTTGCGGTCGGCACCGCCCGCGCTCGCGGCGTCGTCGGAGGCCTCCTCCGCGGTGTAGAAGTCGTTGCCGGCGGCCGCCGTACGCCGCTGCATCCACGGCACGATCAGCATGGCCAGCGCGATCGACAGCACCGCCAGCGGTCCGGCACCGACCCGCAGGTAGGTGAGGTAGTCGACGTCCGCCGCGGTGAGGATGGCGACGTTGGAGCCGGCGAACGGCGCCAGGGCCAGGCCCGCGCACCCGCCGACGAACATCATCGAGGCCGTCGCCGAACGGGTGAACCCCATCCGCGCGGTGATCGGGATCAGGATGGGCGCGGCGATGGCCAGCGCGCCGGCGAGCGTGCCGAGGCTCGCGACCAGGACCAGGCAGGCGACCATCACGCCGAACGTCACCGCGTGCCGGCTGCGTTCGCCGACCGCGCGCATGATCGCGCTGACGATGGTGTCGGCCACCCCGGTGACGCGCAGCACCTCACCGACCCCGGCGCCCAGGACGATGATCAGGCCGATCATCGTCACCAGGTCACCGAGGGAGGTGCCGAGGAGTTCGCCCACCTCGGTGGGCGGCCGGGCCGCGATCAGGATGCCGGAGATCACGGCGACGACGGTGGCGACCACGATGTCCAGGCCGAGCAGGCACAGCACCGCGTACAGCAGGATCGGTAGCAGGCCCCACAGTGTCGGCGCCTGTACCACCTGGCCGAGCACCAGCGAGGCCAGCAGCCCGGCCAGCGCGATCACCGTGCAGATCCGGCGGCGCGCCGGCGGCAGCCCGACCGCGTACGCGTTCGACTCCCCGGCCTCGCCGCCGGGCTTGGTGGCGGCCTTGGTGGCGGCCTTGGTGGCGGCCTTGGTGGCCTCGCCGCGCTGAGTGGCGGGCTCGGCGGCGGTTTCGCTCGGGCCAGATCGGGACTGGGACATGGCACTCCTTGTTCGGTGCTGGACTTTTCCGGCGGGTGCGCGGGTGAGGTTCAGTCGGCGTCGACCCGAGCCGTGCGCGAGGAGATCTCCCGTACGAACTCCTCGTCGACCTCGTGCCCGCTGCCCGCCTGCTTCCACGGCACGTCGACCAGCCCGTGGTCGGCGGTGATCGGCGGCCGCACGACGTCGCGGGCGTAGTACTTCTCCGACGCGGACACGTCGGAGGGCAGGGTGAAGCCGGGCAGACTGGACAGCGCGACGTTGGCCGCACGGCCGATCCCGAACTCGTGCATGCCGCCGCACCACACCGGTACGTCGTGCTCGCGAGCGAGGTCGTGTGCGGCGACCGCGGCGGTCAGCCCGCCCATCCGGGAGACCTTGATGTTCAGGATCGCGACCGCGTCCAGGGCCAGCGCCGTGCGCAGGTCGTGCAGGTCGGCGACCGACTCGTCCAGGCAGACGGGAGTACGCAGGACGCGGCGCAGCCGGGCGTGCGCCAGCAGGTCGCGCGGCGCGAACGGCTGCTCGACCATCGTCAGACCGAAGTCGTCCAGCCCGCGCAGCGCCGCCAGGTGGTCGGCGTCCTCGGTGTAGGCGCCGTTGGCGTCGACGTGCAGGTCCAGGTCGGGAAACGCCGCGCGCACGGCGCGGACCGGCTCGACGTCCCACCCCGGCGCGATCTTCAGCTTCACCCGCGGGTAGCCGGCCTCGACCTGGCGAGCCACCTGCGCCACCAGGTCGTCCGGCGTCGGCTCGATCCCCAGGCTCGCCCCGGCCACCACCCGCTCCCGCGTCCCGCCGAGCGCACCGGCCAGCGGCACGTCCGTCGCGGTGGACCACAGGTTCCAGCACGCCATGTCCACCCCGGCCTTGGCGAACTCGTTCCCGCGTACCTTCGACCACAGCGCCGGCACTTGCGACGGATGCGACCAACCGGCGCCGACCACGGCCGGCAGCAGGTGCTGCTCGGCGACGTGCCAGCAGCTCTGCACGGTCTCCGCGCAGTAGTACGGCCCGGACGGCGAGGCGATCTCGCCCCACCCCACCGCGCCGTCGGCGCCGGTCACCCGGACCAGGATGTGCTCCAGGTAGGTCTTGCGGTGCGAGCTGGTCTCGAACTCGTGCACCAGCGGCAGCCGGGCCGCGAAGAGTTCGGCGGCGGAGATCTGCATGCGCTCAGGCCCCTTCGTAGAGTTCGAGGTCGCGGGTGACCTCCTCGCGCCGGGCGAGCCGGCGGCGTGCTCCCTTGGCGCTGGCCGCGGTGAGCGTGGCGAGGATGTGGGTCACCGCCGCCACCGCGGTCGGTGAATCGACGTACGACGCGCTGCGGGTGCCCACCACCACGGCCACCTCCGCCAGCCGGGCCAGCGAACTGTCCGGGTCGTCGGTGATGCCCACGACGGTGCCCCCGGCAGCGGCGAACTCCCGCGCCACCGCGATGGTCTGGCGGGTGTAGCGGCGGAAGGAGAAGGCCACCAGCACGTCGTCGGACCGCACGTCGCACAGCACGTCCACCGGGCGGGCCGCGATGCCGTCGACCAGGGTGACGTTGGCGAGGCTGGCGGACAGGTCGATGGCCAGCAGGGCGGCGTACGCGGACGACTTGGAGCCGCCGACCACGAACCTGCGGCGGGCGGCGACGATTCGGGCGGCAGCCTGCTCCAGGGTGCCGTCCACCCGGACCCGGCGGGCGGTCTCGGCGAGGTTGGCGGTCTCGTGGTCGAGCAGCCGGTCCAGCAGGATCGACGAGGACGAACGCCGGCGCAGCCGGGCGCCGTACCGCTGGTCGGGACTGCTCGGGTCCGGGCTGCTCTGCTCGGGACTGCTCCGCTCGGCGCTCATCCGGCCTCCCCCGCCGGGGCGAGCACGTAGACGGCGGTTTCCGGCGTGACCCGGCGGCACGACGTCAGGACGTACCCCGCGTCGAGCGCGTTCTCCAGTGCGGCGGCCACCCGGTCGCGGACGTCGCCGGATCGGGCCGGGTCGGGTCCGTCCGGCGCTCCCCAGCGGGCCGGGATGGCCAGCAGCCGGCGGTCGGTGGCGGTAGCGCGGATCGTCCCCCACGCGAGGTCCGGGTCGTCGCCAAGCCGCTCGGCCCCGCGCGTCGAGTCGGTCGCGCCGGTCGAGTTCGTCCCGCCGGCCGAGTCCGTCGCCCCGGTCGGGTCGGTCGGGTCCGCGTCGGTACGCCACTCCACGAGCACCCGGTCGCTACGCCCGCCGGCGTCGGTGAGGCCGTAGTAGTCCCGGACGAACCACCGGCCACGGGCGCCGAGGACGTCGAGGTTGAAGTGTGCGTTGCGGGCGAGCATCGGGTCGTACGCCCAGCGCATCGCGCGGACGCCGGCCCGAGACGCCTCGGCGGCCTGCGCCCGCTTGAGCACCCGGCCGACGCCCTTTCCCTGCGCGGCCGCGTCGACCACGGCCGCCTGGGAGTAGTGGTAGGTCGCGCCGTCCTGCGTACCGACGAATCCGTAGGTGAACCCCACCAGCCGTCCGGACGGGTCGAACGCGCCGAGCGCCGAGCCGCCGTTGCGCTGCAGGGCGACCAGGAGCTTCGGGGTCATCGCCGGGTCGCCGGCGCCGAGGCCGAACACCTGGCGGTACAGGCCCACGGCCGCCTCGCGCTCGCCCTGGCTGCGCAGCGGGCGGGCGGTGACCGCGGAGTCGGGCGTATGCAGCGTGGGCTGCGTCTGCTCTGTGCGCAGCGTGGGTCGGGTGGCCCGCATGGCACCCCCAGCGAAGACCGACGACCGGCCGAGCCGGCCGTCACAGACGATGTGTGTGCCCCTGGGAGGGGGCCCGGGCGCCTGACGACACTGACGAGGCGACCGCCAAGAGACGAAGATACGCGACAGATATCCGCGAGATGTCTAGCAGGGGTACGCCGCCGGGGTCAATGCCCGGGGCGACAACCCCCGCGGTTACTGACGATTTCGAGACCGCGAGGGAGTGTCCGAGTGCGGGTCGATGACCACCTCGCGAAGATACGCGTCATATCCTGCGGTGCATGGATCCTCTCGAACGGCTCGTGCTCCGTGCCCGTGAGCTCGAGCCGCGGATGCGGGAGCGGCTCGCCGCGTACGTCCACCACGAGACGCCCACCGGAGACGCGGACGCACTGAACCGCCTCGGTGAGGTGCTCGGCGGCCACTACGCCGAGCTCGGCGCCGCCGTGACCGCGGTCCCCAGCGACACCGGCGACCACCTGGTCGCTGCCTGGCCCGCGGGCGAGGCAGACGGAGGGGCAGCCGGCGACGGCACCCCGACCGAGCGGCCGCACGTGGTGGTGCTCGGCCACCACGACACGGTGTGGCCGGTGGGCCAGCTCGCCGGGCGGATGCCCTACGTCGACGACGGGACGCTGATCCGCGGGCCGGGTGTGTTCGACATGAAGGGCGGCCTGGTCGCCTTCGAGACGGCGATCGCGGTGCTGCGCGACTGCGACGTCCCACTGGCCCAGCCGGTGCGGCTGGTGGTCACCGCCGACGAGGAGATCGGCACGCCGACCGGCCGGGCACTGGTCGAACGCGAGCTCTCCGGTGCGGCCGCCGCCCTCGGGCTGGAGCCGCCGCATCCGAAGGGCGGGCTGAAGACCGGGAGGCACGGGAGTACGCGGGTCCGCCTGGAGGCCATCGGGGTGGAGGCACACGCGGCGCTGGACCGCACCCGCGGGGTCTCCGCCATCGACGAGCTCGTCGACCAGCTGGTCCGGCTGCGGGGCATCGCGGAGGCCGAGGAAGGCGTGCTCTACAACGTCGGGACCGTGTACGGCGGCACCCGCACCAACGTGACCGCGGGGAGGGCCGGCGCAGAGCTCGGGTTCCGGTTCGGGGACGCCGAGGTCGAACGCCGGGTGCTGGACCAGCTGGCCCGGCTCGAACCCATCCGTGCCGACGCCGGCGTACAGGCTCAGATCCTCACCAGCCGCCCGGCCTGGGCCGGCACCGGCAACGAGGGCATGCTCGCCGCCGTGGTCGCCGCGGGTGAGCGGGTCGGGCAGCAGGTCCGGGGGGCGCACGCGCTCGGCGCGGCCGACACCAACTTCGCCGGCGCGGCCGGCGTGCCCGCACTGGATGGGTTCGGCCCACGCGGACGCGGAGCCCACGCGGTGCACGAGGAGGTCGTGGCGGAGTCGCTGGTCGAACGCGCCGCGCTGATCGCCTCCGTGCTCGCCTCCCCGCTCGGCCCGGTCTCGGATGACCCGCTCACTACTCGACCCTGATCCGCAGGACAGACCCTAATGGGGTTCGACCGGCGTTTCGCGCCCAAGGCTAGGGCTGTTGGGCGTGAGGCTGGTCGCCGAGCCGCCGTCGGGTGAGCACTCTTCAGT